>CAYWYV010000001.1:0-4088 GCA_964462705.1 uncultured Dehalococcoidia bacterium
TTCTAAACATGGATCAGAAACTTGTGCTACGACAGAAAAATTTGGGGGCGATTTTCTGGGAGTTAGTAGGACTGTATCAGTATGGCTAAACTCTGGGGAACTTGTTAATCCTGATATAGGGGATGACACATTCCGTCTCAGCGTTAGTTCCGTTTCCTGCCCCTTCAATTTTTGGATTTGCTGAACTAGGTCGATATGGTTATCGATCGTTATCCCATTTACTCCCAATATTGCGTCACCTGGTCGAATTCCGGCCTCCACTGCAGGTGACCCAGGGGCGACAGAGCCAACCGTCACAACTCCTATATGCTTGTCATGAGGGAGTGCTAGCAGGATAGTAAATATGAGTATGGGTACAACTAAATTCATAAAAGGACCTGCTAGTAATACAGCCATTCTGTGAGTTATGGGTTGGTGAGCAAAGCTTCTTTTTTCAGAAGGATCCTCTTCACCGACCATTTTTACGAACCCACCTAGTGGGATAATATTGATCGAATAAAGAGTTTCTCCCCTTTTAACCCCCCAAATTCTTGGGGGAAACCCAAACCCAAACTCAGTAACTTTGATACCTAACTTTTTGGCCACCGCAAAATGCCCTAATTCATGTACGAAAACGAGAAATGTGAGGATTGGAATTACTAGAATCCACCCTGGGAGCCATGACATTTTAGTCCTCCAACCCAGAGATATCCCTAACTTTAGTTGCTCCCCAATCGAATGCCTCAGTTAATTGCTCTAGTGAAGGGTCACTTTTAGATTCATAGGAATCCAATGCTGACTCAATTACCAGGGGTATTTCCTTGAAAGATATTTTTCCTTTTAGGAAGGCTTGTACAGCGCCCTCGTCAGCTCCACATAAAACTGACGGCCAGGTTCCCCCTTTTTTCGCGAAATTTAAAGCCATGTCGAAACAAGGGTACCTTTCTGGCTCAAGGGCCTGGAAAGTTAGATTTGCAGCTATGGATGGATCAAACCTAGTCAGGTTAGGATTTAACGGACGCCTTGGGTAAAAAAGAGCGTGTTGGATTGGTAACCGCATATCTGGATGGCTCATTTGAGATTTTGAAGAACCATCTTGAAATTCCACAATTGAGTGAACTATGCTTTCCGGATGTATAACGACATCTATCTCATCCCATTCCACCCCAAATAACCATTTAGCTTCAATCACCTCGAATGCTTTGTTCATCATAGTTGCGGAATCAACGGAAATTTTTGCCCCCATATTCCAAGTAGGATGCTTCAATGCCTCTGAAGGCGAGGCATTTGCCATTTCCTCTAAAGGGGTGTCTCGGAATGGTCCACCGGATGCAGTGATGATAAGCCTGTGTATGGATGATTCCTCACCACGGAGGCATTGCCAGATAGCACTAGGTTCACTGTCTATGGGGTATAACGAAGCATTGTGCTCTCTGGCGTAATCAATGAGATATTGTCCTGACATTATGATTGATTCTTTGTTTGCTATTGCAATGCTTTTGCCATGCTCGAGAGCCTGAAATGTTGGAATGAGAGAAGCATATCCGGTGGTGGCCGTAACAAGTATGTCCACCTCCCTTGCCTTGGCCATTTCATTCATAGAACCCAGTCTTGTTGTTTTAGGAAGAGACTCCTCAAATGACTTAGGAAAAGAGTTGCAATTTACAAGAGAGGGAGAAAACTCCCGCACTTGTTGAGTTAGCGTTTCATAATTTGAGTTCGCAGATATTCCGACCACATCAAACTCACCTGGATAAGTTCGAATTATATCTAGTGTTTGAACTCCTACTGAGCCCGTGGAACCTAGTATGGAAAGTCCCTTCAAGTGCCTACCAACTTTGGAAAGAAGTAGGAGAAATAATACAAGACAGGTACGGTTAAAACAATGGAATCTATCCTATCCAAAGCTCCACCGTGACCGGGCATGAATCCTCCAGAATCTTTCACTCCTGAAACCCTCTTTATCGCTGACTCACACAGGTCCCCTATCTGGCCTAGAAGTGAAAGAGAGAGGCCTATACATATGGCTATGGCTACGCCCACATCTGGGATATTCAGAAAATGCGAGGCTATCACTGCCCCGAGTGTACCAAGTACTAGACCTCCAATGGAACCTTCAAGTGTTTTTGATGGGCTTATGGAGGGGAAAAACGGGGTTTTACCGACGGATTTTCCAACTCCATAGGCAGCACTATCTGTCAATATTATGGTTACCATAAGAAATATTAGCCACTCTAACCCATAGTTTCCGTCTCTTAAAAGGGGAGCGTGGAGCAATGATGCACCCACGTAGACTGATGAGGCCAGAGTACCAAGTAGTCGTAACACAGTGGAAGGGTTCAAAGGCTTGCATGCAATTAAAAATATAAGGGAGGCAACAGAACCAACTAAAAATAGTAAGGTGATGGAAGTATCAATTTCTGTAATCCAATAGGAAGATGCTACGATGATGCCTCCTAGTGAAGCTGAGACCGTTGGATTGGTGTTAATTCCTCTGACTTTGAGTAATCTTGATGCTTCAAAAGATGAAATAGAAGCACCAAAAATCATTAATGCTAAAAACCAGAGATTCCCCAGTATTGTCAAAGCTAAGACAATCGGGATAGCAACTGTTGCACTGAGAAGCCTGATTTTCATAGTTAACCGAGTTGATTCCTACCTGACTAATTTTGGGATTTATGATTTCCCAAATCGACGCTTGCGAGTTGAAAAGGTTTCAATGACCAGATCCACATCTTTTTCCCCAAAGTCCGGCCATAAAACGTCAGTGAAATAATATTCAGAGTATGCTGACTGCCATATGAGGAAATTGCTTAGTCTCATCTCTCCTGCTGTTCTAACTATTATGTCCGGATCAGGTATTCCAAAGGTAGTAAGGTATTTTTCGAATGTTTTCTCATCGATATTGTCGGACACTATTCCTTCCGAAACTATTTTTTTGATTGCTTGAATAATTTCAGACCTTCCTCCATAGCTGAATGCCACAGAAAGAGTTATTTTTGAATTGTTCTTAGTAAGTTGTTCCGATTCTATTATTGCGTGTGAAATTTCTTCGGGCAAAGTCGCCTTGTCACCCAAGTGAATAATTTTAACTCCTTCTTGGTGAAGGTTCTCTAACTCAGACTTGATGGATGTCAAAAGTATTTCAAATATATTTTCAACTTCATTCTGAGGTCGCCCCCAGTTTTCAGTTGAAAATGCATATAAAGTGACATACTTCACTCCGTATGCGCCAAACTTTGCGACTATTTCTCGAAGGTTACTTGCACCATGAGCATGGCCCTCGCTTCTATCAAGACCTCTCTCCATGGCCCATCTACCGTTACCGTCCATTATTAGTGCTACATGGACAGGAACTTGGTCCAAATTTGGGTGTGGTTGACGTATTGAAGCGTTGGTATCGCGGTTAGATATCATTGAGAATGATCCTGCCGATAAGAGTTGAGAGAGGTCTTAAACTTCCATTACCTCTTTCTCTTTTTCCGTTCTCATTACATCCATTTTGGAAGTAAATGTGTCTGTCACTTTTTGAAGATCTTCCTGAGCTCTTCTACTGTCGTCTTGGGAGATTTCTTTTTTCTTCTCCATACTTCTGAAAGTCTCTAGGCTATCTCTTCTAATGTTGCGGGCTGCAACATGTCCTTGCTCTACTATCGAGCCGACCATTTTAACCATTTCTCTTCTACGTTCTTCAGTTAATTCAGGTATATTGAGCCGGATCATTTCCCCATCGCTATTGGGCGTCAGTCCGGTGTCCGAGCTATGAATACTTTTCTCAATTTCCACGAGAGCTTCCTTATCCCATGGTTGAATCATTATTGTTCTAGCTTCAGGAATGGTTATTGACGACAATTGGTTAAGCGGCGTATCAGTGCCGTAGTAGTTAACCATCAGGTTTTCAACGAGTGTTGCAGACGCCCGTCCCGTTCGAACGGCACCTAAATCTCTCTCCAGGGAATCAACGCTTTTCTGCATGCGATCACTAGTGCTTAGAAGCACCTCTTCCACTGTTGGCATGAGTTTATCCTCCTGAGCTATATAGGGTCTGTGGTGAAATTTTTTTTGATTCTATCCTCGTCACAGACAAGGGTTCCTATTCGCTGACCCTT
>CAYWYV010000001.1:4098-48709 GCA_964462705.1 uncultured Dehalococcoidia bacterium
GTGCCTGATTGGAAGAGATCAAACACCACTATGGGCACATCGTGTTCCATGCATAGAGATAATGCCGTTGTGTCCATTACTCTCAATCTTTTTTCTATGGCATTTAAGTAATTGATGTGCTCGAATCTGACCGCATCAGGGCTTGTTTTTGGATCTTTATCGTAAACGCCGTCAACGTCGTGTTTTGCCATCAATAACAAGTCAGCTTCAATTTCCAGAGCCCTCAGCGCTGAACCTGTATCGGTTGTTACGAATGGGTTTCCCGTTCCGGCGGCGAATAAAACCACTCTCCTTTTCTCCAAGTGTCTAATTGCCCTACGTCGTATGTAAGGCTCGGCAACTTGTTGGATGTTTATTGCGCTTAATGTTCGAGTGTCGAGGTTGTGTCGTCTTTCCATAGCTTCTTGGAGTGCGAGGGCACTTATAACCGTTGCTAACATTCCCGCATAGTCAGCGGTTGCTCTGTCCATACCTTCTATTTCTGCTTCTGACCCTCGCCAAATATTTCCACCACCGACTACTACTCCGAGTTCTACCCCCATTTCAATTACTGACTTAATCTCTCCAGCCATGTAATCAAGCGCATCAGGGTCTATGCCATGTTGCCTTGAGCCTTTGAGGGATTCTCCACTCAGTTTAAGCAGTACCCTATTGAACTTAACGTCAGTCATGAGACTAGGCTACTCGCCCAAGGAGAAACGTTGGAATCTCCTTACTCTGATATTTTCGCCGAGTTTTCCGACAGTCTCATTTATCAGTTCCTGGATATTTTTTGAAGGATCTTTTATGAATGGTTGTTGAAGTAGAGAAGAATTTTCAACCTCTTCATTGTTAGCTGTGTCGGATTTTTTTTCTTCAACTGTTAAAGGGTTCATCGCCGCGACTTGCATTGCAATATCATGCGCTAGATCTGAAAATTCCTGGGTTCTGGCGACGAAGTCCGTCTCGCAGTTAACCTCCACCATAGCACCAATTCTTCCCCCACTATGGATATAAGTCTCTATTAATCCTTGGTCAGTATCTCGTCCAGCTTTCTTTGCGGCGGATGCGATTACTTGCTCTTTGAGGAGTTCTTCTGCTTTATCAACGTTGCCGTTGCTTTCATCAAGTGCCCTCTTGCAATCCATGACTCCGGCACTAGTTCGTCCTCTTAGTTCTTTTATCAATTCAGTCGTGGATGTCAATTAATTTATTCCTTTGGGATTATATTCATCCATTTTCGCTTTATGCTAAAACTAGTTTTCGTCCTCTTCCTCTGCAGCAGCGACCTCTTCGTCTGCAGCAACGACCTCTTCCTCCGCAGCAACGACCTCTTCCTCTGCAGCAGCGACCTCTTCCTCCGCCTCCGCAACACCTGAGGATTCTATAGAGGATTCATTGTTTGCAGCCTGGCTTTCACTGTCTGTTTGATTACTTGTCTCTTCTTCAACGTCGTCCACTGTTACTGTTGAATAAGTAATCATTCGGGGCGCAGACTCTTCAGAATCTTCCATACCTTCGCCGGCATCGGTTCTTTCAGAAATGCGACGGTTTTGGCCCTCGATTATTGCATCAGACATTCGCCCACTAATGAGCCTTATCGACCTTATCGCGTCATCATTACCTGGGATTGGATAATCTATCAACTCGGGATTACAGTCTGAATCCACTAACGCTACTATTGGAATTCCGACACGCCTCGCCTCTGCGACAGCTATTTCTTCCTTACCGATGTCTATGATAAACATAGCACCGGGCATCTCGGTCATCTCTTTGATACCAATCAAATTCTTATTTAGTCGGTTGATTTGTTCGTCGTACCCTAGAGATTCTTTCTTGCTAAGAAGTGTAAATTCTCCTGTTTCTCTACGGGTTTCTAGGTTTATTAGGTGTTGAATCCTAGATTCTATAGTTCTAAAGTTTGTAAGAGTACCCCCCAACCATCGGTTGGATATGTATAAAGAATTACTTCTTTCAGCTTCGTTGATTATGGTGTCTCGAGCCTGCTTTTTGGTGCCAACATAAAGGATTCTTTTGCCTGTGGCAGCTATATCCGTAAGGAATTCCGCAGCTTCTTGAATTTTGTAAAGGGTTTTTTGTAAATCAATGATGTGGATACCATTTCTGTGAGCGAATATGAAATCATCCATCTTCGGATTCCATCGGCGCTTCTGGTGTCCAAAATGAACGCCCGCCTCCAACAGAGATTTCATGGTGATCATGTTAGCTGTTTCCTGCGTTTCAGTATTTTCCGGCTGTACCGCCTCTTGCACCATAAACTTTATGCCATCCTGTTATTTCTTTTGAGCACAGTTAATTATTCTGTTTTGACAGACACACCAAAGCAGACTTTCCACATGGAAAGCGTTCGAAAAGTGTAGCATGGGCGTAAGGGGTGGGCAAAGTTTGGGTTTCACATGTGGACTTTAATATAAGTAGTACCGATAAACATGGAATCATTCGTTAACCATAAGTGTGGCGGAGTGGATGAGTAGAAATTGAGGCCAATTTGCTGAATTAGGCTGTGGGGCTCAATCATTTATCCCACCCAACGTCATCACCAAGGCGTCTTCAAAGTTATCCTTGTAGTATCCCTTTCTGATCCCTACCAATTGAAACCCGTATTTGGCATAAAGATTTTTTGCAGCTGTATTAGATTTTCTTACTTCAAGTGTTACTTCGTTGAATTTATAAGTTCTAGATTGTTGTAATGCTTTTTGGAGTAAAAGCTCCCCGATTCCCTGACGTCTAAAGTTACGTCTAACAGCTATCGAGATGATGTGGACTTCATCAACCATTTTCCAGTAGCCGACAAACCCGGCGATAAATTTGCATCCTTTTCGCCAGCCTGTATACCCAGATCTATATCGAAAGTGATGTTTAGCATCATAGCCAGAATTTACCTCCAAGTCTGCCAGGGACTCAATATCTTGAATAGTGTGGGCGACATAATATTCTGCACGTGGTCTTTTTAACTCAGACCTAAAAGAAGTCGGAGGGAAGAGATCTGGGAAAGCATCTTTCTCTATAGCGAGGACTTGCTCTAGGTCACCTATAGCCATGCTACGGATGGCAAAGTTTTTCATATTTTTGTTTTATATAACTCTACCGGTAATACTCTCTATGACACTGCAAATATTTGGTGCTACAGTCATGTGCTTCTAAGCTAACATACAATTCGTTCTGAGCCCACTATTGATTCGCTATGTTAAACGGTGCCTATTGAAACGTAATGATTCTACCTACGGTGCCTTACCTCAGACAATCGATGCAGAACAGAGATAGAAAGCGGCATATTAATACATGAAAAAAAGATCAAGAATTAATCATCAAACTACTTGTGTTACCCCCATATAATTGGAGTAGAATTAGCTCTCAGCCGAGGGCACTGCATATTTGGTCGATGTACAGCCAAGCGAGAAGCCCCACTCAGGAGTTATTTTCGGTAGTAAATGAACCATATTCTCAGGATCATAGGATACGCTTTTCGCCACAAGGCTAGATTAGCCTGGGCGTATTTGTGCACAGCAGGAGCGGTCGCGGCCTACGTAGTACTTCCCAGGTATTTTGGAGAGGCCATAGATTTAATAGCCGACAATGTTGGTACTGTTGCTGGGATTCCTGCCAGAGAGATACTTATTTCTATTGGAATTATTTTGGGCTTGAGCATTATAAGAGGCGCTCTGTCGTATGGGCAAAATTATCTTGCGGAATCCCTATCTCAATTCGTTTCGTATGACCTGAGGAATGATTTTTACGACCGGGTACAGCACCAGAGCTTTGCATTCCACGATAGGCATCATACGGGTAACTTAATGTCTAGAGCGATCACTGATGTTGAGAACATCAGAATGTTCATAAACATGGGTCTCGTAAGGGCACCATACTTTATTGCCCTGTTTATCATCGTAGCTGTAATACTGATGAGCATGAATTGGAAACTTGGGTTGATAGCTTCTTGTTTTATGCCTGTCGTAGCTTTCTATACTAGTCACGTAAGGCTCAAGATGAGGAATCTTTGGCTGATAGCTCAAGAGAAAATGGCAGAACTCAGCATCACTCTCCAGGAAAATTTTTCTGGTATGAGAGTTGTGAAAGCTTTTGCTTCTGAAGATCATGAAGAAGCAAAATTTGATGTCAGGAGTAAGGACGTCGCGGATATTTTCATTGAGGCTGAGCAACTTAGGGCATCCAGTATGTCTTTTATGCTTTTTACCTTTCTGGCTGCTATGGGATTGATTCTGTATTTTGGTGGCAGGGAGGTGATAAATGGTGCTCTTACTCCTGGGGAATTGGCGCAATTCGTTTTTTATCTACAAATTTTGGCACTCCCAGTAAGAATGTGTGGATGGGTTGTTAATGCATACGCGCGCGCTGCATCTGCGGGGGAGCGTATGTTTGAGATTTTGGATGCGGAGTCACCTGTGACTGAAAAAGTGGAAGCCCATGTGATGGCTAGAAGGAAAGGTCACGTCGTTTTTAAGGATGTGAGTTTTTCTTATGAAGGTGGTAACCAAGTTTTAGATAATGTCAATATTGAAGCAAAGCCTGGGGAAATAATAGCTTTGCTGGGAGGGCCTGGAAGTGGGAAATCTTCGCTAGTTAACCTGCTGCCTCGTTTTTATGACGTGACTGACGGAAGCATCACCATTGATGGTGATGATATCCGAGACTTTACTCTAAAGTCTTTACGCGAGAATATCGGGATGGTCCAGCAAGACGTGTTTTTATTTACTACCAGCCTGAAAGAGAACATTGCTTATGGCAAGGAATCGGCTGCTATTGAGGAAATTGAGAGAGCTGCAAAAATTGCGCAAATGGATGAATTTATCGATTCATTGGATGACGGGTATGACACCCACGTTGGAGAGAGAGGGTCCACCTTGTCGGGTGGTCAGAGGCAGCGTATGTCAATTGCGCGAGCGGTTTTACTAGATCCTCCGGTGTTGATATTGGATGATTCCACTTCCAGTGTTGACGCCCAAACTGAGGATCAAATAAAGCAGGCAATGACTTCTGTTATGAAGGGGCGAACAACTTTTGTAATAGCCAACAGACTTAGTACAGTCCATAGCGCTGATTCCATCATTGTTTTGGACAAAGGGAAGATAGTTGAGAGAGGAACTCACACGGAACTACTTGCCTCTAATGGAAAATATCGCGAAATTTATGAATTGCAACTTAGACCTCAGGAAGAAGTTATGAGAGAGATAGAAATTTCTAGCATGGCTAAGGCAGAAGCCTAAATGAATCTTGGGCTTGGAGGCCATTCTGCTTCGAGAGGACAGGCTGACGAAGAGGTGTTTGGTTCTGCCTATGACCAGAGAGTCATACTAAGGCTTTTGCCTTATGTGAAACCCTTCATGAAGCTGGTCATAATATCTGGCATATCCATGCTTATTTTCACTTTTACTCTGGTTGCGGTGCCTTGGATCATAGCTTGGGGGATTGACGACTTCATCATACCGGGGGATATAGATGGTCTTGTCTGGGTATTCGTCTTGTTTTTGGGAGTGGCCTTACTTAATTGGGCTACAAATTATATCCAGCAGTCCGCTATGCAACGGGTTGGGCAAGGTGTTTTATGGAGGCTTCGTAGGGATCTTTTTGGACATGTCCAAAAGCAGTCTATGAAATATTTCGATAACACTGAAGTTGGCAGATTGATGTCGCGAGTGCAGGGTGATGTCGGTCAACTTCAGGAATTTGCGGCTCTAGTAGTAATGAGCCTGGGAGAGCTTTTGAGTCTCGTTGGGATCATTATTGCTCTGCTAATTTTGGATGTTCAACTTGCACTGATTTCAATGGTTGTAGTACCGATTCTTATGTCAATCATGTTGGTATGGCAAAAGTACGCTAAGAGATCATTCATTGCAGTCAGGATCCGTATATCTATAGTAAACGCTGCTTTCAATGAAAATATATCAGGAGTGAGAGTTGTACAAAGCTTGAATAGACAGCCCCGTAATCTTGAAATATTTGATGACAAAAACACATCACATAGGGAGGCTAATCTGACAGCGGGTAGATTCGCTTCTGGACTTCTCCCAGGAGTTGACATACTGACTGCAGTTGGTATAGCTCTGGCGATATATTTTGGCGCTTCTATGGTTGCTGACAGCTCACTTGAAGTCGGCGTATTAGTAGCATTCATAATGTATATTCAGAGATTTTTTGACCCCATAAGGAATTTGACTCAGCAATATACTCAACTGCAGCGATCTATGGCTTCAGGTTCGAGGATATTTGACCTTATGGATAGGGACCCGGATATGGTGGATTCGGAAGATGCTGATGAGATGGGAGCACTTAAAGGGGATATTGAATTTAAAGATGTGCGATTCAGTTATGTCGAAGGGGAGGAAGTCCTAAAGGGGATAAATCTCAAGATTGATGCTGGTGAGACAGTTGCCATTGTTGGACCGACTGGAGCCGGGAAAACCAGCTTGGTGTCAGTTCTGTCTAGGTTTTATGAGGTTGAACAAGATAAAGGTGCAATTTTGGTTGATGGCACCGATATAAGAGACGTTAAACGGCGCTCATTGGTCAGACAGATGAGCACTGTACTCCAGGACCCTTTCTTATTTTCAGGTAGCGTCAGGGAAAATATAAAATACAATCATCGTGAAGCTTCTGAGGAACAGATGATTGTCGCTTCTAAAGCGGTAGGGTCACATGATTTTATTCTGGAACTTGAAGATGGATACGACACTTTCCTGTCAGAAAGAGGTACCAACCTTAGTCTTGGTCAGCGACAGCTTTTAAGTTTTGCAAGAGCAATCGTTGCTGATCCTAGGATTCTAATTCTAGACGAAGCGACGGCAAACATTGATAGCCATACCGAAATTTTGATTCAAAACGCCCTAAGAAATCTTCTCCAAGACCGTACTGCCCTGGTGATAGCCCATCGACTATCAACGATTAGGGGCGCAGACAAAATTGTTGTTCTTCAGGACGGACAGATTATTGAAGTCGGTAGGCATGAAGAATTGATGGAAAAGGGCGGCCTGTATAGCCATCTTTACGACATGAACTTTGCTGCAATGGATGCCCCAGTCAATTAATTTCGCTACTCTTACTACAACCCCCACACATAGGGTATGTTGTGAAAGAGTTGATTCCACTATAATCAAGCCGTTAACTTAGATATCTAACTACCAAATCGTTTTGTTGCTGTGATTATTCCAGTATAGGCTTTGAATTATGAAGATATTTTTTTGTCCAGAATGCGGAGGCTATTCTTTAGGCCCTGCTTCGAATTGTGATGAATGCCAGTCGGAACTTCCTGAGGATTCATGGGCTGAGGTCACTGAAGAAGAACTACAACAGCTCGAATATGTTGAGGATTTTCATCCACCTTCTGGATTGCCCACGTGGGAATATGATGCAATAAAACTTAAGTCGGACTCAGACCAAGGGGGACTCGAATATACTACGGTGTTATTAAAAAGAATGGGTGACAAAGGATGGGAACTCGTTAACATCACATCACTTGGATCTGAAGAAGATCAGAAATATGCTGTATTTAAAAGAGTTTGGGAGGAAGGGTCTTCAGGGGAGTGACGCAGGATTGCCCCGCGATTTAACAACCAAGTTGTGAAATAAAATCGTTGATAATTTTCCCGTCGTTAGGGAACGGTAATGCAGGTATATTATCGAGCTCGAACCATCCAACATCACTCACTTCGTCTCCAGGTGTGGCAGTGCCATCAACTGGCCTGGCCCTGAAGGCGACCAGCACGACAGGGTTATCACCTGAATAGATTCCCTGAAGTCCTGTAATTTCTACCTCGAGGTTCGTTTCCTCCAACACCTCTCTGGCTGCTGCTACTTCTACAGCTTCTCCTCTGTCAACATATCCAGAAGGAAAACTCCATCTTCCATAGGCAGGCTCAATCGCTCGTTTAACGAGAAGAAGTTTCTGGTCCGAATATACTAATGTGACAGCGGCAATCTTTGGGTCCAAATAGGTAATCCGTCTGCAACTTGAACAAACGAGTCTTGAAACTGAGGCTATGAGAGACTCACTAAGCGGTCCTCCACAGTATTGACAAAACTTTATTTCGGAGTCCATTTTTCCCTGAGCAAGCCCTTATTTTGCGTATTTCACAAAACAAATTTTACACATCTAAGAAATATTGTGAATGTATAATCAATTAATCATTGGCAAGGCTATATGAAAGACTTTAAATCTCTCCATATCTGTAATGAATATTAGCGATAAGCTGTCTGAAGGGTTGAGCGATCGTCATACACAGGCGATATCTGCAGTGAGTATTGCTGCTTCATCAATTGGTTCAAAGGCTTTTGTGGTTGGAGGAGCTGTAAGAGATGTTCTCCTTCGCAAAGAAATCAAAGATATTGACATGGCTGTTGAATGCCGTCCTCAGAAATTACTGAGTAGCTTGAACATGAAATCCGCTCAGGTGATTTCTACTTCCAAATTTGAAACGGTCAAGATTGAAGTATTTGGGCAAGTAATAGATCTGGCAATGACTCGGAGTGAGGTATATCCGAAACCAGGTGTACTTCCCGAAGTGCAATTATCAACAATAGAAAAAGATCTTTCGCGTCGAGACTTCACTATAAATGCCTTGGGAGTTCATGTGGACGCTACGAGGTGGGGAGATCTCATAGACCACCACGGTGGGCTTCAGGATTTGTGTCACAGGAAAGTTAAGGTGTTGCACAACCAAAGCTTTGTAGATGATCCAACAAGGATATTTCGAGCCGCTCGGTATGCGACAAGACTTTCCTTTGAAATGGAATTGACAACAAAGGAGGCATTGTTTAGAGATTTAGATGGAATAGGAAAACTTTCAGGGACGAGGATCTTGAACGAACTGAACCTGACATTTGGAGAGACTAATTCCGTGGAAGTCCTAAAAAACTTGGATGAATGGGGTGTATTTAAAGTAATTCATCCACAACTTGATGTTCCACTAGAAGCCTTGAATGCCATTAAGAATTCTAGCCCCGAAGGAGTCAGCTCATATGAGGTTGGGTTATTGGCTCTATTGTACTGTTCTAACGATGTAATAAGAGATGAGATAAGCAAAAGGCTAAAGTTTAGCTCTTCGTTACAGTCAAAAGTTTATGACCTGGGTAGAATTCGGCAATTGCTTCCTGGTATGAAAAATAGTGACATATATGAAAAATTAAAAGGATTAAGTCTGGAATCCTTGCATGTCGCAAAATCCATTCCTTCCCTAGGTAATTTGGAACTGCCGGCTCAAATAGACTTGTATCTGAGTGATCTCGTAAAAGTATCGATATCTGTTACTGGGGATGATTTGCTAGAAATAGGAATTCCTGAAGGTCCATTAATAGGTAGTACACTTTGTTCTATTCACAAAGAATTGCTAGATGGACAGATAGAAACCAGACAAGAACAAGTTGAATTAGCCAAGAAGATTTTTTCAGGTAGCTAATTTGCCTAAAGTCTCTATGAGCTAGGTTCCGTCATTCCTTCTGGATCTAGGATTTCCCGTAGTTGTTCCTCGTCGAGGTTAGTTTCAGATAGAGCAACTTCCAGAACAGTTTTCCCTGCTTCTTGGGCCTTATGGGCTATATCTGCTGAGGCGTCATACCCTATGTGTGGAACCAAAGTTGTTACGATCGCGAGCCCTCTCTCGACCATTTCTGGGCCTTTGTTTGTCGACTTCAATCCATCGATGCATTGATTGGCAAAGTTTGAAGAAGCCGTGCTTAAAATATCAATCGATTGGAGTAGATTATGTGCGGCTACAGGCATCATGACGTTAATCTCGAAATTTCCAGATTGTCCTGCTATCGAAACTGTGGTGTCATTTCCTATAACTTGAGCGGCTACCTGACAGACTGATTCAGGTATAACGGGGTTCACTTTGCCTGGCATTATTGAGCTTCCCGGCTGGACTTCAGGGAGTTCTATTTCCCCGAATCCCCCTCTGGGTCCTGATCCCATCCATCTTATGTCATTAGCTATTTTCATAAGGCTTACTGCAATTGTCTTCATTGATCCACTGGCTTGAACGATGTTGTCGAGAGTACTTTGGGCTTGAAAATGATTATTAGTTTCATGAATATCTATATCTAAGGCACTAGAAATTTTTTGGCAAACCTTTTTGGCAAATTCAGGATGTGTGTTAACTCCTGTTCCAACCGCTGTTCCTCCTAAGGCAACCTCAGATAGTTCGATTAATGCCTGTTCGCAACGCTGTATTCCTCTTTCTATTTGTCCCGCATGGCCCTTGAATTCTTGTCCTAGTCTTACAGGAGTTGCGTCCTGAAGGTGTGTCCTGCCTGTTTTTATGATCGGCATGAATTCTTCAGATTTTGTTTCTAAAGATTTTTTTAACTGGACCAAGGAGGGAATCAAGTTATTTTTAATTGACTTTGCAGCGGCTACGTGTATTGCAGTTGGGATTACATCGTTGGATGATTGACCAGTGTTTACGTGGTCATTTGGATGGACTGGAGTCCTGGAACCGAGTTCTCCTCCAAGAAGCTCAATAGACCTGTTGGAGATAACCTCGTTTGCATTCATGTTCGTCGATGTTCCAGAACCAGTTTGGAATATATCTACGACGAATTGGTCATCAAATTTTCCATCTGCGACTTCTGTAGCTGATTCAACTATCGCAGTTCCTAATTTTTCTTCAAGGAGCCCAAGTTCCATATTAGTCTGCGCGGCAGCAAGCTTGATATTGGATATTGCTTCAATGAACGATCTGGAAAATCGCAGCTCGCTCAAAGGGAAATTTAAAACAGCCCGCATCGTGTTTGCGCCATAATATGCGGCGGCTGGCACGTTGAACTCACCCATCGAATCTTGCTCTTTTCTAAAATCATTGGTTGTCAATATTCTCTCCAGTTCTTATTCTTAGTTTTTCTCTAGGCCTATCATAAGTTACTAACTGATAATAATAAAAAAGATTTCCAAAATGTTAACTTTTTGCAGGTTGTGTTTCGTACCCCTGCAAAAAGTTAACAATAACTTTCCCCACCTCTGTTTCGTATCCCATAAAACTGAAATTGGCACCCTCAATAACTTTCAAATGAGGTGGGTTTTCATAATTTGAGAATATTTGTCGCAGGCTGTCAGGTGGGGACAATTTATCATTTTCCCCAGCTATTATAAGTATCGGTCTGCTGTCTTTGGAGAGTCGAGATTCTCTTGAAGCTTTGGGAGGTGGGGAAACCAAAACGAATTTGTTGGCTTTCCGTAACATGCTCGCCCCATCCATGATCACTGATGCCCCAAAAGAGTATCCTGCTACAGTAATTTGGGTTTTGTCGATTCCAGGCCAACGTCTGATAACGTCCAGCGCTGATTTAATATCGTTTCTTTCTGACTTACCCCCATCGTGGTCCCCACCACTTTCACCTGTGCCTCTAAAGTTGAACCTGAGAGTGGCAAAACCTGCATTACCTGCGGCTTGGCAGATTGCTGAAATTACCTGTTCACCCATATGTCCTCTGAATGAGGGATGGGAGTGGCACGCGATGATAGCTGGGTACGGTCCAGATTTGTCATATGGAGTGGATATGATCCCCTCTAGCAAAGTCCCCTTACTCTTGAAGGCGATAGATGTGATAGACATTTATAGAATTCCTAGAAAGAAGTCAGAAGCCAGCTCACCCAAAACCGATTCATGTCCACTGAAGAAATGGTCAGCCCCAGTGAGTATTTCTGATTGGCACGGTTTTGTGAATCGTGCCGAGAGGAAATTAAATTGACTGACTGGGAAGTCGTGGTCACGGTCTCCACAAATGAGAAGTTTTGGTTGCACAATCTCCACGGTACCGAATGTCGAAAAATGTCTTTGTGGACAAGCAATGGAAACCACTGCTTTGACAATGTCATTCTCTATGGTCGATTCTAGTGCGATGCCGGCACCGAAAGAGTAACCCATTACACCTATTCGACTACCATCCACGGTGTTTAATGAGGAGGTGTATTCAAGGACGTGAATAGCATCGGAAACTTCTGAAGTTCCGTCTCCGAACTCTCCTGTGCTACTTCCAACCCCTCTAAAATTGAATCTCAATGTTGCTATTCCATTTGAATTCAAACTCCGGGATACGCCTTCGACGACGTTATTGAACATATTTCCACCAGCCTTTGGGTTGGGGTGGCAAATCACAACGCAGGGCGGTATTCTGCCTGTAAGAGGTATTTCAAGGAGCCCTTCTAAGTGGGAATCGCCTGTATTTATTTTGGTAAAAATCCTGTTAGTAGTTTGCATCGTTGATCTCTTTGAATCATCTGCATCTGTTCCCATACTAAAAAGCCGTATATGATTTGACAATACCCTTACAAAATAATGCTCATGGTACTTATTAACTTTCACATAGTTCAATGGTACTTATTAACTTTCACATAGTTCAATTGAGAAATGTTGGAGAAGTAAAACTTATGCAAGAAGTAGATTTAAGAAGCGATACAGTTACACATCCATCCCCAGAAATGAGGGACGCCATTGCTAATGCAAAAATTGGTGATGATGTTTTCAGCGATGATCCATCAGTTAATAGATTGGAGGAAATGGCTGCTAACGCAATGGGCAAGGAAGCCGCGGTGTATGTTGCCAGTGGAACTATGGGTAATTTGGTTTCTCTATTGGCACATGCGGGTAGAGGCGAAGAGGTTATTCTTGGAGATAAAGCTCATATTTTTCGATCTGAAGGTGGCGGCGCAGCTGCTCTAGGAGGGATCTCGTATCATCTAGTGCCTAATGATGATAGGGGGATGATAAATCCTGATTCTGTTGCCGAAGCAATAAGGGATTCTGCGAATCATCACAATCCTAAGACAGCCTTGATTGCGATGGAAAATACACAAAATAACTGTGGGGGAAGGGTTTTAACCCCTCAAGATATGGAGAGCATATCAAAGGTTGCCAAGGCAAACGAAATTCCCTTGCATGTAGATGGAGCAAGGATATTCAATGCGGCTGTCAAGTTGGAGACTCCAGTCATTGAGTTGGTGAAGGACGCAGATTCCGTTAGTTTTTGTCTTTCTAAGGGTCTCAGTTGCCCTGTTGGCTCAGTTGTTTGTGGAACGAATGAATTTATCGAGGAAGCAAGGCGCATGAGGAAAATGGTTGGTGGTGGAATGCGCCAGGCTGGATTTATGGCTGCTGCTGGCATAGTGGCTCTAGACACTATGGTTGAAAGGCTTGCTGAGGACCACACCAATGCTGCTAAGTTAGCTCACGGATTATCGAATTTACCAGGAATATCGATTGATCCTCAATCTGTAGAGACAAACCTTGTCTTTTTTGAAGTTAACTATCCGGACAGAGCCGAACTCACGAGAAAGCTTGAGGTAAAAGGGGTAAAGGGTGGTTCTTCCGCAAAGCGTTGGAGATTTGTAACGCACTATGGGATAACTGCTGCTGATGTTGATTACACTCTGGATGTACTTGGTCAGGCCTTAGCGGGATAATCTGAATTTTAAAAAATACCGATAGGTTATATATTTAGTTGTTCCTTCTCCTATCAAACCAGCGATTTAGGAAATTTTGGTTGGGGCTTCTGTTCAATGACGCTGCCCTCGCAATAGAACCATTGGCTCTTGGATGGCTGGTTCTAGATATCACAAATTCTCCTTTATGGGTCGGTATATCCGCTGGCGTAGCTGGTGTCGGAATGACGTTGTTTAGCCCAGTAGCTGGTGTTTTAGCTGATAGGTACAATCGGAAGCACTTGTTGATACTGTCCCTACTGGTCCAATCTTTTGCGGCGATAATCCTGGGTATTTTGTTGTTGATGAACTTCCTGCAGCTATATCATGCTCTCCTTTTTTCCTTTGTAAGTGGACTAACCGGATCAGTCAAATTTTCCTGCAAGATGGCACTTACATTGGACTTGGCGGGTAGGAATAACCTGTTGAAAGGGATAGCAGCAAATTTCTTTTCAATGACAATTATGGGTGTCGTAGCCCCTTTGGCCGGAGGGCTCATTCTCGTGGAGTTAGGAATGGGCCAAGCCTTTTTTCTTGTTGGGGCACTCCTTTTAGTGTCTTTAATGATTGTTTCATTATTGAAGGGGATAGAGTCACCGCAATATCGTGGCGCCAGCCATGTCGATGATTTTATGGAAGGTGTTAGATATGTGTTTCGATCACCTTCAGTCCGGTTGTTAATATTGGCAGTTATGGTTTCTGAAACGTTTGGTTGGGCTGTGGAGTCTATGCTTCCGGTTATAGCCAGAGATGAGTTAGGCCTCGGTCCCGAGGGCTTTAGTTATCTCATGTCTGCGGGAGCTTTAGGTGCTGCTGTGACCACCGTGACCATTTCCGTTGTGCCGAACATTGAAAATAAGGGGAAACTGGTTTTACTCGGGATTATTGGATTTGGGGTTGGTCTAATTGTTTTTGCTTTTTCAAAACTTTTGATTTTGTCCCTTTTCTGCTTGGCTTTCACATTTGGATGTGGTGTTGCATTTGAGAGTGGATTATCAACCCTCATTCAAGAAGTGATTCCAGATAGAATGAGGGGAAGAGTGCTAAGTTTCCAGACATTTTGTTGGGGATTCAGTGGAATGGCGGGATTTCACGCGGGACCAATTGCGGCTTTATTAGGTGCACCAATCGCAGTGGCAATTGGGGGAGGAGTAGTGGCACTTAATGGATTTAGGATAGCTCGTAGTCTCCTGCTGCTCTCAAGGAAGCTGATGGAAAATAACCAGAGCGAATAAAGCTCGCCTTCCAACCTAAGTATTGGTGTTGAATGTAGTTGTATTAGCGATGCTGGTCATATTTTCCTTCCCACCATCCTTCTAGCCTGTCTAAAATGAATTTTTCATATCCGAGGTTGCTGGGTTCATAGAACCTTGAATCGGATAGTTCGTCTGGTAGGTTGTCCGAAGCTTTAAAGTGACCGTCAAAGTCATGTGGATAGACGTAATCCTCTCCATATCCGGATTCTTTCATGAGTTCGGTTACGGCGTTTCTTAGATGTAGAGGGACTTGTCTGTCCCCTGAATTTGCGACCTCGCTCGTAGCCCTGTTAATGGCTTTGTATGCTGAATTACTTTTAGGCGCACAAGCCAGATAAAGAGAGGCTTGTGCTAAAGGGATGCGCCCCTCTGGCATTCCTATAAAATGCACTGCTTGCTGAGCTGATACCGCGATTGTTAGGGCCCTTGGGTCGGCTAGTCCGATATCTTCTGAGGCTGATATCACTAATCTGCGAGCTATGAACATAGGATCTTCACCTGCTTGCAGCATGCGAGCAAGCCAGTAAACAGCCGAATCGGGATCAGAGGCCCTTATTGACTTTATGAACGCAGAAATAGTGTCGTAGTGGTTGTCCGCACTTTTGTCGTATCGTAGAGATTTATCTTGTACTATTTTTTGAACGGTATCTCTAGTTATTTGTTCGGAAGTTTTCTGGCCAGAAATAGAATCAACCGCTAGTTCCAGTGTATTCAGCGCCCACCTTGCATCCCCAGATGCAATGTTACTAATTGAGTCCAAGGCTGAGTTATCAATGAGAGACTTGTAATGTCCCAATCCCCTCTCACCATCAGCAAGGGATCGGTTAAGTATTTTGAGAATGTCTGGTTGTCGGAGTTCCCTTAATGTGTAGACTCGACATCTTGATAGTAAAGGGGAGATTACTTCAAATGACGGGTTTTCAGTTGTCGCCCCAATGAGTATGACTGTGCCGTCCTCAACATGAGGTAGTATCACATCCTGTTGGGATTTGTTAAATCTGTGAATTTCGTCTATAAACAGAATTGTGCGTTGTGATTCCATCCCAAGTCTTTCACGGGCTTGGTTTATGGAATTTCTTAGTTCGGCAACTCCCACGGTTACTGCGCTGAGCATTTGAAAATAGTAGCCAGTAGATTTAGCTACTATGCTGGCAAGACTGGTTTTTCCGGTTCCAGGTGGTCCCCATAGTATGAAAGATGGAATTCGTCCGGCTTCAATACTTTGCCGTAGGGGAGTATTTTTACCTATAACGTGTTCCTGACCGACGAAGTCAGAAAAATCTCGTGGTCTCATTCTGGCCGCCAGTGGAGCGGATTTATTTAAGTTACTTGTGATTTTGTGATCAAATAAGTCCACTTGTTTAGACAGCTACTATGGCTCCCCCGAAAGAGTTAGCACCATATTACATCAGTACTGAAAGGTTAACGAGCAATGAATGTTTCTGACATAAAAAAATCATGCTCCCAGTGTTGTAAAACACTTGGGGCTCCCTATTATGTTTCAATGAACTCGTCGCACCCTGGCGAAGAGAATTTTTATCATTTGAAATGCATACTTATGTCCTCCACCATGGTTAGGAAATCTGCTAAAGCGTCAGTAATTGTCGGAACTCTGTTACTGGCTTTAAATCAAGGAGATTTCATTATTAGTGGAGAATTTTATAGGGCAATGATATGGAAAATTCCACTTACATATCTTGTTCCGTTCTGTGTCGCTAGCTGGGGTTCAGTGACCAATGCGAGGAGATTTAATAGATCCTAAATATAGGTTCTAAACCAGCTTGGCTATTGTTACACCAGGCCCACCTTCTGCAGGTGCTGCTGGGTACTCAAATTCTTTAATCAGCGGATGCTGTAGGAGGAGTTCATGGGTGATTTTCCTCATGTCACCACCACTCCTCCCATGTATTATTTTTATAATCACCATACCTGCCTCAGAAGCTCTGTCTATATATGATTCAAGTTTTTCTTGTCCCACCTTTACGCTCAAATGTCTGAGGTTTACTTCCGTTGATAAGGACATTTGTTTATATAGTTTTGATTGGTCAGGTCTCAGGTAAGGCATAATATCAAGCAAAAATTTGTTTCAATGACGTTATAAGTAAGGGATCCTGTTCGGGGAGCACGGTTCTTAAGTCTAAAATAAATCGATCGTCTTCAATGCGTCCGATCACCGGGTAATTCGCTTCCCTTAGTTTTTTCCCAACCTCGTCGGGTGATTTAGACTTGATTGATATTGCTACTGAGTCTAGATGCTCACCAGGTAGACTTCCCCCTCCAACGGTGGATAATGTTTTCACGGTTTCGGTTGTTGTCTGTAATGATTCACATATCCGTTCGGAACGGAGTAATAAATTTTCTACGGACGCTGAAATCATTCTCCAAACAGGAATTTTGGTTTCATTTTCTCCACGCAAATAATGCAGAAGTGTTTCGTTGAGAGCAGCTAGATTCATTTTATCTATCCGAAATGCTCTAGCTAATGGGTGCTTAGACAATTTATTGATGTATTCTTTTTTCCCAACAACTATTCCCGCTTGTGGACCACCAAGTAGCTTGTCGCCAGAAAAAAAACATAGGTCGACTTCGGAGGCTACGCTTTCCTGAGGCATTGGCTCTTTTCCTAGACCAAATTTAGTTGCGTCAACTATGCACCCGCTGCCAACATCATGCAGTACCGGTACATTGGACTTTTTCCCCACCGAAACCAGTTCACTGATTTTTGGTGAGTGAGTAAATCCGACGATCTTGAAGTTGCTAGCATGAACAGACAGAAGTGCTCCGGTGTTTTCGTCAATAGCGCTTTCAAAATCTTTAGCATAGGTTCTATTTGTGGTGCCTACTTCAACAAGCCTGGATCCACTTTGTGCGAGGACATCAGGGATCCTGAATCCACCCCCTATTTCTACTGCCTCAGATCTGGATACTATGACACTTTTTCCATTAGCTATCGATGCAAGGCCTAGTATTAATGCTGCGGCATTATTATTAACTATTATCGCGGCTTCAGAACCAACAAGGTCACATATGAGTTGAGAGACCTGCGCTTGCCGTGACCCTCGTTTACCGGTGGCCAGATCAAGTTCTAGGTCACTATATCCCTCAGATGCGTGGCCAGCCGACAAAATTGATTCCTTGCTTATGGGAGATCGTCCTAGGTTGGTGTGTAGTATGACTCCTGTTGCATTTATTACAGCCTGAGGCCATGAATTCCATCGCGTCGAAGCAATTTCTATAATTCTTTCAACAATAGTCTCAATTTGTGGTGGTGTTTCGCCTTTAGCAACTCGTTTTCGTGTATCTTGCAACACTTCTCTAATCAATCCTGTGACCTTTTCTGGATCGACTTTTTCTGCAATCCGTTTAAGACTATCCTGCTGGAGAATCAAGTCAACACTAGGTATTTTTCGTAAATTATTCATAATTTTCAGACGTTATATGGAACAATTTTTCATGGTAACCACTGATAATTATATCTTTGACGTCCAGCCTTGAATGTGGATAAAACAAAAATAAAAAACGAAATTTGAATAAACGTGGCATTTTTGGGTGATTGGGCCGGTCAAATATGTTTGACCCATTTTTTCAGCTTGCTGTACAATGGCCGAATGATTTTTGCGGCGTAGGGGTTCAATGCTCAAAATCGGATTGACAGGTGGCATAGGCACAGGCAAATCTTCCGTGTCGGAAGCTTTCCAGAGCCTAGGTGCTGCTGTTATTAATGCAGACTTACTAGGACATGACGCTTATCTTCCAGGAACCATTGGTTATGAAGAGGTCGTGACAGAATTTGGACAGGAAATAGTAGGTTCTGACGGGCAAATTGACAGGAAAAAGCTAGGTCCTATCGTTTTCTCTGACTCTTCGAAGATGGACAGGCTTAATGAAATCATGCATCCGTTGATTAGAGACTTAATAGAGGAACGCTTAGTGACGTTAGAGTCGAATCATAACAAGGTTGCTGTTGTCGAGGCCGCGATTTTAATAGAGGCAGGTTGGAAGTCGTTATTTGATGAAATATGGGTGGTTATTTCTGATCCTGAAGAGGTCATAAACCGCCTGGGAGTCAGAAATGGACTAAGTAGAGAGGATGCGGTAAAAAGAATAGATTCTCAAATGAGTAATAATGAGAGGATCGGCCACGGGGATGTGGTGGTGGAAAATACTGGCAGTATGGAAGACCTTCAAACCAGAGTCAATTCGCTATGGGCTAAGAGGATTTCCACATAAATTGAGGAGTTGAAAGTTTAATTATGACAACCCAGACCCTTTATAAGAGTTACATCATTGAAGAATACCAGCTCTTAGAGGAGCCATTCTATGTTCCCGTAGCGGATGAGATTGAGCTTTTTGAAGCTGCTTACAAACAAAAATTACCTTTGATATTTAAAGGTCCCACGGGATGCGGCAAAACGCGATTCGTGGAATATATGTCTTACCGTCTTGGCCTAGAGCTTACTAGAGTGAGAAAGGATGAGGGCGGAGAGGAGTCTAATAACGGCGTTAACATGCCGTTAGTGACTATTGCTTGTCATGAAGATTTGACGGCTAGTGACCTGGTCGGAAGGTACTTACTCGAAGGAGACCAGACTGTCTGGATTGATGGGCCGCTAACTAGAGCCGTCAAAGTAGGGGGTATTTGCTACCTAGACGAGATTGTTGAGGCCCGTAAAGACACGACAGTATTGATACACCCTTTGACAGACCACAGAAGAATACTTCCGGTAGAGAAAAGAGGGGAGTTATTGGAGGCGGCTGAGGGGTTTTTACTGGTTCTATCTTACAACCCAGGCTACCAAAGTGCTCTCAAGGACTTGAAACATAGCACGCGACAGAGATTCGTTTCTATCGAATTCGATTATCCTCCAAGGGATATAGAAGCTGAAATAGTTCAGCACGAGGCTGGGATAGATAAGGACACAGCAGACCAGTTGGCAAAACTTGGGGAGAAGATAAGAAACTTGAAAGAGCATGGATTGGGGGAAGGAGCTAGCACGCGGCTGCTAATATACGCCGGTAAGTTGATGGCTCAAGGAATTCCGGCACGTCGGGCCTGTCAAGTCTCCGTGAACTGGGCAGTAACTGATGATCATGCAATTCAGCAGAGTATCACCGAGATAATTGCCTCAATATTTGAATAGAAATTTTTCGGACGTTGCTTTGAGAACAAATTTCGATTTGATTGCAAAGTCGGTTGAGCAATGCTCTCCTCAAACGATAGATAGTACGAACCTTAAGCCGGCCGGGGTGATGGTTCTCTTATTTGAGAGAGAGGGAGAGCACGCGGTTATTCTAAACCGGAGGACAAACATAGTGGATCATCATAAAGGAGAAATATCCTTCCCTGGCGGTAGGATGGAATCCGATGATGAAGGGCTGCTTGACACCGCTCTTAGGGAAACCTTTGAAGAGATGGGAATCAAAAAAGAATATATAACCGTTCTAGGCAGTCTAGATGATACTCAGACTAAAACTGGATACATGATACGGCCTTTTGTTGGGATCATCGATTATCCGTACAGTTATACTCTGAGTAAGTACGAGGTTGAAGAAGTCTTAGAGATGCCTCTTTTTGGACTTTTTAGATCCGAATACCAGAGAGACGAGATCCATTTATTACAACAAAATGAGGTGAAGTCACCAGTATATGTCTTTGATGGAAATGTTGTTTTTGGTGCGACTGCAAGAATTCTCGAGAATCTCGCAGACATAGTCTCCTCAACTTGATCATTTAAGGAAGCCTGTAAAACAGATAGGAGCGGTCGTGGCATCTAAAGTCCCCCCAGTACTAGCGGCGCTAAAATCAGATTTTGAGAAATACCCGGAACCTGTTCTGGAACGTTTCGAACGATCAGCAAAGAGAATGCCTTCTGCATTGACCGACGAGCAGCTTTTGTTCTGGGCAAAAATGGGCATTACTATTGCTGATCAAACTGTCAGGTCGTGGGAAGCAGCTTCGCATTTTTATCAAGTTAGTCCCGCAGTGCTCGCATCTATGCCTTATAGTTATTTTGAAAAATGGATGGAGTGTGGTTCTAAGTTATGTGAAGAATCTCCCACTCTCGCCTCGGCGTATTTTGAAGCAAGCCCAGGGGCTATGGGGAAACTCAGGTCCCGTCATATTGAAAGTTGGGCTGGCCTAGGGGATAGTCTGTACAAGGGAACTTGGAAATCTTCTACCTTGGCTTGTAAATTCTTTGCACACAGCCCTGCTTTACTGGATACTCTTTCTTTTCAGGAACTGGAAAGATTCGCAGGGTTTCTTGATGCTCTTTCCCACCGCTCATACGACTTAGCATCTGAATGCCTGGCACTTGGAGAGCAGATATTCCCACTCGTTGGTGAGGATAAAGATGCTTTTTTATCTCTTGCATCCACGTTGGTTGATACAGGTTGGAGAGAAGTCAAAAGTTTTTTCGAAGCCGGTTCCAAAGCACTCCCACGGATAGAGCCAGATCAAAGGCTTAGATTCATGAAATTAGCTGAGAATTTGGTGCAAAATGGAGGAACAAATATCCCGGGTACGATGCTTGAGATCTCTCAGGCATTGTCAGAACTGGAGGAAGAGAATCACAGTATTGTGTTGGGACTTGCTGAAAACCTTCTAGATGAAGAAGCTTTGGCAATGCCAGAATTCATAAAGTCAGCTCCAAATGCGCTGGAAAAGCTAACCATATCTCAGTTAGGACGTTGGTATGAAGAGGGGGTAAATACTCTCAAGCAGAATCGAGATGGTGGGTTGGCTTACTTCCGCATTGAATCCTCCCACTCAGAAGAGGTAATTGAGGCTCTCTCGAGTGGAATAGAGTTTGATCGCGTCAAACCCGTTATGGAGATGTACTGTAGAGGGCTGGCAGGTGCGGAGATAAAGCTTGCCCAGACTGGGGATCTTGTTGAAAAGAACATAGGATGGGTTTCGAATGAATCCCCGACTACCGAGGGCTCTACAGTGTATGTTCCGACTGCTGTGGACAGGTACACTTCTAAGGAAGAAAATTTCTCCTGGTTCAAAGTAGTATCTACCCATCAAGTCGCCCACTTAGAATTTGGGAGTTTTGGTTTTGAATTTGAAACCAAATCGACGCTATTTGATGATTTAAGACCGAGGCTTGAGGAAATACGTACTGAGTCTGCTTCGAAAAAACTGGAAGAACAAGTAGAGGCAGCGCTCCAGCAACCTGAAGGATCTGAACTGGAAGAAATCGACACAGCACAATCAGAGGAAATCGACAAATCTGATGCCGAAGAAACCTCACAAGGCCTCGAGAGGGCCTGGTTGACGGATATGCAGAGGTATTTTGACCTATTTGAGGATCGTAAATTGGCGTTAGACATATTTACAGTAGTTGAGGATGGACGTCTTGATTCTCGAGTGAAAATTGAATACCCAGGGATAAAGTCTTCCTATACGAAAGTGCAATCAGATTCCCATGAGAATCGGGTGGATATAAAAGAATTGCCCGCAAGAGAAGCTCTGGTTGAATTTATGGTTCGCCTGAGCCTTCAACAGTATGAGGGAGTCGAGGCGCCGATACGTTACTCGGATGAGGCAAAAAGAATTGCTGTTCTTGCTAAAAGAGTACTTGTTCCTGAAGCAACGGTGGAAGACGTCTCAGAAGCTTCATTGAGGATATACGCCATTATCGCTGGAATTCCAAACGAGGAAATTCCTCCAGAAGATTGGGACGATATGGACTTCGAAGATGAAGACGAGGATGAATATGAAGATCCTGATGAAATGGAACAATTACTCCAGCAGATAGGAATGGGCATGGAAATGGAGCTTCGTCCTGAAGGTGAGGAGGAGTACGAGTCCATTGAAGATGTGGACTTTAGGGGCGATTTTAAGCCTGAATTAGCCCAACTTATGACTGAACTCCGTATGCAGCAGCAAGATCAAATGACTGATGCAGAAGGAGAACCTCTAACACAAGAACAGCTTCAAGAGCTGCTGGAGAATAGTGCAGAACTTGATCTCCAGGCGGTACAGGGAGAAATACAAGAATCAAGTGGAATGTTTGCCGATAACATAATGAAGGAGGCTGGTGCTGATATGCCACAGTCCCCAGAGAATTCCCAAGGTCCATTTGTTCATGTGGATGAGGAAGGGGGAGAGCTAGAATCAGCTGAGCCTGAAACGTTTGTCTACGATGAGTGGGATTTTAGGGCTGATGACTATAAACCTAGATGGTGTGTAGTGAAACAGAAGATGATGCAAGAAGGAGACCCAACCTATTTCGGCGCTACGCTCAATGAATATGGGACTCTCGTGACCAGAATTCGAAGACAGTTTGAAATGATGGTTCCTGAGATGATGAGAAAAGAGCGGAAGCTCATGGATGGGGAAGATATCGACATAGATGACGTTATCGAAAATATGGTTGATATAAAAACTGGAGCCAGCCCAGACGAAAAATTTTATTGGAGGCGGAACAAAGTTCAAAGGGACGTAGCTGTTGCTTTTTTACTTGATACGAGTGCATCAACTGCGGAGGCGATTGATGAGGGTAAGAAGAATCAGGACGATTGGGACGCGCCAGATGATCCAGTGGAATATATGGTGTGGCTTAGGACTCGCCGTGGAGAGCAAATGCGCCGATCCTATAAACGGATCATCGACATGGAAAAAGAGTCTATGGTACTGCTTATAAATGCCCTTGAAGCAATTGGTGATACCTATGGGATATATGGTTTTTCAGGGTACGGACGGGAAAATGTGGAATATTACACAGTTAAAGATTTGCAGGAGAATTTTTCTGACCGAGTAAAAAAGAGAATAGATCGCATAGCCCCTCTTCATGCAACAAGAATGGGTCCAGCTATACGTCACACCGCTTACAAACTGGAGCAAACTGATGCTCGGACAAAAATACTTTTTATGATAAGTGACGGAAGGCCGCAAGATAGGGGTTATAGCAGAGAAGGAGTCGAGAAAGAATACGCTGTTCACGACACTAAAATGGCTTTTGACGAGGCTAAGAAGAAAGGAATTAATTCCTTTTGTCTAACAGTGGATAAGAATGGTCATGACTATCTCAAAACGATGTGCTCTGACATGGGGTATGAAATTCTAGATGATATCAATGACTTACCAGAGCGCTTGTTGGTCTTGTACAGACGCCTAACAATGTAGCTCTATATAACTGATAACTTAGGTACGAATGTTGGACTGTGTTGTAGCAATTGATGTGGGAACTTCTTCGGTAAGGGCTTCCTCCTACGATGTTAGTGCCAATGTGATTCCAAATTGCTCGGTGGTAGTTCCGATATCGATCAATTACACAACTGATGGTGGGGCATACGGGGATGCTGTTGAAATTGCTAAAAATGTAGAGGCCTGCGTCGATCAGCTTATAAACCTGTGCCATGATCAAGACCTGAGGATTTTAGCAGTCGGAATTGATGTATTTGCAGGGACCTACGTTGGTTTGAATACTAATGATGAACCTGTTACAGATCTGTTTACATACGCTGAAACAAGGTCTTTTGAACAAGCTACGGCACTCCGAGAAAATTTTATATCTAGCCTGGATACCCAAAAGACAGGGGTCCCCGTACATTCCGCGTATTTCCCTCCTATTTATAGATGGTTGAAAGACAATAATTCATTACCGTGCGATCCTGTGTTATGGACCGATATAGGTGGATTTTTGTTTAAAAGATGGTTTGATGAATCTCCCTCTATTAGTTTTTCAATAGCCTCTTGGATGGGACTCATGGATCGTTCAACAGAGACAATTAATGAGGACTTGCTCAAATTTCTTGATCTGAGCCCAGATAATTTTCCGGAGACCAAACCTTATGACCAGGCTCTTGTAGGATTCTCAGAAATGTTTGCCAAAAGATGGCCTACTTTGGAGGGAGTACCATTTCTATTACCAGTAGGAGATGGTGCAGCTGCTACAGTCGGAAGTGGGTGTGCATCTTTTAAAAGAGCTGCACTGACAATCGGGACCACAGGTTCACTTCGTATATTTGTTGAAGGCCATAATGTGTACATTCCAGACGGGCTCTGGTCCTACAGGTTAGCTAATAATTCACTTATAGGTGGTTCATTAAATGATGGTGGCACTCTTCTTTCTTGGGGGATGGCTAATCTCAAAATTCCGTCCAATTACGAACAGTTGGATCAAAAGTTGTTTGAATCAAGGCCTAATAGTCATGGATTAACCTCCCTTCCGTTTCTTACTGGAGAACGAAGCCCGGGATGGGCCGTAAATGCCCGTGCTGCTATTTCCGGAATAAGGATCGACACAACAGGAATAGATATAGTGCAGTCGTTGATAGAATCTATGTCCTATCGGTTTAAGCTGGTCTACGATATTATCTGTCAGGATGTTGCTGAACCTACTGCCATCGTAGCGAGTGGAGGTGCGCTGGAGAATTCGATGTATCTAGCGCAGGTCATGGCCGACGTGTTGGGTTCGGAGATTCTAGTGCCCGAATCTAAACAACTCACCTCTAGAGGAACTGCTATTCTTGCACTTAAGTATTCGGGTTTATGGAAGACCTTGGACGAATATTTACCCGTAACTGGGCATAAGGTCGAACCAGATATGCGAAGAAACAAGATTTACTTAGATGCGATTGCTCAACACAAAACCTTGTATGAAATGCTAATATGAAGGTGATTGGAACCTAGTCTATTTAGGTAGGCATATGGCTCGTGTGTCTGAATAGTAATAATTGTGGAGTTATTGAAATGACCCAATCTTTAATACTAAAAAAACTCAGAGATTTGGGTCAGTCGGTGTGGTATGACAATATTAGTCGAGAGCTTATACAGAGTGGAGGACTAGGTGAAATTGTAGCGAATGGAGTTACTGGATTGACCTCTAATCCTTCCATTTTTGAAAAGGCTATTTCCACTAGCTCTGTATATGACAGCGACATAGAGTCTCTGGCCCGACATGACTTGAGAGACGACGAGATTTTTGAAGCATTAGCTATATCAGACATTCAGGATGCCGCTGACTTGTTGAGCGATATATATCATGCGACTGGCCAAACGGATGGATTTGTCTCACTGGAGGTTAATCCTCATCTTGCAACGGACACTAAGGGAACTATCGAGGAAGCTAGGAAGCTGTTTCAAGCCGTTGACAGGCCAAATCTTATGATAAAGGTTCCGGCCACTCCTGCAGGTATCCCAGCCATAAAGACTCTCATTTGTGAGGGTATAAACGTCAACGTGACTCTTATATTCTCTAGGGTGGTGTATGGGACTGTTAGAGAGGCATATATATCTGGTTTAGAAGAATTATCAAATAGGGGAGGGGACCTGAGTAAAGTTTCCTCCGTAGCTTCTTTTTTCGTTAGTAGAGTGGATACCGCCATTGATGGATGTTTGGAAGAATCAGACCAGCATTTGATTGGGAAATCAGCCATTGCCAATGCTAAAGCGGCCTATGAAGATTTTCGCCAGACATTTTCTTTGGGTCGGTATCAAACTTTGCAAAATAGCGGTGCTAAGGTTCAAAGGCCTTTATGGGCGAGTACAAGCGTAAAAAATCCAGACTTTAGTGATGTTATGTATGTAGACTCGTTGATAGGTTCTGACACTGTAAATACTATGCCGGATGTCACGTTAGAAGCATATAAAGATCATGGCAATCCAAGTCTTACAATACAAAGCAACTTAGACGATTCTTTGGCTCACTTGGACATGATTGAGGATGCTGGCGTTAATATGGATGAGATTACGGAAAAATTACTTGTCGATGGGCTCAAGGCATTTTCTGACTCCTATGACCAATTGATAGAGAACATTTCTGATAAGAGGACATCACTCCTGCTAGAACAACAGAGCTCAGATTGAAGTCTCCAAATTGACACCGGATTATTCGTTTATAGATAGCAGCGATAAGTCACTTCGTAAGGTTCTTGAGGGCATTCTTTGTAAGGATCCGAATTTATGGGGCTCCGCATTTGATGGCCCTTCAGATTTTCTAGGATGGGTTGATGCACCTCAAGAGACTCTTGATCATCTTTCAGATCTGACTGAGATATTACCTGACATTCATATGGAATTTGACCAAGCTGTGTTATTGGGTTTTGGTGGAAGTAGTTTGTCCGCTCGAACGTTGATCGACTTGTATGGGGATATTTCAGGACTACAATTCAGTTACTTAGATTCCACCATACCGTCTCAGATTGAAACTGTTGAAAAATCCATGAATTTAAGTAGGACTCTTTTCCTAGTTTCTTCAAAATCTGGATCCACATTCGAGACAATGTGTCTCTTTAAGTATTTTTTTCAAAAAGTATCAACATTCTCTAACAGGGCCAATATAGGGGACCAATTTCTTGCTATTACAGACAAAGGATCCCCACTAGATATTGTTGCTAAGGAGAATGAATTCCGGATGGTACTACATGGATACCCTGGGGTTGGTGGCAGATATTCAGTCTTTACTCCTTTCGGTGTTTTCCCAGGCCTTTTATCAGGTGTGCCTGTACAACCTGTTCTTGAGGGGGGATTATCTGCTTCAAAAGCAACAGGCCAAAACGGGGAGCTGGTATTTATAGAAGATCTTCTAAGGTTTCTACTAAATGGATTGAAACGGGGTAGAGATAAGTTAGTTATTTATACCGATGAGGGCTTGGAAGGAATGGGGTTATGGATAGAGCAGATGCTGGCCGAAAGTTTAGGCAAATCTGGAGTTGGTATTATCCCAGTGGTCCGATCACACACTGAGCGTTCAGCAATTGAAAGACCTGACTCGATGGTGATAAATATCCGTGTTAATAAAGAATCAAATTGGAAACTTGGTTCCGATGAATATTCACTGGTCATAGACTCGCCATTTTCTCTTGGGTTTCAGCTCTTCACATGGTCGTTAATTACAGCTGCCATGGGAAAACTCATGGCAGTTAACCCATTCGATCAACCGCACGTGGAATCATCCAAGAAAACTATGTCCGTGATCTTAAACTCTGAAAGTAGTGATATTGAGATTTCTTGGGATGAACAAATGAAATCTGCAAGTGATCTCATAAGTTCTGCAAATCATAGGGATTACATAGGTATTCTTTGTTATCTACCAACCTCAGATAAAGTTCTGCAATTAACCAAAGTTTTGATTGATCGAATTGAGAGAGAAACTGAACTGGTTTGTACTTTGCATTTGGGGCCGGGCTATGTGCATTCGGTCGGTCAGCTACATAAGGGCGGGCCTGAAAATGCTAGGTTTTTGATGATAGGAGAAAAGTTTTCTAATGAATCTTTGGCGTTACCTGGAGAAACTTACGGGTTTACGAAAATACTTGAAGCTCAATTTAATGGAGACTTCTTAGCTCTGAAGTCATTTAAGAAGAAAGTTACTCGTATTCGTTTTATGGAAGGTATAGAAGATGGATTTCTGAGAATGTTTAAAGATTTACATTTCAATTGAGTCATATGCTCACCTACGACATGGCTATGTGGGCTATAGGTTATGTAATTATCATCTCAGGTCTCGGCTCAACACTAGAGGATTATTGGGACTACACAGAAACTTACGGATATGAACAGTCTTTTGAACGTGACGGGTTATAAGTTTGGATCGCTTATCAACGGATTTTGAAACCTTCCATAACAGTTCAGATGCTGAGCAACTTAGTCAGTAGACTTCTGTGCATTTCAGGGAAGTCTAGTTCGATGCAAGAACTGCCAGAGCCTTTTCGGAGACGGTCCTATATTCATTAAGAACATCGTTACTCAAAAGTGATGTTGGTTTAGATGTATCTTGATATTCAGACCTTAGACCGATAGTGCCCAAGAAGTCCAGATCCAGTTCATCTGCTATTTCTTTTCCTGCTCCTGCTCCGAAGACTCCACCTGACATATTCTCTACGACTCCAAGTACATTAACTTGTAGTTTACGAACCATGTTTATACTTCTTTTCGCATCCACCTTTGCTAGCTCCTGCGGGGTAGTAACGACTATGAAACCATCCATGGTCAGTACCTGCATTATTGTCAGCGGAGCATCGGACGTACCAGGCGGCAAGTCAACGATCAGATAATCTAGATCACCCCAATCTGTGGATTGAAGCATTTGATTGATTGCGTTGTGGATCATGGGTCCACGCCAAATAATTGCCTCATCTTCGTTTTCCTGGAAGAAAGCCATCGACATAACTTTGACACCAAATTTCTCGGGCGGGATCATTTTTTTATTCTCGCCGACCATTGGTTGATCAAAAGAGTTGATTGCACGAACCACATTTGGACAATCGACGTCAACGTCTAGTATGCCTACACGTGCGCCATCATTTGCCAATGTTGCGGCTAGGTTTACAGCGATAGTCGTTTTTCCAACTCCGCCCTTACCACTGTAAACACCGATCTTGTTTTTTATACCCAACAATGCTTCGTCGATCTGGCGTTTCTGTTCGAATTGGCGTTTCATCGCCTCTATACGGGCACGTGCCTGCGCGGGATTTTGCTGGCTCATAGGGGTACTCCCGGTGGGAACTTACAAGGGACTTTGTTTATTGACTATCTGGCTAATCTAAACCCAATAGTCTTTTACCCTCTTCTGTAATCATGTCTGGAGTCCATGGAGGGTCAAACACTAGGTCTACGTTGATATCTTCAATGCCTTCAACTTCTGCGAGGCGCCATTCGGCTTGTTGTGCAATATACGGTCCCATTCCGCATCCTGCAAAAGTTAAAGTCATTCTGACGTCAACATCGCCGTCGTCAACTTCGACCCCGTAGACAAGTCCTAAATCGACTATGTTAACGGGAATTTCAGGGTCATACACATCCCTTAAAGCTTCTAGCACTTCGTCATGGGTTACAGTCGCAGATTCTGCCATTATTTACTACCTGACTTCAGAATATTTTTGGTTGCAATTTGATATCCAACCAGTCTTCTTGACTGATCTGGTCATGAATAGATTGTATCTACCCAATCTTCAGGGTGTCAATTTTGATCTATTGCGGTTCTCATTAGTTTTATATTAATCGATAAGTACTTTACGCAAGTCAACAATCTGATCTCTCAGCAGCGCTGCCTTTTCAAACTCAAGATCTCTAGAAGCGGATTTCATCTGAGATTCCAAGTCTTTTATAAGACGAGTGATGTCTTCCTTGGGAAGGTCATCTCCCGATATAGAATGATCTAATTGCGGCTCTGAAATCGCTCGGACTCTTTCTGTAATGTCACGTATTGTTTTTCGGATGCTTTGGGGGGTAATACCGTTCTCGCGATTGTGCGATTCCTGGATCTGTCTCCGTCGTTCTGTTTCGTCTATTGCCCGTTTCATGGAATCAGTGACAACATCAGCGTACATAATTACCTTGCCATCAATATGTCGCGCTGCTCTTCCGATGGTTTGAACGAGAGCGGTTGTGGATCTTAGGTACCCTTCCTTATCGGCGTCTAAGATAGCTATTAAACTAACTTCGGGGAGATCCAGACCTTCCCTTAATAAGTTGATACCAACAAGAACATCGTAAACTCCGAGGCGTAAATCTCTAAGTATTTCACTTCTTTCTAGAGTGTCTATCTCAGAGTGCAGATACTGGGTTCGGATGCCGGTTTCTTTTAAGTAATCTGACAGCTCTTCGGACATTCTTTTTGTCAAGGTTGTGATTAGGCAACGTTCACCCTTGTTAACCCGCTGGTTCACCTGGTACAAAAGGTCGTCTATTTGACCATCTACAGGCTTTACTTCTATAACGGGGTCTGTAAGCCCTGTAGGACGTATAACTTGCTCAATTATTTTTTCGCTGTGTTCCATTTCATATGGTCCGGGGGTAGCTGAGACATAGACGGCTTGACTGACTCGATCCTCAAACTCTTCAAAATTCAAAGGGCGATTATCTAGGGCGGAGGGTAGGCGAAAACCATGTTCAACTAGGGTCTCTTTTCTTGAACGATCACCTTTATACATGGCCCTTATTTGAGGAATTGTCATGTGACTTTCATCTACAAAAAGGAGGAAGTCGTCTGGTAGGTAGTCCATTAGAGTATATGGAGTACTTCCCGCTGCTCTTTGTGCGAGGTGCCTAGAATAGTTTTCCACTCCGGCGCAATAGCCTGCAATTTCCAGCATTTCGAGATCATAGTTTGTTCTCGATTCTAGTCGCTGTGCTTCTAATATCTTCCCTTGGCTTTTTAGAAGTTTTAAATGAAGGGCGAGTTCATCTTGGATATCTGCGATTGCATTCTTGAGTTTTTCTTGAGAGGTGACAAAATGTTTGGCTGGAAATATTTCTATTGTTTCTCTTTCAGACAGGACTTCTCCAGTTAAAGGGTCTAGTTGGATGATTCTCTCCACATCGTCACCCCAAAATTCTATTCTGACTCCAAGATCTTCGTATGCTGGCATAATTTCCAGAGTGTCTCCTCTTACCCTGAACCTACCTCTTGCCAGGTCGTAGTCGTTACGTTCATATTGCATATCTACCAATTGACGAATCAACTTGTTTCTATTTCTAATTTCTCCTTTGCGGATGGAAGCAACAAATCCTTCATATTCATCAGGGGACCCAAGACCAAAAATGCATGAAACAGAAGCCACTATCAAAACGTCTTTACGAGTTAAAAGTGCTCTTGTCGCCGCATGTCGGAGTTTATCTAACTCTTCGTTGACATCGGCATCTTTTTCTATATACGTGTCAGTTCTGGGAACGTAAGCTTCTGGCTGATAGTAATCGTAATAACTAACGAAATATTCGACGGCATTTTGCGGGAAAAACTCTTTAAATTCTGTAGCGAGTTGTGCAGCGAGGGTTTTGTTATGGGCGATTACCAAAGTTGGTTTTTGAACTTTTTCCACTACGCATGCCATCGTAAAGGTCTTGCCGCTGCCAGTAACACCCATGAGGGTCTGGTGGCCTGCTCCTCCATCTATCGCTGAAGACATCTCATCGATGGCTGTGGGTTGATCACCAGTGGGCCCAAAATCTGAAACTATCTTAAATTTTGTCAACGGTCACGCTATTTTTCCTAGTTCAAATACCATTTCACTAGTTTGATATTCGACAGAGTTTGTAAAGCTATTGATTATTTTTTTGGTTATAAAACCATTATTTAAAAAGAGATACTCGGCTTCCCTAGGATGAGTATATCTAAGTGGAAAATCTGCGTACCTTGTTTCTGTGACGGTCCCAGCTCTAGAGATTTCCACTACCAATGTTGTTTGTATCACTTGCGTATGCGTATCAAAGCTGGATTTATGTTTAACCAAAATTGATCTTCCTGAGGCTTCGTCAAATATTTTTTTGACGTCGTAGAAAACCCTACTGTCTTGATCAAACATTTCCAAGCTCGGAAAGAACATGTCTATGATCACTTTACCATCATGTTTTAGATGTTTGTGTATTGCTGCCAAACATTGTTCCTGGTCGCTGACCGTAAGCAAAGATTGAAAACCTCTAAACGGGATAATAACAAGGTCAAATTTTGAATCTAGTGTAAAAGATCTCATGTCCCCTATGACACAGTCTAAAAGGAGACCTCTTTGTACTGATTTTTCTTTGAGTATAGTGAGCATCTGGGCTGATAGGTCTAGTGCAGTCAAATTAGAGGTTATTTCTGCTATGGGTATACTAACTCGGCCAGTTCCACATCCGAGTTCTAGCACTTCATAGTCGGGTTTTTTAACTTGGTCGATATAGTATGGGATGTCATCAACTACATCCTCATATACTGTGTCATATAGGGTTGCCCATATGTCATAGTTAATAGTCACAAGAAACACCTTCTACTGAGATGTCAAAAATTGCAAAGCAAGCCTGAGTTTTTCCTCAGTAGTTAATCTGTCATTTTCTCCTGTATTTGTTGATGTGATAGCTCTACGCGTTTCCTGTACTGAATATCCCAGGGATGTCAGAGAGTCGAAGACGTCATCTACAATTTCCGCTCCTCCCGGGATAGACCAGGACTGATCTAATTTTCCTTTAAGTTCTAAAACAATTCGGCTAGCAGTTCTAGCTCCCACTCCAGGAACTCTCTTAAAGGAGTCTGTATCTTCTGACTGTACTGCCGCGGCCATCGTGCCTGCGTCAAAAGTTGAAAGAACTGCGATGGCTAATCTTGGTCCTACTCCGTTGATATTGATCAGCGCCTCAAATGCCATCCTGTCTTCTTCGGTTGCAAAGCCGTACATGGTGATACTGTCTTGTCTCAGTTGCAATGAAGTCAGAAGTTTTACGGAATCTCCCGAATCGCCAATTCGATCAATGGTGGAAGTGGGTGTACTTATCCTGAAAGTGACTCCTGAGACAATTATGTCTACGTATTCAGGACCCTTTGATTCTATTTTTCCAGTGATTGCAGATATGAGCGTGTTGACCATTTCTACTCCAAAAATAGGTTATCTAACATCGTCGCATTATGGTGACAAATTGCTACCGCTAGAGCGTCAGTAACATCATCGGGGCCATTGATTTCTATATTACCCAACAATATTTTCACCATGGCTTCAACCTGTTCTTTGGAGCTGCCGCCATAATCTGTCACAGCCTTTTTTATTTCCCTAGGTGCATATCTAAAAACTGATATTTCTTTTTGTGCGGCGGCTATAAGAACCACTGCCTGAGCCTGACCAATAGCGATTGCCGTTTTGGGATTTTTAGATACAAAGGGTTCTTCCACCGCTATTGCGTCGGGTTTGATCTCCTCAATAATGGTTTCTATTTCGTTGTAGAGTTCACGAAGCCTCTTCTCTATTGAGAACGAACGATGTGGAGTGAGGCAACCATGAGCTACAGTGGCTAATTCACCAGATATTGAGTCGACGGCCCCGAATCCCATCCTAATCGTCCCAGGATCAACGCCAAGTACCCTCAAAGACTTTTTATCCTTTAGCCTGACTGAAAGCTTACCAGCGCATCTTCGGGAAAGTCGGCGTTAGAATACACTTTCTGAACGTCGTCAAGATCTTCTAATGTGTCTAGTAATCTTAAGGTTTGTACTGCCTTACGGCTTTCCAGCATTATTGTATTACTGGGGATCATAGAGAGTTCAGTGGACGCTATGGCAGCGTTGTTATCTGCTAATGAGGATCGAATTTCCATCAAGGATGTGGGTATTGAATATACGTGCAATGTCCCATCATAAGTTTCAAAATCATCCGCTCCGGCGTCTATTGCGATAAGGGCTAAATCTTCTGCCTTGTCCTCATCAACATCAACAACTATTACCCCTTTTTGTTCAAATTGCCAGGCAACGGCTCCTGATTCCGCCATATTACCCCCCGCTTTGGAAAAGGTGGAGCGTATATCGGAAACAGTCCGATTCTTATTGTCTGTCAAAGTTTCAAGCATTATGCCCACGCCTCCAGGCCCATACCCTTCGTAAGTAATCTCAGACATTGCCTCCCCGTCAGAGCCTTCTCCGCTTCCCTTTTTGACAGCTCGGTCGATATTATCTGCAGGCATATTTGCGTCTTTAGCAATTTGGATTGCCATGCGAAGCCGGAAATTCATGTCAGCGTCACTTCCACCCACTTTAGCAGCGACTATTATTTCCTTAGATAATTTAGTGAAAAGCTTGCCTCTCTTCGCATCCGTGGCAGCCTTTTTATGCTTTATGGTGGACCATTTAGAATGTCCAGACATGTTATCTGACAACCTCACTATAGACTTATTTGATCAACCCGAGATTCTAATAATCTCAGATCCTAACTATTGCCGATTCTACCATCTCAAATTGAATTGATGGTCCGCTATAGAAAAATTTGAGACCTAAACTCTGGTTTTCCTGAGATTCCCGGGTTCAATCGAAACAAAGCTCCAGCTTGCAATCCGTTTTCTGAAGGGTTGTCACCACCTGCAGTTGTCACGTACATGTCAGTGTAAGAATTTCCTGAGTCCTCTTTATTCAAAGGATTCTCAGCGAACGTAGGACAGGAGACCTTTTTAGTGTTGAAGTCTATTTTGTTCACCTGTTCCCCTTCTGGACTGTATCTGTACAAGGCCCAGCCGTCCCAACGGGCTGACCATACGTGGTCTTCTGAGTCAACTGTCATGCCGTCTGGTATCCCCTCATTAACGGGTGTGGTTATAAAAACCGATCGTTCCAATAATTCTCCATTTACTGGATTAATTCGGTATTTATATATTGTGTGAGCAGTGGAGTCTGTGTAATACATCCATTCACAGTCTGTTGTAAATCCCAGACCATTTGATATTCCGATTCCAGTTATGACCGGCTGGATGGAACCATCAGGGTCCAGTCGGTAGAGAGTTCCAGGGTTTTCCGTGGTGGACATAGTTCCACAAAAAACGCTCCCGTTGGGAGCAGCGATCACGTCATTGAATCGCGAGGTTTCTTCACCTTCCAGAGTTTCTATTACATAATTAAGCTCATTTCCGTCCCAGATGGCAATAGCTCCTTTTTCCATAAATAATAGGAGGTTCCCGTCACTCTGTATCGTTATTCCTCCAACTTGAGGTCCTTTGTAGATTTGTTCATGTTTGTTGGTAAAGGGGTCGTATCTGAAAATGAAACCCGATGGGATGTCTAGCCAGTAAAGCTTTTTTTCTTGCGAATGCCAGATTGGTCCTTCACCCGTTACGCATTTGTAATTTGCTATCACTTCCATATTAATCTCCGAATAGTCTAAGATTTTTTGCAAACTGTTTGTGGGTAAAATACCATTGATTGGCAAAGAGGTGAAAAAGGCCGGTGTTCCAACTGCTTATAACGAGCCGACCTAAACAGTGGATTAAAAATTTTGTAATTTTTCTACCACTATTATTTTCATTCAATGAGTATTGGTCTTTAGGAAGCGACACCGAGGCATTTAATTTTCTAATAAAGGTCACTATTTCATTTGTGATTTTTACTTTGGCGAGTTCCTCTGTCTATCTCGTTAATGATGTTATTGATGCACAGGAAGATAGATCACACCCGATAAAGAAAAAACGACCTGTAGCTGCAGGTGTCCTGAGTATCCGATTCGCGATATTATCATCTATTTTCGCTGCTTCCATCAGTTTGCTTACTTCTTGGATATTTGTCTGGGAACTGACTCCGATACTTGCAATATACCTTGGGTTGATGCTCTTCTACGTCTTACTGTTTCGGAGGCTTATTATCTTGGATGTTTTCTGCATAGGTCTGGGGTTCATGCTCAGAGTTATTGCGGGGGGTGTGGTAATAGGGATACCAATATCTCCATGGTTGTACGTATGTATGGGATTTGGGGCGCTTTTTATAGGATTTTCCAAACGTAAAGGAGAGTTACTAAGTGTCAGTAGCATGTCTTCCGGAGAGCCCAAACTTAGAGACACATTAGGGAAATATGATCTTGGATTTATTGACAATCTACTATCAATGACCTTAGCAGCCACACTGATATCTTATTGTTTGTATACGTTTTGGGCGGAAAATCTTCCTGAAAATAATTCGATGATGCTTACCATTCCATTTGTCGCGTACGGTTTGTTTCGGTATCTATACCTGTCGAGATTCCCCGGGGTAGCTGAGCGTCCCGAGGAGACGATAATTCGCGATCCACACATGGTTACATCCGTTGTCCTCTGGTTGTTGGCGGTTGTAGGAATTTTGGCTCTTTATAGATAATTCCTGTTTCTTTTAAGGTTCGATTGCTCGAAGTCAAAACCGTAACGGGTCATACCTATATGAAGTGAGGCTTCCAACATACCTAGTGGGGTGCCCACGTCAAAATGTGCACCGGGAAACCGGTAACCAGTGCAAGCAGTGGTTTTTAAAAGTGCGGTCATACTATCGGTAAGTTGTATTTCTCCAAGAGATCCAGGCGAGGTGTTCCGAATATTTTCGAAGATTTCAGCTGGGAGTACATAGCGACCGACAATGGCCATATTAGAAGGAGCTGATTCCAATGTGGGCTTTTCGATCATTCTAAGAATCTCAACTGTCCTTCCATAGTCTTGTCCCATCTCCACGATTCCTAGGTTGGGTATAGATTCTTTGCTGACTTGTCTTATGGCTATCACCATACCTTCAGTCTGCTCTGAGACCGAACACATACCACCTATTGTTGGATCATCGTTCAAGATTAAGTCATCAGGAAGCAGCACTGCGAAAGGATGATTTCCCAGACTACTTTGGGCTTGTAATATGGCGTGCCCTAGGCCGAGTTGTTCTTTTTGAATTACTACACTGATGTCAGCCATTTTTGATATCTCTTGCAAAAGACTGAGCATTTCAAAGTCTTTTTTGTCAGATACGGCTTTTTCTAAATCGGGTCTTTTTTCAAAGTATTTAAGGACAGCATGTTGACCTTCAGAGGTAACAATTACTATGTGATCTATACCGGCTTTCGAGGCTTCTTCAACACAGAAGTGGATGGGAGGACGATCGAATACAGGGATCATTGATTTGGGAATTGATATGGAGCCTGGGAGAAACCTAGTTCCTAATCCCGCTACTGGTATTACAGCTTTGCTGATTTTCATGGTTTATATTCGACCAGCCTTAATCCGGGTCTGCAGTGAGTATTTGATATTTTCCTTTAATGGTGCTTTTGAGTACCTTGTCCCATATCCCCATTGAGGAGAACACTATCAAAAATAGTCCGCCAGTTATCACCAGAATGATGGGCGCTGTGAAAGTATCGGCAAGTTCCCCGTATCCCAGATTGGAGAATGCCATTATTCCTCCGGCATGAAGTATGTAGAGGCTCGAAACTCTACCCCTAAATTGATCTGGAGTAGCGAGCTGGACATATGTAATTGTCAGCGCCATGAACATAGACTGCGAAGCTCCCATTAGGAAACTGGCGAAGAAAGATATAGATATATCTGATGAAAGTCCAAGTGCAATGGGTGAAAGGGAACTAATAATTCCCGTTAGCAGCAGTAGCCTACCCTTACCGGTTTCACTACGTATGCCAGCCAATAAAAATGTTCCGACTGCAGCTCCACAACCAAAAGATAATACGAGCAGAGCCAAGAGGAATTCATCCTCTGAACCAAGAGTGTCCCTGGTTAAAACAGGGAGAATGGAATCAAAGGACATAACTAATGCACAGTGGAAGGCGACCAAAATTATAAAAATTCCGACCTCATGTTTCGTGTAAATAAATTTCACACCGTCTATCATTCCACGCAGTAATCCTGTCTCTGGAAGAGATTCACCAGTTGACCTTTTTTGAACTCTAACGATTAGTATGAGTGAGATAACTCCGAGTAAACTACTGGCTAGTAGGAATTGGGTAATATCAAGTCCCTCACCAAGAGGAACCCGAGTCATAAGCAATAATCCCATACCTATTACCCTGGACCCGTGCCTAGTTGCCGAGTTTAAAGTTATTGCATTTAATAGCGTCTTTTCAGGTACCACGTTGGTGACAAGTGCAACTAATGCTGACTCCTGAGTGGATCGGAAGCAACCGGCAGCGAATGCGAGAATACACAAATGCCACAGATTCAAAACACCAAATAAAGACAAAAGGACAGTAATAACAATCGATACCGTAATTCCTGCTTGTGTTATGGCGGTTAGCTTTTTCCTTTCGGCCCTGTCCGCAAGAATACCGCCTATGGGAGAAACCAATAAATATGGGAGCATCGATGCAAAGGTGAATAGGCCTACTAAGACAGATTTGTCTGATTCAGAAAGTACGTACCATTGGCTAGCGATCAGGAATGTCCAAGTACTTGCACCACCAAGTGCATTAGCTCCCCAGATATACCTGAAGTCTCGATTTCTAAATGCAGCTAAATGGGGGGGGAGAGCCATTAAATAAAAACTTTTGGATTCGGGTTGGTTATGATGGAATTATCTCCCTGGACTTAATGGCTAAGTACTTCATGAGGATGCATTAATTTGTCTAAGCCATGTCCAAATCTTTCACTCTTTCCGCAGGGTGTGGTGGAGATAGGGGGACTCGAACCCCCAACCTCGGCATTGCGAACGCCGCGCTCTCCCAGTTGAGCTATATCCCCCAGTGTTGGGTGCACCTCTTGAATCCTAGCAATCTAAAGTTAGGGGTGTCAACGAAATTTTAATTCATAAAATTTAAGTCATTTTGATAACATAACTTTGGCATATATTAGGTTGTTGTTTCCATGATTTGTAGACTTTTTCTAAAGTTCATTGTTACCGATGTTTAAGTGTTATAATCCGCCCATTTCCACGTCATAATTGTTTCAAATGATTTTAGGATTCGCTCACTCATCGGGTGTTTTGTTACATTGGGAGTTAAGTAGTATGCCGTACACAGAGATTGATAGAGATTCACTTTTATGGATGTACGAGACGATGGTCACGATAAGGAGGTTTGAGGAGCAGTCACGACGCGAGGCTGATGCAGGTAAATTGAGGGGGATGCATTCATCAATTGGTCAAGAGGCGGTTCCTACAGGTATTTGCGCACATCTTGACGGAAATGACTACGTCTTGGGCACTCACAGAAGCCACCATCACTGTATCGCCAAAGGCCTCGATTTGAACCAAATGATGGCAGAGCTACTGGGGAAATCTACCGGAACCGGTAAAGGTAAGGGTGGAACAATGCATATTGCGGACATAGAACGAGGGATGCTTGGAGCGAATGGAGTGGTGGGCTCCAATATTCCAGTTGCAACGGGGGTTGCACTAACAGCCAAAGTTAAAGGAACGAATCAAGTAAGCGTTGTTTTCTTTGGGGATGGGGCCTCCAGTCAAGGTGTTCTGCATGAATCAATGAACTTGGCAGGAATTTGGAAACTGCCAGTTATTTTCGTTTGTGAAAACAACAGATATGCTGAATCAACTCCTTTTGAGTATTCAGTGGCTGGAGGATCCGTATCCAACAGGGCAGATGGCTATGGTATTCCAGGAGTTACCGTAGACGGACAATCGGTTATGGATATGTTTGAAGTTGGTAGAGAAGCTGTGGCTAGGGCACGGGCTGGAGATGGACCGACCCTGATAGAGGCTCAAACCTACAGGTATATGGGTCACTTCGGAGCAGATGATCCACTAGGTTACAGATCTGAAGAGGAGCAGCAGTACTATATCGACCGGGACTGTATTGCAAATTGCAGGACACACATACTCGAAGGATCTTTTGCTGAGGAATCAGAGTTACAGGAAATTGAGGCAAGTTGTTTAGCTGCCGTTAATGAAGCCACGGAATTTGCTAATCAGAGCCCATTTCCTGATCCCGAAGAGCTGTTGCGAGATGTATATGTATCGTATCCATAAAAAAGAAACCCAAGATATAAATTAATAAGAAATGGTAGGGATAAAGAAATGACACAAGCGGAAGCTACAAGACAGATATCGTTCATTCAGGCTGTTAATGAAGCGCTCAGGCAGGAACTTGAGAGAGATCCGGCTGTGATTGTAATGGGGGAAGATATTGCAGGTGGAGGGGAGAGGGAAGATTTTCAAGATGCATGGGGCGGGCCTATGAGGCTCACAAAGGGTCTAGTTAATGATTTCGGGAGAAACCGTATACGGGACACCCCTATTTCTGAAGCTGGATTTGTGGGCGCTGGAGTTGGAGCCGCTGCTTCAGGGCTACGGCCAGTTGTCGACCTAATGTATGTCAGTTTTTACGGTGTTTGCGCGGACCAAATAACCAATAATGCAGCCAAGATGCATTATATGTTTGGAGGTAAGGTCACAGTGCCTCTCACTATCATGACAGGCATTGGCGCTGGGACCAACTCTGCGGCTCAGCATTCTGAAACACTCTACTCCATATTCACGCATTTTCCTGGGTTGAAGTGCGTAGTACCTTCCAATCCCTATAATGCAAAGGGCCTTATGACGGCTGCTATTCGGGATGATGACCCAGTTATTGTTTTTAACAATAGGCAACTGATGGGCTTGAGATTTGATGACCATGTCCCAGAGGATCCATACACAGTAGAGATTGGTAAATCTGAGATCAAGCAGGAAGGGAATGATATAACTCTAATTGGCATTGGGTTTACGACGCGGGTTTGTATGGAAGCTGCAGAGGAATTAGAAGAGCAAGGCTATTCTGTGGAAGTCTTAGATCTCCTTTCCCTTTCTCCCATGGACGATGATGCGATTCTTTCCTCAGTTCAGAAGACGCGAAAAGTTGTAATAGTTGATGAAGATTATCCCCGCTGCAGTATTGCAGCTGATATATCAGCCCTCGTAGCAGAACAAGCTTTTGATTATCTAGATGCGCCTCCACGAAGGGTAAATGCTCCACACGCTTCTGTACCTTACTCCAGGCCACTAGAGGCTTTGTATGTTCCTAACAAAGAGAAGGTTGTGGAAGCCGCTCTTGAAATAATTGACTAGGAGAATCTGTATATGGCAACCCCAATAGTTATGCCCAGGCTCGGTGATTTTATGACCGAGGGTGTGGTGACTAGATTCACCAAATCTCAGGGTGATAACGTCAACCAAGGTGAGGTAATAGCTGAGATTGAGACGGAAAAGGTTAATTATGACCTTGAAGCAACTGTGTCAGGCGTTTTTCATCCATCTGTGGATGCTGGTGCCACAGTCGCGGTTGATGATGTGATGGGTTATCTGCTTGATGAAGGTGAGGAAGCGCCAGTTAAAGAATCTTCCGACGCCTCAACAACAAAGCGCACTCGACGTGACAGACCTCCTTCTGGTTCTCGTAATCAACCTCGGAGAAAGGAAGGGAGTCCCGTTCCATCCACACCGGGTGCCAGAAAACTTGCTGCAAATCTTGGTGTTGATCTGGAGAAAATTACTCCTAGCGGACCCCGGGGACGGATAGTAGAGGCAGATGTGAGGAATTTTGCCAAATCTGCTGACTCCAGTAAAGATGAAAATATTCTCTCTGGACTTCCAGCTGGACATCCCGACCCTGTAGAAGAGACCCAGCTAAGAGGAATGAGAAGGGCTATTGCCAACAACATGAGGAAAAGCCTGACTGAAACCGCTCAGTACTCCTTTTTCTTCGAAGTAGATGTGACTGATGCGCAAGTATACCGTCGTGAGGCCAGTGTTGGTTTAACGGAGTTTTTGATCAAGGCGTCTGGAGAAGCCATAAAGCGAGTACCTGCCATGAATAGTGTGATAGCGGGAGACACTATATATCGGTTTGATCAGGTCAATATCGCGATGGCTGTTGCTCTTGAAAATGGTTTAGTTGTGCCTGTCATCGAAGATGTGGGTAACAAGTCCTTAAAGCAAGTTTCTGAAGACGTCAAAAGTCTTTCAGCCCAGGCAAGGGAAGGGAAAATAAGACCAGACCAGTTGGTGGGGGGGACATTTACCATTTCTGTTCTTGGTTCTGTTGATGGTTTTACTCCCATATTAAATCAGGGGCAAGTTGGTCTACTTGGCGTTGGTAGGAGCACTCAGAAACCTGTTGTGAAAAAGGGAGAGATCGTAATTAGGGAGATGATGACTCTAAGTTTGACCGGAGATCATCAGGCGATTGACGGTGCCGTGGCTGGAAACTTCTGCAGACGGTTACAGCAATTGGTAGAGAATCCTTCGAGGCTGCACTGAACTTTTGCTTAGAGCCTCTCGACTATAGTCTTATTATTTGCAAGGATGATCACGACTGCAATCAGTAAAACTGCCAGTCCCAACATAGCAGTTGCCCCCAATCTACACCTTGACTGATTGACATTTTCGCTATGCTTCATGCCTTGAACTTCAAAGCGGTTTGCTACCAGAGTAACTGGGATGAGACCAGAACCAGTCAGAATACCAGCCAAAAATCCTCCAAGATGAGCCCAGTTATCAATACTCGGCATGATAAATCCGAAAGTGAAGTTTATACCTGCTAAAATTAATATTGCGTTTAAGTTTTGTTTTCCTAATTGTCCTAGTTCACGTCTTCGTATCAGGAAAAAAGCCCCCAGTGCGCCAACACATCCAAACACCGCTCCACTAGCCCCGGCGCCTATGGCAAAAGGATGGATCATCCAGAAGCTGAATGCACTTCCACCAAGACCAGAAATTAGATATATCCCTATAAATCTGGTATGCCCGAAAATTTTCTCAACCATGCCACCCATTATCAGCAAACTTAAACCGTTAACAGCTAGATGGGCAGCGCCTATATGGAGAAACATAGCAGCCAGCAGGCGCCAGTACTGACCTGAGCTTATTTCCAGATATGAAATTCCTCCAAATCGCATCAAATTTTGAGTATTTTGAGAACCCCCAGTTAACTCAAGACAAATCCACAATAGTAGATTGATTGCCAGGATCGTATAAACAGCTAAGGGACGTTTAGAGGTCATACCTGATAGGGGCTTCGAGGGGCCAGAGACAATGATTTTCAGTATTTATGTATCTAATGCGATCAGATCCTGATAAGTTTCGCGGCGCCTTATTATCTTTGCTGTCCCGTCCTTGACCATCAAGACTGCAGGTCTGGGATTCATATTGTAGTTACTTGACATGGCTAGGCAATAAGCCCCCGAAGAAGGGATCGCTATTATGTCACCGGTTTCTATGGTAGGTAGAGATATGTCTTTTACTAAAATATCTCCTGATTCACAGTATTTTCCAGCAAGAGTGACCACTTCATGGTCGGTGTCTACCTTCATCTTGTTTGCAACCACTGCTTCATATTCTGATCCATATAATGCTGGTCGGATGTTATCCCCCATTCCCCCGTCGAGTGATACATAAGTTCGGACAGTAGGGATGTCTTTAATTACTCCTACCGTATAGACTGCCACACCGGCCCTGCCAACTATTGATCTACCTGGTTCGATAATCAACTTGGGCAAATCAAACCCTAGCTGATTACATTTTCTCGTTAGCATCGACGTAATGACATCCGCATACGCGCTAATTGGAGGCGGCGGCTGATTGCGCGTATATCCAATAGCAAATCCCCCACCGGGACTAAATTCTCTTAAATTCAATCCTTCTGATTTGAACTGGACCAGATAATCTAGGACAGTGTCAATTGCCTGGGAATAAGGTTCTAGCTCAAATATGGGAGATCCCAGGTGGAAATGAATACCTTTCAGATCTAGGTTTGAAGAATCCAGAGCCTGTCGGATTGCAATTGTGCTTTCTCCAGATTCAATTGAGAAACCAAACTTCACATCTAATATCCCGGTGGTTGTATGACCGTGAGTATGGGCATCCACAGAGGGGGATAATCTTAGCATTATTCCTTGTTCGACCCCTCTCTTCTCGGCCAATTGATTGAGAAGATCTAGCTCATGAAAACCATCCACTACAATTGTTCCTACCCCAGACTCAACGGCATAAATCAATTCGTCAGGAGTTTTGTTGTTTCCATGAAAGTCCATTCTGGCTGCTGGGAACCCAGCAGCAATTGCAGCAGCGATTTCTCCGCCTGATACAACATCTAGTGAAAGTCCTTCCTCGGTTGCTATCCTGGCCATTGCCTTAGTTAGAAATGCCTTGGAGGCGTAGGCGACCACAGTGTTTGTATAACGCGTCCCAAATTCTTTAACGAAAGTTCTTGCCATCGTTCTGATAGTTGCTTCGTCATATATATACAGAGGGGTACCATATTCTTTAGCAAGTTCTGTAACGACGCATCCTCCAATGTTCAAGTGCCCATTTTCAGATAATGTTGATCCCATAGGGAAAAGACTGGCGTTATCGAATGTCATTTATCAGAAATCTCCATAGATATTTATAAAGTTTTGGGAAGGGTTTTTTAGCCTGGTAGAGTTACAGTGCAGACCTTTCTTGTTTCAGCGCAGCAAAACCATATTTGACGGTCATGGAGTGTCATACCATGTATCTCCGGTTCTTCAATCTCAATAACATCGAGTATTTCCCCAGTGTCTGTGTCCAATTTGTGTATCTTGCACTCCTGAGTATCTGCCAGCCATATATCTTCCTCGTCCATAAAAAGACCATGAGGACGTATTCCTGGAGTAGGTATAGATCTTTTAACTGACATAGTCTTTGGGTCCATCAAGAAGACAGTTTTAGCTGGTGGGACAGCTACCCACATATTTTCCTCGTCTATCCACTCCATTCCATGGGCTCCGGTAGTCGGAGGGTTTTCCGCCTGGGCGAAATCTACGACCCCTTTTCCCGGC
>CAYWYV010000001.1:48719-59480 GCA_964462705.1 uncultured Dehalococcoidia bacterium
CTCTGCAGTGGTTCCATCTTCGTTGAGCTTATAAATAAGGCAATTATATGTAGAAGCTACCCATAAAAAACCTCCGCCTTTCGTGACACCACTTGATTTCATGGTTTCTGTTTCCAGATCTTCTATGATTGACCCATCTTTGTAAGACAATTTATATAGATGGTCGTTTCCCTGGTCTATAGCCCAAAGGCCATCTGAGTCTGCCTGTAGTCCGTTTGGCTGTGGCCCGGGATGTATCCAGCGATCTTCAGCTTTCATTTTGTATGGCATAAGTTAATTCCTCCTTGCACAATTTCAACGCTAATTATGGCGAACCCTAGTGATATATAAGCTAAAGGATATTGCATTTGCTATTTTAACTTTGAAAGATCAGCTTTGGAAATTATTGACACCGATAAAGGCCAATGCTAATCTGCTGACGTGTGCACCTTTTCCGACTAAATAGGTGCAGTATAAGTAAATTTAGCCAGTTAAAGGAAGAGTGGAGGGTAAAATGGCAGATTCAACAGTCTATTATATGGATGCACATTCTGAATCAACAGAGACTTCTCTGGCCGCTAAAATGGTCACTGTATTTGATGCAGCTGGTCTTGATGAAATTGTGGAACCCAACGACATTGTAGCTATCAAGGTTCATTGCGGGGAATGGAATAACTCTGCTTATTTGAGGCCTCTTTATGCGAGGACTCTGGCAGACAGGATTAAGGAACTTGGAGGCAGGCCGTTCGTCTGCGACACAACTACGTCAACTTATTCTCCCTGGGGTTCAAGATCCAGCGAACTAGACATTCTTCTCACGGCTGAAAGAAACGGATACAGTTCTGCGACTTTAGGATGCCCATTTATTTGCGCCGACGGATTTATAGGTACCAACGACTTTAGGGTAGATATTCCAGAAGGTTATATTCTTAAAGAGGCGTATGTAGCTCAGGCTATCGCTGCAGCCGATGCTCTCATAGCTCTGACGCACTTCAAGGGTCACAGCATGGGCGTTATTGGCGGGGCTCTAAAGAATCTGGGTATTGGAGCCCAGTCCAAGAGAGGTAAGTTTAACGTCCACATGGGTGGCCACCCCACTTACGGACTAGGCGCTGCGGGCGTATTCCATCCAGAGAATTTCAAGGGAAAGGAAAACACTCCTGATTGGGAAATACTTGAGGATTGTTGTCCTTTCGGCCTTTACAACATAAATGAAAACGATGAGTTGGAGTGGGACAGTGACAAGTGTGCCAACTGTCTTGGGTGTTTTGGAGTGATGGGGCCTAGAGGTCTCATGGATATACCCCCTGTTCAATTTGATGCAGTCGATGCTGCTATTGCAGACGCATGCCTTGGGGTTGAAAAGGCCGTAGGTAATGGAAAAGTTGGTTATGTCAATATGGCAGTTGATGTATCTCCGGCCTGTGATTGTGCAGGTCATGCAGACGTCCCAATCGTCCCTCATTTGGGAGTTTTCGCCAGCACAGACGCGGTAGCAATTGACATGGCGTGTGTCGACAAGGCAAGAGAGGCCGAAGGTATCAAGGGCTCCAAGGCTGAACTGATGGAAGCCCATCACGTAGGCGATAAGAAATTTGAAGCTGCTGCGGCAACATTCCATAACCAAAGTGAAGTTACCAGTATCAATACCGGACACGAGATCGGTCTTGGTAGTAGGAACTACGAGCTGGTTGAATGCGAACCAGGTAGCCCAGAAAGATTCAGGTTCCCATACGATAAGAGGGCAAGCAGGCAACGGTTTGGGAAGAGATTTGAGAAGTTCCAGCCATTCCCGTACGACAGGCACGACGGTAAAGGTTTTGACAGGTTAGATGTAGTGGATTTAGATAAAGTCAGGCATCACTATGAGGATGATGATAAAGCCTCCGTTATTAAAGTTGAGGACACAGTTCATGCCGATGGGGACGACTAACTGAAAGACTCTTCTCGGACGTGGGCTCTACGCTCAAGGGAAAAGGTTAAGGTTTTCGTTTAGAATAAGGGCGACCACTAAGTGGTCGCCCTTTGAGTTTAATAGGTTATGTAGGAGTAAAGCGTAAATGCCACAATCAGGACAGGAAATGCTTGAAGAGTCGATTGGGAGTTGCCGTCAGATAGCTGATGGCCTAGGGCCTCAGAATTCCGCTTGGGAGACCTCAATTGTCGAAATAATCGAAAAATTTGAAGAGATTAGTGACACTTTTTTCTTTAAAACAATGCCTAGTGTGCCAGTTACCAGAACTGCGATGCGCGAGGCGGCCTCTCTCCTCGCACTCAAGAATGAAGGTGACTGGGAAGCGTTTGGGGCAGCTATGGACACCATGATTACGAGTGCTCAAGATGTCATAGAAAAAGCCGGTATGAAGGGAACGACTCTCACGTGAGCAAACCGGTTTTAATCACGGGAGGCGCTGGTAGCGTAGGTCGCCAGCTTGCTGGAATGCTTCTTGAAGATGGAAGGTCGGTTAGGATATTTGATTTGCCCTTTATGGATTTCTCTGGTTTGGAAGGTGAAGAAGGGGTGGAAGTAGTCAAGGGTGATATAACAGATGCGGCTGCCGTGAGTTCGGCGGTTGCAGGTGTTGCAGGTGTTTTGCATCTTGCGGCCATTCTGCCTCCGAATAGCGAGAAAGATAGGGATTTTACTTTCCGAGTTAACGTGGATGGTACAAGAAATATTGTTGAAGGAATGAAAGCGGGTTCACCAGAAGCCTCTTTGGTCTTTACTTCCTCGATCAGTACCTATGGTGATACCTCTGGGGAAGAACCACCTGTCACAATAGAACATCAGCAGGGGGCAATAGATGTTTACGCGGATAGTAAGATTGCGGGAGAGGAAATAGTTATTTCGTCTGGAGTGAACTACGTAATACTCAGGATTGCGAGTATCGCCGTTCCAGCATTCTTGGAACCCCCAGAACCATGGCCTTTCACATCTGAGCAGAGAGTAGAGATGATACATCGTGATGATGTTGCTGATGCCTTGCGCAATGCCGTTGATTCTGGGGAAGCTGTGGGAAAAGTATTCAATATCGCGGGTGGAAGTTCATGGAGATTGACAGGTAAGGATTACGTGGAAGATTTCTTCAACGTTATGGGCGCTCCAGTGGATATGGCTGTTTATCGCGAAGATCCTGGCTGGAACGATTGGTATGATACTGAAGAGTCTCAAAGAATACTTAGATACCAGAATAGATCATATGATCATTACTGTGATCAAATGAAAGCAATTGTTGAAGAAATGATGGCAGGCTAGCAAGGGTACTTGGTGGTTCTCAAGGTTAGGGAACCATAGTGATAGGGAGTGTGTGATGGTACAGACATCTGAAAAAACACTACTCGAAAAGAGGGCTGTTCTAGTAAATATACTTGAACAGATGGGTAGCGTTATTGTCGCCTATTCCGGAGGTGTTGATAGTGCGTTTTTGGCTGCGGTGGCCAATGAGGCCCTTGGAGAAAAAGCTCTATCCGTAACAGCTGTGTCTCCGAGTTTGGCGCAATCTGAATTGGAGGAAGCAACTGAGCTTGCTCATCGTATCGGCCTGAATTTTATGACAGTTCAAACCAATGAAATTGATAGAGAAGATTATCAAGCAAATAATCCTGACAGATGTTTTTTCTGTAAAGATGAACTTTATACTCATCTGGTTCGTTTTGCCGAGGAGGAATCTTTTGATTCGATAACAAACGGTACGAACATGGATGATCTAGGCGACTACAGGCCTGGCATTGAAGCAGCAAAGCAATACGGCGTTCGGAGTCCCCTTGTTGAAGCCGAGCTAACTAAGGATGACATACGCACTCTTTCTCGTGAGATGAACCTTCCAACTTGGGACAAACCGGCTCAAGCGTGCCTGTCGTCAAGGATTCCGTATGGAACTACTGTCACAGTCGAGGCACTCACTAAAATCGCGAAAGCAGAACAATTTCTCAGATCTAAAGGATTCAAGCAATTGAGGGTGCGTCATCACGAAACAATAGCAAGAATCGAAATTGAGCCTTCAGATTTCAATGCGATCAGCTCTGAGCCACTGCGGTCAGAAATAAGCAAAGAGTTCAAAAGTATTGGTTACTCATATGTAACCCTAGATCTGGAAGGATTCAGATCTGGTAGTCTAAATGAAATCCTAAATAAACTAGGTAAAGCAAAGTAACGTCAGGGTTAGCCCTAATTTTACGAGAACTTGGCGTTAAGGAAGGAATCGACGTGGACCCTAACAAACTGCAGACGGAAATAGACACTTACGTTTCCAGAACCCCCAAATCGGCACAACTTCAGAAACAAGCGGAATTATACTTGCCCGGAGGGAGTTCTCGGGGAACGAGCTATTTTGATCCATACCCGCATTTTGTCGATCGGGGGGAGGGACCATACATAATTGACGTGGATGGGAATAAATCTTTAGATTTCATGATTAATGCAACTAGCCTGATATTAGGTCACGCAGATCCGAGCATTGCCAAAGTTATATCAGATCAAGCAGGAAAGGGAGCGGCATTCAGTGGCCCCACGACTTCTCAGATTCGGCTAGCGAATATACTATCCAGCCGAATACCTTCAGTAGACACCATAAGGTTTACTAACTCGGGTACGGAAGGAACCATGATGGCTGTTAGAGCAGCTAGGCAATTCACGGGTAGAGAAAAAATTTTGAAAATAGAAGGTGGGTATCATGGCTCTCACGACTATGTTTCGATTAGTGTTTACCCTGCGAAGGACGACTTAAATCCTGAAGGACCGACACCTGTACCAGAATATTCCACTCAACCATCTGCGATAGCGGATGGAGTATTTGTTGTTGCCTACAACGATTCCTTAGCCGCTGAAGCTGTAATTAGAGAAAATGCCGATGAAATAGCGTGCGTGATAATGGAACCTATCATTTCTTCAATAGGATATGTCCCAGCAGATATATCGTTCCTTGAAAAAATGAGAGAACTCACTAAAGAATTGGACATAGTCCTAATTTTTGATGAAGTCCAAAGTTTGCGTGTCTCCCCTGGTGGAGCACAAGAACTATTCGGTGTCATACCAGATATGACTACTTTGGGAAAAATAATAGGAGGAGGCACCCCGGTTGGAGCCTTTGGAGGTAGAAGAGACATAATGTCTGCCTTTGATCCGACTGATGGGGGTGCGGATTTGGCTCATGCAGGAACCTTCAACGCCAATCCAATAACAATGAGGGCGGGGGAAGTGGTGATGAATGCACTTACGGTAGATGAATACGAGCGGATGAATGCTTTGGGACAAACCCTGCGGGAAAAGTTGCGAGCAGTATTCGCGGAAATGGATGTATCTGTCACCATAACTGGAGTAGCTTCACTTTTTGGAATTCATTTCACGGATGGAGAAGTCAAAAATTATCGGGATGCGATATCTGCTGATAGTCAAATGAAAAAGGCTTTTTTCCTAGGAATGTTGAACGAAGGTGTTTTGCTCATGGCAGGAGCGGCAGGGGCACTTAACGTGTTAAGTACAGACGACCACGTCGATGAATTGGTGGATTCTGCTAGGAGAGTTATTCAGCGTATTCGCTAGTTATAGAACATGGAAATTGCCCTAGAAGACATTGCGAAATTCCCGGCACCAGGTATGGATTTTCCAGGATCGTTTGCCTTTAGTCCTGATAGAAAATACGCAACTTATTTAAAAACTGCTGACACTGATGGTAACAGGGCTCTCTATGCGATTGATTTAGATACTGGGCAGGAACAGCTACTTATAGAAGCTTTACCTAGTTCCTTGAAAGAGTCTTTGGAAGAACAGTTGAGACGACAAAGACTCAGGCAGATGCATAGGGGTATAACCCGCTATTTCTGGACTACAAAAGGGAAAATAGTTATTCCGGACGGAAATAACGTCTACATCCTGGACCAGATAGACCATCCTCCTCGACTGCTTATGGACAGTGATGAATATCCCGCAACAGATCCAAAAGTCTCAAACAATGGTGAAAAGTTGTCTTTTGTGTGCCGAGGTGAAATATGGGTTATCCCTATTGAAGGAGATGTACCTGAACAGATCACTCACGGAAAAATAAAGGGAACTACTAGAGGGCTTGCAGATTATATTGCTCAGGAGGAGATGCGGAGACCGTCAGGGTATTGGTGGTCAAAGGAAAGCGACTATATAGCATTCACTGAGGTAGATGAAAGGCATATTCCTGAATTCCACATACTTCACTCAGGTAATTCTGACCCCGGACTGGAATCAATAGAGACTCATCGGTATCCATTTGCAGGATCGGAAAATCCAAGGGTCAAATTGGGAGTAACCGACTTTAGAGGAAATATAACTTGGTTAGACACATCTGAGTATGAGTATATTGCAAGGGTGAGTTGGGGGATTGATCATCTTCTATATGTTCAGTGCCAAAACAGAGAACAGACCAAATTAGATCTTCTCTGTTTCGATATACCCTCTGGTAAGCGACGAACGATACTCAAGGAAGAATCTGATGTGTGGATAAACCTCCATGACATATTTTATCCACTGAAAGATGGCAAATTAATTTGGGCCTCAGAACGCACTGGCTATCAGCATATATATATGTACGATCCAAACCTTCAGACTCATTATCCCGTTACACAAGGGGACTGGCGGGTGGATGCTATTTCAGCTGTCGACGAGTCAAATGAGTCGATATATTTCAACGCGACTATTGATTCTCATAAAGAAAGCCGGATTTATAAAGTTTCTTTTGAAGGTGGGGATCCTGAATTGCTTACGACGGAGCCAGGGATTCATTCCTCCACTTTTTCAATTACATCGGGTCGAATGGTTGATACTTATCATTCTTTAACTCAGCCACCTACAATAAGGCTGTCTAAAATTGGAAAATCTGAAGGTTATATTCCAATTCATCAAACTTCTGATCCCCGAATAGAACTTCTAAATCTTAAGGCTCCTGATTTCTTTAATATAGAGTCTGAATCCGGGGAAGTACTTTCAGGCGCTATTTATCAGCCTGATGTGGAAAAATTTGGAGAGGGACCTTATCCCACAGTCTTATATGTCTATGGAGGACCTCATGCACAGGTCGTAACCAATAGCTGGGGTATGACAGTTTCAATGAGAGTCCAATATCTTCGTCAAGAAGGATTTCTTGTTTCCGTTCTTGATAATAGGGGGAGTGCCAGAAGGGGTTTGGCATTTGAGTCACATATAAAGAACAATATGGGTACGGTCGAAGTGAAAGATCAGACAGATGGAATAAAACATCTCATTGAAAAAAAACTCGCCGACCCGGAGAGAATTGGAGTCTATGGGTGGAGCTATGGTGGTTATATGTCATTAATGTGTTTGGCCCAAGCCCCGGAGGTTTTTAAACTTGCAGTTGTTGGTGCTCCCGTGGTTGGCTGGGACGGATATGATACTCACTACACTGAGAGATATATGAGTACTCCTGCCAAGAATCCTTCCGGGTATCAAAATTCCAGCGTAATAGCACATGTACCTGACATTCAGGGTAAATTGCTACTGGTCCATGGGTTGGTGGATGAAAATGTACATTTCCGACATACTGCGAGACTGATAAATGCATTGATTTCAGAGGGTAAAGATTATGATCTTGCGTTGTTTCCAAATGAACGACATATGCCAAGGAGTGAGGCGGATAGAGTTTATATGGAAAAAAAAATTACAAATTTTTTTAGAGAAAACCTTTAGTTAGATTCTGCTCTGAAGGTATGTGTTTGACTGGCTAGATTCCCTTAAATGTCGGACTTCGCCTATCAACAAATGCTGACTTCCCTTCATTGAAATCCTGGCTATCGAAATTTGTGAAAGGTAGATGTGATTCCTCAATGGTGAATCCCTCAAGGGATTGGTTACTTATTACTTTTTGTAGTATCTCTTTGTGTCTTGATTGAGAAAGAGGAGCGAGTGGTACCATCTCATCTACCAGTTTTTGCACGGTTTCATCGAGTCTTTCATTGGGAACCACGCTAGTAATCAATCCCATATGCTGGGCTTCTTGGGCTCCAACTATTCTTCCTGATAGAAGTATGTAAGAAGCATTACCCTGACCGACTAGAGTGATGAGGCGTTTCATTTCTCGATATCCCACCAGTATTCCTAGTTTGGCTACTGGGATTCCAAATTTGCTGTTTTCTGACGCAATTCTTATATCTGTGGCCATTGATAATTCACATCCGCCACCGACGCATATCCCTCTAATTTTTGAGATTGTCGGCATGGGTAGATTCTCGATCTCATCTAAGGCCCCATCAAATGCTTCCGAATATATTTTTGATGAAGCTGAATCATAACGGTGAGAGTCAAAATCCTTGATGTCAGCTCCTGCAGAGAAGGCCCGGGAACCAGAACCGGTGAAAACAACAACTCTGATAGCCGGATCTGATTTTATTTGGCTTACGATATCAATCAACTGCAACCACCCTTCGTAGGCTATGGCATTATGCTGATCCGGCCGGTTGAAAGTTATATTTGCAACTCTGTCATTAATATCTAAAAGTATTTCGTCTGCCATATTAGCTCCCCGGTTATGTTAATGCGCGTCCAGATATTTTGGTCGTCTGTCCATCATGGAAAGGCAGATATATTGTACTCATGAGTAATTTTGAATTCTCTGACTGAGCACCAACCGGAGAATCGCTCCGGCAATAAGTAAATACCTCATCCACTGTCCTAGGTTTTTCAGACTTTGGATTTTGCCTGAACATCGATCCAAACTGACTATTAAAGAAATAGAAGTTTGCTAAGAGCTTATTAGAAAGAGGTGTAGCCACCGTCGACCGGTATAGAAACACCTGTTACATAATTAGAGGCAGAGCTGGAAAGGAACACCGCTGTCCCTGCAAGATCGTCTGGCTCTCCCCATCTATCGTCAGGTATACGCGAGAGTATATGTTCATATCGATCTTTAAAATTGTCTTTTATTCCGCTTGTGAGGTCGGTGTGAATCCATCCAGGTAGGATAGTATTTGCTTGGATGTTGTCTTTAGCCCAAGAGACCGCAAGAGTTTTTGTAAGTTGGACGACGCCTCCTTTACTCGAAGCATAGGCGACAGCCCAGTCTAGACCAAATATAGATGTCATGGATCCGATGTTTATTATTTTTCCTCCACCAATCGCCTTCATATGTCCGTGTAATTCTTTGGCGCAGAGAAAGGATCCGGTGAGATTAATGTCTATAACTTTGTTCCAATCATCCAGCCTATATTCATGAGGGAGTTTACGTATTCCAATGCCAGCGTTGTTGATGAGTATATCTATTTTCCCAGTGAGTTCTAAACTATTCGCAACCATGCTTTTTATAGATTCTTCACTAGAGACATCAACCTCTATGCCATGAACAGAGTTGCCGTTTTCTTTTAGAGCATTGACGGCATCTGTAGTTTTTGCCTGATCTCGCGCCGCTATGACTATACTGGCACCAGCGTCTGCTAAACCCTTAGCTATTCCGAAACCAATACCTCCGTTACCGCCCGTCACCAAAGCTGTTTTTCCAGAAAGATCGAACAGAGATGAACCCATTTAAAAATCCCCCAATATAAGTAAATTTACTTGGAATTATACCTTTGGTTTAATAGGGCCGTTTGGTCTCAACCTATCTAAAAGTTCCAAGGTTTTTGATCCTAGCAGTTTTCCACTCGCTCTATGTTTGGCAAGAATGTCTAATGCCAGATCAGACAATTCAGAAGGATCCCTTGAATCTCTGGATTCAAACCGGCGACATTTGCGCACAAGGACTTTTGTTGGGCGATGTTTTTTTGCCGAACAACCCTGTGCTAAATGACATAAATAGGAATAACAAACCACAGATTCTTGATGAGTTCTCGAAACTTTTCCTCCACCATCAGTAAGTGGCATATCTAAATATTCTGATAATTTATGACCAGCGGACTTGGAGAGTTTATTGTGCTGACGCAATACTGCCTTCCTACTAAGTTTTTAGCCGGCAACTCACACCAGTTTCGCAAAACTGCAAAGGGAATAATGAAACTCTAACTCAAGAAAAACTGAAATGCTATGGTTTTTAGAGATCTGAATATATGCTTACTTTCTAAATCGAGGGACGTTTTTATCTGAATAATCTGTGACCAGCGATCCATTTCTAAGTTCCTTTACGTTGTCTGCCATGGATAACAGGGTAGAATCGTGTGTCGCACACACGATACTCATTCCCTGGATACTGATCATTTCTTTAAAAAGTCCGAAAATATCCCTAGCATTATTGGAGTCAAGTTCCCCAGTTGGCTCATCTGCAAGGATAAGCGGAGGCTTATTCACTACGGCCCTAGCTATTGAAACTCTTTGTTGTTCTCCACCAGAAAGTTCATAAGGTCTGTGATTAGCACGACTCCAAAGTCCGACCATCTCTAATGCGTCTCTAGTTTGGCTCTGTCTGTCCGCTATGTTAATTCCAGCGATTCGTAGGGGTAGTTCTACATTTTCAAAAGCCGATAGAAGTGGCAAAAGGCCAAAAGATTGAAAAATGAATCCAATCATGTCTCTCCTTATGTCAGTGAGCTGATGATCCGACATATCAGTGATATCTACGCCTCTAACCAAAACCTTTCCTGTATTAGGCTGGTCTAGCCCTGCGAGTAGGTTAAGCAGTGTTGTTTTTCCAGACCCGGATCTACCCACGATTGCCATGAATTCCCCCGGATTTATTTGTATGGTGACGGACTGTAAGACTTTCACAGTCTGAGACCCCACCACATATGATTTTGAAATATCTGTAGCTTCAATCAGTGGAGTCTGGTTGGTATCCATAAGTTCTCTACAGCAACGTCTTGTTATATGTCTTT
>CAYWYV010000002.1:0-10050 GCA_964462705.1 uncultured Dehalococcoidia bacterium
TATGACACCCCACGAATGAACAGCGCTAAGGCTTTCAGGAAGGCGCTGGCCTACTCTATTGAGCGCGATCTCATCGCTTCATCAGTTACAGGCGGGTATGGTGGTGCTGTTTATGGTGGCGCGCAGCCAGGTATGTCACTGCATCAGCTACATCCTGAATATCAAGAGCGGTGGAGCTATGCCTTTGATCCAGACGCGGCCCGGGCACACCTGGCTGAATCTGGAGTGGCGCCCGGATTCGAATTTGAATTCTTCTGCTCGCAGGGTAACGGAACCTCCTTGGAGGTCTGTGAGGCCGTTGTAGGGCAGTGGAAGGAGCACCTCGGACTTGAGCCATGGATAGATAGCACCCAGTATTCATCTAGGCGCCCGACTATGTTAGGCAGGGAGCTCCACGTACCGTGGATGACTCGCTGGGGACCGACAAGCAAACAGGGTCGCCTTGGTGATGGTGGTGGCACAGCAGGTGGCGGTCTCTGGCCATTACCGGCTGGTGGATGGAACCCGAGCCTTGAGGACAACTTGTACTGGTCGAACCGTGAGGACACAAGAGTGCAGGCGAAAGGCTCTGCTGAGAACCTTGCTACCCGTGAGGCGATGTGGGACGACTATTTTGACAAGACTCTGACCATTGGTACAGTGGAAGTTCCGGTTCTTATCGGATTTAACCCGGAGACCATAAGAGGTTGGGACCTTCGTCCATATGATCTCCCCAACTCGTTTGAGACTATCGTTCCTGGTAAATAGATTTTACCTGCGAGATGCAGGATATTAATATGTCGGCGTTCTCTCTTGAGAGAGACCGCCGGCATATTATGTTGATGAATAGAGCGACAGGTTATTTTTAAGGATGTCTGTCGAGGAATAATTAATGACAAGATTTATAATCCGGCGCTTTGTCTTTTTGATATTAGCGATTTTTGCTGCGACACTAATAGTGTTCGCACTATCACGCCTGCAGGGCGACCCCCGTAATGTAATGCTCAATGTTGGCTATGTGTCTCCGGAGCAATGGGAGGCCTGGGGAAAGGATTTTCATCTTGATAAGCCAGTAGTAGTTCAGTATTTGATTTGGATTGGCAAAGGGATTTTTCAGGGAGATTTTGGAACTTCTCTGAAAACTGGACTGCCAGTGCTGGAAATGGTTAAAAATTTTGCACCTGCCAGCATCCAACTTGGGTTGTCAGCGACCCTCTTTGTTCTTATAACTGGGATTCCGATCGGGATTATGTCAGCTGTAAGGCGAGGGACGCTTCTTGATGCATTTGGAAGGACCTTTGCTGTCTTTGGGCAGGCATTACCTCCATTCTGGTTAGGAATAATGCTGATATTAGTGTTTTCAGTAAATTTAGACTGGTTACCCTCTGGAACAAGAGGACATGATGCAGCTAGTGCTTTTGACAAAGCCAAGCATTTTATAATGCCGGCCGTTACTTTAGGGTGGCTGGCCTCTGCAGGATTGATGAGACTGGTCAGATCCTCTATGTTGGACGTTCTTGACTCTGAATTTATTAAATTAGCTCGAGCGAAAGGTGTTGGAAATACTTCAGTTATCTGGAAACATGCGTTTAAGAATGCCCTTATTCCCCCACTAACTTTCTCTGCCTTGATTCTCGTCGGTTTTATAGGTGGAACGGTTGTAACTGAGACTGTTTTTGCCTGGCCAGGACTTGGCATGATGACTTACACGTCCATTTTAAACAATGATTTCCCTCTCATGACTGGAGCGGTTCTTGTGTTTACCATTGTTTACGTCTTTGCCGTTTTTGTAATAGATATTCTGTATGCCTTTATTGATCCAAGAATCCGCTATAACTAAGGATTTATTTTGACAACTCCTGCTGGTCAGCAAACACTGGAAGAATTGCAAGATGTGAATCGGGAATCCTTCCTGCACAGGACAGTTTATGTATTTAGGCGATGGCCTTTAATCCCATTTATAATTCTTGGGACTTTGATTATCTGTGCGATTTTCGCTCCGCTGATTGCTCCTTATGAACCAGAAGTAGATCAATTGAGAGCTGTTTTAGCCAGCCCTGCCTGGGCGGAACCCTGCGAGGAAGGCCAGTTATCAAATAAGTTTGAGGCGTGTAATACAAATGGCGTTCCACTTGGAAGGGATGAAAAGGTTTACCACTTCTTTTTAGGTGCGGATCAGCTTGGCCGTGACCTTCTTAGCAGGATTATCTTCGGGGCCAGATTGTCTCTCAGTCTTGCCGCAGTAGCTATATGTGTTGGGACCGTTTTTGGCACCTTGGTGGGATTAGTTGCGGGTTACTACGGTGGTATTATCGATGAAATAATAATGCGTATTGTTGATGTGTTTAACGCTATTCCTTATCTACTGTTGGCAATAGCACTCGTCTTTGTTTTGGGACAAAGCTTTGCGGTCGTAGCGTTTGTTTTGGCACTGGGAGCATGGGCTGGGATAGCCCGTTTGGTGCGAGGGCAAACATTGCAGGTCAGGAGTTTTGACTTTATCGCGCTAGCACGCGTTGCTGGCGCTTCGACACCAAGGCTTATGTTGAGGCACTTACTGCCTGCTGTTGGAAACACTGTGGTTGTCGCGACTACGTTGCAAGTGGGCAATACCATTTTGTCGGAGAGCATTCTATCGTTTCTGGGTGCAGGCGTTCCTCCACCAACTCCATCTTGGGGTGCTGATATTTCCAATGGAAGGGAGTACCTCGGCTCTGCATGGTGGGTTGCTTTCTTCCCAGGAATGGCTATTTTCCTAACGGTACTGTCCTTCAACTTTTGTGGGGACTGGCTTCGTGATCGCTGGGACCCGAGGCTGCGACAGATATAATTGAACCGGTTACAATATCTTCCTAAGTTAGTTGGTTTTCTGGGTCGTAGTAGCAATGCAAAAATCACGGGATTCCCTATTGAGTCTGTAGATGATTCACAGGGCTGGTAGGTTAATTTGCTGAAATGGTTCATAGTAGGGGCAATAGCCGTTGCAGTTGTACTTATTGGCTCGTACGGCAGAATACCTTTTACAAAGCTAAGTCTGGCAACGAGTGAAGAAACTCAGGCGGAGGCTATCGCAGCAAATACCCCCCGAAAGCCTCGTTCTGAAGCTTTATTTCAGGTAAGAAAATTCTTGGAAGAGGAATGTGTGAATGGAGAGATGTATTTGAAAAATGCTCACCGTTTTGAAGCAGTTTGGATGCGAATGCCGTGGACGAATGACCATCACTACCGGGAAGGCCACGAATGGACCGTCACGGATCAAGCTTCCGGTGCTTTCTGGCGGTATTATGAGGATACTGGAAAGATTGTATCCGTTAAGGCAGATTGCTAGATTGGCGAACTAGATGTTGAACTGGGGGTCCGAATAATTTGTTAACTTATCGAAGATTTGTATTCTCCATCGTTGTGAATCGACTACCAGTAGTCTCGACTTTCTAGCGTCGTAGGCGACACTTGTGGGTAGAGCAAACCATTTTTCTGGCTCTAGTGATGCAACTCGACGACGAGCTTTATAAACATCTGGATTACCTCGGACATATTGTTGCTGCCACTTTGAAAGCTCGAATGCAGCGCCGTAGATAGCGGTTAAATGGTTTTCGTCTTTGTCAAAGACCTGGACCCTGTCGTTTGCCCAGTCTGAGACATAAATGTCACCATCAGGGTCAATAGTTATGTCTGAGGGATGGTCCAGTGTTTCAGCCTCTGTACCATTGTCTCCGAATGTGCTGAGATGTTTTCCATCTGGAGAGAATTTTTGTATCCGGTTATTTAGGTGGTCTGCTACCAGCAAATTTCCCGAATTGTCCAATGACATTCCCCAGGGGGAATTAAGTTGTTCCGGACCAGTTCCGTAAGAGCCGAATTCAGTAATAAAAGTTCCATCAGAAGAGAATTTTTGAACCCGATGGTTCAAGGTGTCACTTACGAAGATATTGTTGCTCGAATCGCTGGCTATTCCGGAAGGGCGGTCGAATTCACCCTGTTTATTTCCTGATTTTCCGAACTCTGTAAGAAGGTGGCCATTCGAGTCAAACACCCGGACGCAATTTTTTAATTCGTCACTTACGTAAAGTTTTCCATCATTAAAGACAGCGCAAGCAGGCCATGAGTCATTGAAGACACCTTCAGAGATATCGCCAAATGTAAGTACTTCTTCCTCGTCATCGATTTTGGAGCCTATGGTGATCTTTGCTATCCCGGAGGCGTATGAATCTCGTGTTACCACGTAAATATCATCTCCGTTACCACATTCCACGTAAACAATGCCGCGGAAGGCTCTCCCACCAACTACTCTAGAGTAATCTAGGGCTCTTCCCTTAACTGAAGTCGTTAACATTTTATTATTTCTCTACCGGCTTAATGTATTCAGGGGTTGCTATATGAAGGCGGGTTTTTCGAATTGACCACCGACGATAGGTACGGGATCCAATTTCATCCAATCTTCAATTAATGTTGTATAAACACCACGAAAATCCAGGTTGGGGACGAGATCTCCCTGGTCTAGGTCTGACTCCTTCATTGATGGGTACCGTCCGTATTCACCGCCCTTGACTTGATTTCCAATAGCTAGACAGACACCCCCTGCACCGTGATCTGTTCCTGCTCCGTTATCATAGACTCGACGACCAAATTCTGAGAATAAGAACATCGTTACGTTGTCTGCCGCGTTGTGTTCTTCAAGATCATCAAAGAAGTCACGAATTGCGCCAGACGCTGCGGTCCAAAGCTTGTCATGTGTTGCGAGTTGGTCGGCGTGTGTGTCAAAACTACCCAGGTCGCAGTAAAAAACACGCGTTCCAAGTTCAGCGAGATGAATTTGGGCGATACTTCTTAACTTTTTAGATATGGAACTATCTCCGTATTCCACTGTTGAGGAGTATTGTTCCGGGGCAACATTTAGTATGTCTGCTCCCTTTAGGGCATCGAGGCCTGTCTGACCCAAAAAATCCATTACGGGTCCAGAACCTATCATCGGAGAGTAGATTCGCTTGTATCGATCTAGAACTCTATCCCTTTTCTCTTCGGGTGTGACATCAGTCAAGAGTCCATAATTGTCAAGATTTTCGACTGTCGCAACGGGTACGCCTGGGGCAACTAATGCTCGAAAAAGAGAAGGCCCCATACTGACAGCTGTAACTACATTTTCTTTGCTAGGATCGATCTGATTTATGGCTCTGCCGAGCCATCCTTCGGTACCTAGAGTATCGGGTTCGCATGTGTGCCATATATCCATTGAACGAAAGTGAGACCTAGGTGAATTTTCGTAACCAACTCCGTGGATAATGGCTACGTTCCCTTCCCGATACATTTCTGCAAGAGGAGCCATTGATGGGTGGAATCCGATTTCGTTATTAAGATGTAATATCTCATGCTCACCGATATTCACGTTTGGACGGTAGTCTCTGTACTGTGAATTGGAGTGTGGAATCACAGTATTCATATAGTCATTACCACCGCTCAATTGCAGGACAACAATAACCGGGTCTTTTGTGGGGTCCGTCATATATATATTCCTTGAATGAGTTACTCGATAAAACTCAGCCTATAGGGCCTGTAAGTATATAAGCTTTAGGCAAACTGATATTCACGGGTTGCAACCAGCAGCTGGAGAAGCTCTATTAATCTTTCCTCTCCAGTGGTGTTCCAGTTGAAGTTGCCATCTTTCTCAGAATGGGCAACCAATTCTGATCGCGTCTGGTCGGAAACTTCCATGGGCCCCATGATATCTAAGCATGTGTCTACGATGTCTGTCGGGTTTGTTCCGGCGACTTTTATACGGTCTATGATCTGTCTTACACCTGGTCGTGCTGAGTCAGACATGAGCCCCGAAACGAAATTAGTCCTCTTCATCAGGGTCCCGCTATTTATCCATTCAATACCGTTATGCCAGCCCTCGACGCTGGGGGGGTTCAACAGATCTTGGCCCATGTAGGCGATCTGTCCAGCCCAGTCCAACGTTTCTGGTGAGGGCCTATCGGTTCCTCCCACAAGTCTTAGAGTGCTAATTACTACCTCTGTTGGGTTCTTGACTCTTGAAAATCGTTGTTCTTTAAAGAACTCACTTGTAAAAAGTTTTTTCAATACAGTACCCATGTGGTAATCGGAAGTGATCAAAGCGTCAGCAAGAAAATTTACTGCATCCGGGTCATTTGGAGGGGTGACAGACCAGGCCGGGACTTGAGGTTCGTCTGCGACAAAGAAGCTGTATAGGTGGCGGGCGATGAACTGAGCGGTTGCTGGTTTAGAGAGAATGATGTCGATGGTTTCCTCTCCATCGAACTTTCCAGAGTGGCCCAAGAATTCCTTCTCAGTGTAATCGTGGTCTTCAGGGATGAATTTAAATTCCCAGTCCCATCGGCCCATATGGAATCGGGGTAATTTATGTTCAAGTGTCCAACCAGTGAATGCTCGAGAACATTCACGTACGTCAGTCTCTGTGTAATTTCCGACTCCCATGGTGAATAACTCTAGAAGTTCCCTGCCCCAGTTTTCGTTGACAGAGTTAGCGTGATTCTCGTTATTGTCCAGCCAGTAGATCATAGCGGGGCTTTTTGCCACTTCCATAAGGATTTCTTTATAGTTTCCTAGGCCCTTTTTACGGAACATGTCGATCATGTCTTGGATTTCGTCGTAATGGTCGACTTTGGCGACTCCTGTGGCAAAGATATTGTGGTAGAAAAGGCACATTTTCTCCTGCAGCGGTGCTAGGGTATTGATCATGGTCCATACCCATTCTGCTTGTCCTAGTCCCCCCATTGTTCCAGGCTTCCACCACATGGGGTAGTACCTGAGAAATTGGTAACGGTCAACGGGATCCTGAGAAGGAGTGAGTAGTTCTTCTACAGTTTCCTCGTATCCGATTTGGGAGCGACTTTCCAGTTCTTCCCGAGAAGCACCGAAACCAGCTCTTCTCATAAGGTGGGCCATCAGATCTATTTTGGTGTCTGCTTTAGTTAGCACCATAGTCGAATCTCCATCATTACTTATGACTATTTCGGATAGTTAACAACATGGTTGTACAGGATAGCAGCACTAACTCTTGCCAGTACAGTACAGTCATTTAAAGTTTTTTCGCAGGTTACTATCTCAGTCGTTAAGTTTTTTGGGTGCTCCTGAGTTTGCATTAATTTGGTCCGTATCCCAGAGGTCAGCAAAGGTAAAGGCTCTTGGGCAATGGCCGTATGCTTCTTCGATTGTCACTAGCATACCCTGTAATACTTTTGCCTTCTCGTCTGGATTTTGAACCTCTAGTTCAATTTCCAGGCGTTTTAATTCTTGTTCAGACACAATTTTTACCGAACCATTAATACGTACGGTTTCATTTACGCCTGGAATGAAAAATATGAGACCAATGTGCGGGTTTTCAGAAGTGTTTTGGTAGGATTGGAAAAGTTTGTTTCCTGCAACATCGGGAATCAGAACTTGGCGATTGTTGAGAACCTTAACAAAACCCGGCAAGCCCCCTTTTGGTGAGGCGTCGCAGCGGCCCATGGTGTCGGATGTAGCCATGACACAAAATGGTGATTGTTGGATAAACTCAATGTGTGTGGGCCTTAGTTCCTTTATGATCTTGTCAACCGGTCTTCTTACCGGGAAGCCGAATTTCCGAGTGAAGGAGTTATCGAATTTTTCCTTTATGTCCTTATCCGTTTGTTGTGCCATCTTAAACTCCTTTTTCCCTCGTTACCTAAGAAAATCTGCTACTCTTTCGCCTACCATCATAGTAGTTGTGTTTGTATTTGCTCTCACACATTCTGGCATAACTGATGCATCAGCGATATATAGGTTATCTACACCTAGCACTTGGCACCTATTATCAACGACTGTCATAGGATTCGAATCAGAACCCATCGCACATGTGCTTGTCAGATGATTCCCAGTGGTTGTGTTAGCTCTAAGCCAGGAATAAAGAGATTGGTCGGATGATAATATTTCATCCGAGGGTGATGCTCGCTGGCGGACTATTTCAGCAAGTTCGGTGTTATCCATGATTGATGATGCGATCCGAACTCCATCTGCCATTCTTTCTACGTCTGTATCTGTTTTGAGAAGATTAAGCGTAATATTTGGCATATCAGATGGACTTGGAGAACGTAGACGGACGCTACCTTTGCTAGTTGCTAGGTAAAGGGAAATAGTTATCTGAATTCCCGTTACATTCTTTTCCATCTCTGACGGTTGAATCGAGGGAATGAAGTCTCTGTAGTCTCCATCTGTCGCATAAGAGCACATCCACATAAGCATGTCATCAGGCATATTGGAGCCGGTGGCTGTAAAACGAAGCCCCACCTGTAATCTGGGAGCAGTTGTGTCGAGCGACTCAACATCGGCTACGGTTGCGTTCACAAAGTTTTGAGGATGATCGCGAAGGTTTTCTCCAACTCCAGGAAGGTCGATAAGGGTTTTCAGGTTATTGTCCTGGAGATGATCGGCTGGACCTATGCCGGAGTGCATGAGTATCGGGGGGTTTGCCAAGGAACCGGCGGAGAGAACAAAGATTTCACTATGCGCTATGAAGAATTCGCCGTTGCTTTCCACTTGTACAGAGGAAACTCGGGAGCGGTCCAGTATGAAACGCTCTACCCTACAGTTCGATTTTATCGTGAGGTTAAGTCGATGCCTTACAGGGGCAAGATAACCTAGAGCAGTACTCATCCGAATACCGCGGGGATTGTTGCAGGGGAAAGGACCTACACCGTTTGCGTCTGGAAGATTAAGATCTGCTATATGTGGATATCCGAGGGAGCGGCAGGCAGCCTCAAATCCTTTTTGAGGGGCGGTCCATTCAGTTTCTGGAAATCGATGAGCAATAATAGGTCCCTCTTTACCGTGAAAATCTCCACCGAAATTTGTGTCGGTTTCAAGTTTACGAAAATATGGTAAGACGCTCTCGTAGTCCCACCCCTGTATACCCATACTCTCCCAGAGTTCAAAGTCATGGGTTAGGCCCCTAAGAAAAATTTGACCGTTAATGGAACTTGTTCCACCCGTAATTTTCCCCCGGGGCATTCGTAATATACGGTCTTCTACATTTTCTTTTGCTGTGGGTAGAGGAGGTGTTAGATAATTATCTGAGACTTTGGCAGTGTATCCCCAGTCATGTCGGTCTTCAACGGCCAAGTCTGTACCAGTTGAATAGCCATACTTGATATCGTCAGGAAGATTATCGAAGTCCGGATAATCTGGACCTCCTTCTAAAAGAAGAACGGATACAGTTGGATCTTCTGATAGTCGAGCTGCCACTATTGCTCCTGCTGAGCCTGCACCGACCACTATGTAGTCGTATCTCATTGGTTCTGTCTGCCTATGAAGTAATCTGCGTTCCTATCGAATGGAAATAAGTTTCCCCGCCTCTGGCGATATTCGAAATATCCGAGGTCTGATGTTGTGACACCTGGGGTATTCACCAAGATTATTTCCTTGGCGATAGGTTGGTAGGCCGGTCTTGGTGATACCACTCCTTTGGCTACGACCACTCTATATTTGGTGGGATCTACTCCCGCTGAGTACATCTGTTCGAGGCTTGTATTTCCACACCTTAGTGAAGTTAATACAATTGTGTGCCCATCAGTTGTGTCGACCACAGCTGTTAAGCCTCCATCGTAAAATCGAAATCCGCCATGTGTGGGCCTGTGGTCTTCAAATTTTCCATTGAACAGAGTCCGCACCTTGCCTTCGATTGGGATAGGAGATCCGTGGAGGTGGTCTGTTTTCCCTCCGACTTCGAGCGAGACATCAGATCCTACTCCGGCTTCTATGCACTCCTGCACAGATTCAGGGTCGTACAAGGTTTGTAAATAGCCTTTTATGCCTAATCGCTGGGCTTCTGCGAGAATGTGAGTAGAGTCCGCACTACTGCCTGCGCCAATATTGTCTCCAACGTCCATTAGTACGATAGGGTCATCTCCAGAGTTGTGCTGGGTATCTGCTAATAGAAGTGCCTGATCTGGGTCTGGAGTGTCATTATCAAAATCCCCCCGTTTCGCCCAGGCATTGGTAGCCATCCACTGGGCTTCTTTCTTTGCAATCTTTTTAGCTTCTTCCTTCCCTATTTCTTTAGAGTTCACAACAGTT
>CAYWYV010000002.1:10060-41433 GCA_964462705.1 uncultured Dehalococcoidia bacterium
CGACACTGCCATGTAGCACATCTGGCTTTTCAAGAACTTTCATCAGATTGGACATTATGGACCTCATCGGTTCATCCCCGGTAAATTGTTTAACAATGTTTATCACCATGGGAGGTGTCTCCAGCCACATCACCGGTTCTATCTCCCCATTAATTGTTTTTACTATAAGATCCGCACACTCCTGTGAGCGGTCCTTCGCATCGAGGTGAGGGTTGGTGCGGTAGACGGTAAACACGTCAGTATTGTCTACCATTTGCTGGGAGATGTTTGCATGCATATCCACGCTGAGTCCTATAGGAATATCTGGTCCCACGAGTGAGCGAACACGGTAAGCGATCTCCCCATCACAGTCAGGATATTCCTCCGATACTGCCGCTCCGTGCAGTGATAGAAGTATTCCATCCCAGGGGCCCTGGGATTCTAAATGTTGAATCATTTCGCCAACTATCTGATCGAATGCGTTTTTGGTTATGGTGCCAATTGGGCCTGTTATTGCAAATACGAGAGGTACAACACTTATGTTGTCATAAAATGAGGAGATAGCTAGGTATCCGGCATTGGTGGTCAGCGAATTCCCATACTCTCTCTCTATCTCTTCTCCCCTGAATATTGAAAAAGCATTGTAATCTGCGGGTACAGAGGAAAAAGTGTTAGTTTCGTGGTATAAGCCTACGAGAGCTAGCCTTATTTCGGGTTTCAATGAGGCACCATCCTGATCAGAGTTGAAAGGCAGTTTATCAGCAAGCCTATGAGTCTGCCGAAATTTTTTTTGCTTATCCAGTATCCTTGTGATTATGAAATACGAAAAAAGTAATGAAATGTATAAAAGAGCCCTTCAGTCTATGCCTGGCGGGGTGAGTTCTAATGTACGCTTGGCAGAAACGCCGCATCCTCTTTATTTTGAATCAGCGTCGGCCTCTCACATTACAGATGTCGATGGGAATCAGTATGTTGATTATGTTTTAGGTCAAGGTCCTATGATCTTTGGTCATTCACCTTCCTTTTTGTTAGATGCGGTGGCCGAAGCATCCCGAAAAGGTCAGCTGTTTGCAGGACAACATGGTTTAGAGATTGAGGTGGCTGAATTAGTGTGCCAATTAGTTCCCTGTGCGGACGTTGTCCGATTCGCTAGTTCTGGAACCGAGGCTGTTCAGGCGGCAATTCGGGTTGCAAGAGCCTTCACAGAAAGAAATCTAATTGTTAGATTTGAAGGACACTATCATGGCTGGTCGGATAGCTTGTTTTTCGACACCGATCACTCGGGGAACGCAGAGCCACAACCCCTCTCAATGGGAATTTCAGAAAATGCATTAGCTGACGTTGCAGTACTCCCATGGAATGATTTTGAGGCTATTCAGGAAATGTTTAAACTCAACGGAGATAAGATAGCCGCAGTAATTACCGAACCTGTTATGTGCAACACAAACTGTATTATGCCTCGCACTGGATACTTGGAATGTTTAAGAGAATTAACGTCTCAAAGTCGCTCTCTGTTAATTTTTGACGAAGTTATTACAGGTTTTCGTATGGGTAAAGGTGGGGCTCAGGAGTATTTTGGTGTTCTTCCTGACTTGTCTACTTTTGCAAAGGCTATGGCGGGCGGTTATCCCCTTTCCATGGTATGTGGGAGACGTGAGGTTATGGATTTAATTGGCACTGGAAAGGTGATGCATGGTGGTACTGCTAATGCCAATATGATGTCGATGGCTGCTGGGAAAGCCGCACTTGAACGAATAAAGGATGGAAATACAATCGAAAGCCTCGACTCTATTGGCCATAGACTAATGGCGGGACTGAGGAACTTGAACATGAAATATGAACTAGGGATGTCTGTTCAGGGCCCTGGTCCAATGTTTGCTGTCAGTTTCACAGGCGGGAAAGAGATTATGGATGCCCGGACCCATTCGTCTTACTCGGATACGAAACTTTACGATGAATTTGTTGACGGGATGATGAGAGAAGGAGTGCGTGTGGTTGGTAGGGGTATGTGGTTTATCTCCGAGTCACTGACAGAGGAAGACTTAGAGTTGACACTGTCTGTTGCTGATAGCGTATTAGGGAAGATCGTGAGGTGAGTGCTCCCAGTATAGGTCTGTTCGGGGGAACCTTTGATCCGGTTCACAGCGGGCATTTTGCTTCGGCTGAAGCTGCACTGCAAGCTTATGATTTTTGCAAGCTCGTCTTCGTACCTGCAGGAGATCCTTACTTAAAATCTGATATAGCTGATTCGGTTATTTCTACACCAGAGGATCGTGTGGAGATGGTACGTCTTGCGTTGGAGCACCATGGTAATCCGAGGTTTGAGTTGTCAGAGGTGGAAACTCAACGTGAAGGTCCGTCATATACATTGGATACTGCGCGGCTGTTTGCTGTCGATAACCCGCAAAGTGAGATAGTTGTCATACTTGGGATGGATACTATTTTGTCCATGCCCCGTTGGAAGGACCCTGATGCCCTGATTGGAGAGTTTAGGATCGCGGCTATTACTCGACCTGGGTTTGACGGGTCAAAATTATCGGTTCTTTCTGTTGAAGGTTTGCCTAGGGTAATCGAAGTTGTTGTCGCTGATACTCCTGATATATCTTCCAGCCAAATAAGGAAAGTTTTGGCGTCTTCAAAAGCGGACGTACTCAGTATGGACACTTTATATCCCCCGGTAAGGAGATTTATTAAGGACCACGATTTATATAAATGAAGTATGAGTATCTGGGATACAATTTTGAGTATTTTGGACGTCCAATGAATTGGAGAAACTAAGCATGCAGAATACTTTTGATCCTAAATTAAAGCTTCTTGAAGTAGCGAAAGAGCGAGGAGCCTTGCTGTTCGGAGAATTTGAGTTGTCTGCAGGTGGTACAAGTTCATATTATTTTGATGGAAGACTTCTTACACTGGATCCCGAAGGTTCTTATCTGACGGCAAAATGTTTTATCCCTGCGCTGTTAGATTGTGGGGCAGATGCGATTGCAGGTCCAACCTTGGGCGCTGACCCAATAGTGGCCGCGATAGCAGCTATATCCCATCTTGAAGGTACTCCAATACCAGCTCTTATTGTAAGGAAAGAGGCTAAATCATACGGTGGGAAAAGATCCGTTGAGGGCCCAGTTCGTGAGGGAATGAGGGTAGCGGTTGTAGATGATACATGCACCTCGGGGGCAAGTTTGTTTCATGCCATCAATGAAATTGAAAAAGAAGGATGCGAAGTAGTCCAGGTTTTATCAATTCTTGATAGGTGTGCTGGTGGAAGTGAAGAATGTCGCAGACGTGGATATGATTTTCGCAGTATTCTTGCAGCCAACGATGAAGGGAATATTTCAGTTGTATGTGATTAGTATTTTACCTTTCACGACTTTACTAGGAAAGGACACGGCATTTTTTGAATCTGCCTTTTAACTCAATTACTAAAAGTTCTTCTTTTCGGTGGTGGACTTATGCAGCCGTAGCTTCTGCTACGTTCATATCCGTCATGGAAATGTCCGCAACCGCCATTGTTGTCCCAACAATATCTGAACATTTTGGGGCGGATATACCTGCTGCACAGTGGCTGTCCGTTTCTTACATGCTTGTCGTGAGTGCTTTAATTATGCCTGCTGGTGCAATTGCAGCTACTTTAGGTACGCGGAGGCTCTGGCTATGGGGAATTTTTTTATTTGCTTTGGCATCTTTAGTTACCGCTTTTTCCCCTACCTTCGCAATGGTAATTGTTGGGAAGATTTTAATGGGAGTAGGGGCTTCAGCATTGCAGGCCAATGGAATGGCGATGACGGCTGGTGCATTTGCTGATGCTGATAGAGGAAGGGCCCTTGGACTTCATATGACCGCGGTGGGAATAGGAGCAGTTGGTGGCCCAGTCTTTGGAGGTTTAATAGAGGGTTTATGGGGTTGGAGAGCTATATTTCTTTTTATATCAGCGTTTAGCCTGATTAGTTGGGTCTTTTCGGGTGTTGTTATTCGCAAAGACCCTGACGGACCGGAAAGGAATATTACGCTTTTATCAAGATTCGATTGGCTAGGGACGGTTTTTTCAGCTGGTTTGCTACTTTCCGTGATGTTGTCTATCTCATTTGCCCAGGATTTTGGCTGGACATCACCACTGATACTCGGAGGATTCATTTTAGCGGGGATTTTGTTCTTAGCGTTTCTGGTATGGGAAGGCAGGATCGAAACCCCGATGCTTCCATTGGATATGTTTAAATCAGTTTCATTTTCAGTTGGATCCGCTGCCCGGTTTCTCTCTTTTTTAGCCGGGAGTGGTGTTTTTTTCCTTATGCCTTTCTTCCTGGTGTCTGGATTGCGTATGGACACCGCTGTAGCTGCTCTATACTTGCTTCCTAGTTCTGCCTGCATGGTGGTACTTGCACCATTGAGTGGCTGGATTGCTGATAAAACTGGGACGACTATCCCGGCTGTGTGCGGGATGGTCTGTTCCACTATTTCTATGTATCTATTTTCTACAATCACTATCGGCACAAACCCTATGTTTGTATCGGTGATGGCCGCCTTATCTGGAATTGGAATGAGCGTATTCATGGCTCCGAACACCAGTTCAATTATGGGAAGTGCGGGAAGATCAAGGTATGGGATTGTGTCAGCGTTTTTAAATCTTACGAGGAATGCCGCACATGTTGTAGGTATAGCGTTACCAACAGCTATAGTGGTGGCGGTAATGGGATCGTTAGGATACGAAGCCGATTTATCGGATCCCGAATCCCTGGAGGATATAGGCCTCAGGTCTGCATATGCCATATCGATGGGCAAAGCATTCCAGGTCTCGACGGTTATTATGGCTGCGGCTGCCTTTCTAACCATCGGGGCAGGTATTTTTTGGTCTAAGAAGCCAATCGTTACCGAAACTGTTGAGAAAAAATAATTCTGGTGGTCCTATTTGGGAGGTATTATTTAAAACAATGAAAATCGTTATTGTGCGACATGGTCAGTCTGTGGCTAATGCCCAAGGGAGATGGCAGGGGCAGTTAGATTATGAACTGTCTCAGGAAGGTGAAATGCAGGCAGAAAAACTTAGGCAGAGATTTATCACGGAAAATTTTACCCCTGATCTAATTTATGCGAGTCCGCTTAAAAGAGCTCTTCATACAGCAGAGATCACGTTTCCCGATAAAAAAGTGTTCACAGTCGATGATTTAAAAGAAGGGGGTGCAGGTGTTTTTGAAGGGAAAACCATGGATGAGCTTAGGGTTGAGCATCCTGAAGCGGTTGCAACTTTTGAAAGAACTAGAACCTTCAATGCTGTTCCTGAGTCAGAATCTCGTTATGACCTTCGTAAGAGGGCAAAGACAGCCGTGGATTTTTTTATAAAAGGTCATAATCATGATGATGAGATGGCCGTATTTACTCACAGTGGAACTATGATGTTCATAATTGCGGTTATCATGGGCACCAGTCGTGTTTGGTCTTTGCGGATACCCAATACTTCAGTATTTGATTTTAGAATCGACCCGAATTCTTGGGATACGGTTGATCCTGCCGGAGGAATAAGGCAAGGTGCAAGGTCATTTGAGATTCGAAGATTTGCTGACGCAAGTCACTTACATCTGCCCCAAGACCCTAATTCATAAGTGGGGTTGTTCATTGAACCTGATTATGCGCCAGGATGTGGGGTTAAACAAAGTTCTTGATGTCTCGTACCAGATATCGACATCAATCGCAAATTCATACAACGCAGTATTTTTAGCAGCTAGCCCCCAGAGTCTCGGAGACTCCAGAAGAGCACATACTATCTGCTGAATTATCCCTGCATGAGCAAACATAACGATAGTGTCTTGGTTGGTATGAGTTGCTATTGCTTGCTTTAAAACTCTTGCCCCTCTGTCTCTCCGGTCCTGTTCTTGTTCGGCGCCTTCAATATGAGCCCAGTCTCGGGATTCTCGAAAAAGATCTGCTTCATCAGGGTGTTGGGTTTCGATTTCTTCCCATGATAACCCTTCAAAAATTCCTGCGCCTGTCTCGCGGAGGTCCTCATCTATAGTTGTATGGATTCCCCAGTGGCCCCCGGCTAGGTCACAAGTGTCTTGCGCTCTCTGTTGTGGGCTGCAATATACATGAGTTGGAGTGAATCTACGTTCCTTGAACCACCGGCCGAGTTTGATAGCTTGCTCGCGTCCACTTTCTGTCAAATTGGTAATATCAAGATCTTTGGACCCAGACCACCGATTCGCAATGTTAGCGTGGGTTTCACCGTGTCGGACTAGAAGGAGGTTCATGTGATTTTCATAAGATTAGTTCTGATTCTTAAAACATCGTCTCTCAACGTATCGTCTAGCTCTATGCGGGAGGCAACTCGATCATAACCGTGTAGCACCGTGGAATGATCCCTGCCGCCCAATATTTTCCCGATGGCAGACAAACTTAAATCTGTCTCTTGACGAAGTAAATAAATTGCCACTTGTCGACCTTGTACAGCGGCCTTACGCCGTCCTCTTCCCTTGAGGTGGTCCTTTGCGATCCCGAAGTGGTTGGAGACCGCAGTTAAAACAGCCTCATCATTAACCATTTTTGAATGTGAAGAACCTCTGATGTCTGCCATAGCTATTTTCACAGTATCCAATGAGATTTCTGTGCCCCTGAATTGTGATAGTGCCACAATTTTATTGAGCCTACCTTCCAATTCTCGAATGTTTGACTGTACTCGTTCTGCAAGATATTCCAAAACTTCATCTGGTATTTCGCAATCAGCCGTTGATGATTTGGAACGTAATATTGCTAGTCTTGTTTCCAGTGTAGGTGTTTGTATATCAGTAACCAGCCCACCAGCAAGACGAGAGGTTATTCTTGGTTCCAGGACAGTCAAGTCGGTTATAGGTCTGTCACTGCTGATCACCAACTGTTTTCTCGACATATGCAGGGCGTTGAATGTATGGAAAAAGCCCTCTTGAGTTTGTTCCTTTCCGACCAAAAATTGAATGTCGTCAATGAGGAGGATATCAGCAGAGCGGAATTTTTCCCTGAATGATTCTGTGGTACCGCTTCGAATAGCAAGGACATATTGGTTAGTGAAATCTTCGCAAGTTGTATAAATACAAATAAGACCTTTCTGGGACCCTTCATGAGCAATTGCGTGGAGAAGATGTGTTTTCCCTAACCCGACTTCAGAATATATAACTAGTGGGTTGAAGTGTAGACCAGGAGATTCTGCAACTGATTTGGCCCCAGCGAATGAAAGTTCGTTTGAATCACCAACTATAAAGTTGTCAAAAGTATAGTTCGGGTTAAATTTTTGAAGGCCTGCGGCAGATTTGTCATCTTTTTGTTTAGTAAGGTTGGGGGTTACGGAAGTTGGCGTAACACGCTTTGATAGCTCTTCAGGTAATAAATCTGTATCCTTTTCGCCCTCCACGGTTAGGGTAATGCTAAATCCATCACCTGCAACATCTCTAAGTGCTGTATCAAGAACGACCATCAGACGCTCCTGGATATACTGCGCGGTAAACGCGTCAGGAACTGAAATGAACAGTTCTTCATCCACGCATGAGAGAGCGGTAGTTTTTTCCAACCATGTTTTATAGCTTGACCGAGGTATGGTCATCTCGGCAATCCCGAGAATAGCGTTCCATACCTTTGCGGCCTGCTGGGTATTTCCAGAAGCCATTCATTTCCATATTATCGCCCACATTTTTGCAGGCGGTGCACACTATTTGCGGCACAAAGCAACCCCAAGGTTTATATGCTCCTTTTTTCAAGGAGCAGAGCTGGTTTTTATCGTTGGACCTGCAGCATGGCGTTCAAACGAGGTGTACTCTTTAAACGCTACGGTAAACGGATTCGGACCTTAATTCCGGTTATACTCAACTATTCTATGGGTAGAAGCGGCTATTAACGTCTTCTCCAAAGAGTTGATATTTACTTAGATTCTTATCCTTTACCTGCTGCCACTGGAACTGCAGCGTTTTTATTTATCCAGTCGTCCCGGTTTTTCTACGGCTTTCTTGCAGAGTGTCCAAACGAAAATCCACTGAAGAGGCTGTCGGCAGGTTGCCTTTCCGACCTCTCCGCACTTACAGACTCTCAAATATTTGAGTCTTTCTCAGCGCTCAAATCTTCATTTCTGAAGATGCCTTAATTTTGTACACCCGATATTTGTACCCTCGCAAGGGGGGAAGACGTGAATTTTGGTAGCAATATTTTTCAAGCCATTAAAGGCAGAAGTTTCAGTTCATGAAAAATAGTTCATCTGTTTTAGAGGGTATTTTTAATAGGTTTGTTCCTAAAACCTACAGGACTTGAGAAATCTAGTTCGTTTGAGTGCAATAAGTTTCATTAATTTGTATAAAAGATTGCCTATTGACGTCGCTTGTGATTTGAAAATTGAAGTTTCTTTGAGTGTTTTTATGTCTTATTGTTATCATTAAAAAAATTGATGGGTTGGTTTATATGTCTCAAAAAAGTTCAATAAATCCTGTATCAACCTTGTCGGGTAAAAGCGCGTGGGCTGTTGCCCGTGAAGTGGCAGACTCTGCTGGTGAGCTGCTCCTTGAATGGTGGCCTAAAGTTAAAGAAATTTCTGACAAGGGTCAAAATGATATCGTCACGAATGTCGATAAGGCTGCCGAGGTACTTATAAGGGATGAATTAGCAAAACATTTTCCCGCTCATGGGTTTTATGGCGAGGAGCTTAAGGGGGATCAACTACAAACTGATTTTGTTTGGGTAGTTGACCCAATCGATGGCACAAGAAACTACGCCATGGGTATACCTTTTTTTTCGATAGTGATTGCTCTTGCAAAGGATGGGGAAGTCTTAACAGGCGTTAATTACGACCCGTTGAGAGGAGAAATGTTTCATTCTGCATTGGGTCAGGGCGCCTTCTTGGGAGAAGAAAGAATTAACGTGTCGTCCAGAGAATCAATAGATGGGGCGGTCATTGGAACTGATGCATCTTACGATCATGAGAATGGTACTGAAAAGACATTACACATGCTGAGGAAATTGTGGCCTAGGCTAAGCTCTGTGAGAATGATGGGTTCTTCGGCGCTTGGCATGTCTTATGCAGCATCAGGCAGATTGGATATTTATGTTCATTATTCTCTGCAACCTTATGATCAGGCGGCGGGGCTACTTTTGATTGAAGAGGCTGGTGGAGTTGTCACGGATCGTAACGGATATAGGGCGATGTTACGCTCCGATGGCATAATTGCTGCGTCGTCCTCTCTTCATGAAGAGTTTATCAACGCGACTAAGAGAAATGCGTGAAAAGCTATAGCAGTGTTTCTAGATCTGGCTAGTTAGACAGAATAACTTTGTTGTGATTTTCTATAAAAAATATCTACTGTAGAAACTTTAGGAAATGGTGTTAATATGCCGCTGTAGATAAAAATTATAGGAGGCGTTTTGTGAAACAAGGTGTAATTTCAGATCAGCTTACGGCGCCATTCTGGGAAGCCGCAAATAATTCCAGGCTCGTTATCCAGAAATGTAGTAACTGTGATCGACTTCAGCATCCACCGGCTCAAGAATGTGGGCAATGTGGGGTTGATGGTGATCTTACGTGGGAGGAGATGAGTGGAAAAGGTCGTATATATAACTATGGTGTGGTCCATGATTGTCCGATTCGGCTACTTCAGGATGACCAACCTTTCAATGTGGCGGTTATTATGCTTGAAGAGGACCCAGGAATTCAGATGTATTCACATCTACCTGGCACCCCTGTCGATGATGTCCCTCTAGGGGCTGACGTGGAAGTTATATTTGAAGATTCCGCCAATGGTCAGAAAATACCGGAGTGGAAGGTAGTGCAATAAAGATTGGTAAAAGAGTAACTGAGGATCGGTTAAACAAACTGGAGGACTAGGATGGTAACAGAATATGCTCCATCTTCAATGTATAGAAGTAGTGAAGGCGTAGGGGTTTGGGAGCACAGAGGTAAAGTAGCTGCTGTGGGAGTTGGTCATTCTCCCACCGAACGTCGGTGGGATGAAAGTCCGGAGACATCGGTTGGAGCTTGGAGCATAATTGCTCTAAGACAGGCGATCGCAGATGCGGGTGTCTCCCCTGATCAAGTCGACGGCCTCGTAATTGTTCCAGTTACAACAACAGGGGCGTTCTGGCCTGATGACAAGCCTCTTCCGCAGGAAGCCATTGAGTCATTCGTCCAGACGAGCGATCCTTTAGACGGGATAGCCAAGCTCAGTGATGAGTGGCTTTTAAAGAATATGCCTGAGCTGACTAATATAAAGTATTCGGTATATGCTCCTGTCTGCATGTCCAATGCTATAAATGTTGCGGCTCAGGTGGTCGGAGATGGGTTGGCGCACACCGTGCTTGTATTGAAGGCTTGGCATAACCTTGAGGGGCGCTATTATCAAGGCGGAGCGAACGCGCAGGATGCGATCGATGGTACCAGTGCGATCCGCAGTTTGTGGGGCGCGCCTGCTTGCTATGGAACTGCCCTTCAGTTTGCAGAGTATTGTCGTAAATATGGCAAGGACCACGATATGATGACCCCATTTATTATCAATTCCCGTCGTAATGGACTAATGTTTCCAGAAGGTTACTGGGCGCAGCATCGACCAGAGGAACTGACTGCTGAAGACTATCAGCTTGCCAGGTGGATAGCTAAGCCGGCGAACCTTTTTGATAACGATATACCAATTATGTGTGCAGCTGCTTATCTGTTTACTACAGCAGAGAGGGCCAAGGATATGAAACAGAAACCTGTCTATATTCTTAATCATGCTGACAGCAATGCAGTCCCACGAGGCCTTACTCCTACTCTGGATGAGGTAGAGGCTGAAGTTGCATTAACGGCAAGAAAAATTTATGAAGGTGCCGGGATAACTGCTGCGGACTTATCTTTTGAAAATATGTACGACGGATTTACTGAGTTTCATCAATTCCATATAGAAGGTCTGGGTTATCGAGGTATTGGTTTCGGTGATGCTTTGGACTTCTATCAGACAGACATTAGTATAGAAGGGCCGAATCCGGTTTCTCCAAGTGGGGGGAATATTGGTAGTGGCAGGAGTCGATTCTGGATGCATACCGATTCTATTCAACAGATTCAGGGTCGAGCGGGTGGTCGGCAAATTACAGGTGTTAAACCGGAAATTGGAGTATCAGGTGGGCCCATGCCGCTCGGAGGCAACTACACCGTATGGAGCGCGACACCTGACTAAAACACGTTATCATCAAATTTTGTATTTATGAAAGGACTCTTGTGTCCATACTGATGAGTTTTGACATAGATGGCACTATGGAGGTGGGAGATCCTCCTGGTGCCGTGACGATGGAAATGGTCAGGAACGCCCGGGCTAGGGGAATAGTGACTGGGAGTTGTTCTGACAGGCCAATGAGCACGCAGCGGGCCATATGGGAAGAATATGGTGTCGAGTACGATTTTGTCTGTTATAAACATATGCTGCCTGATCTGAAAGATCAGTTTGACGCTGATGAGTTTTACCACGTTGGTGACAGGGATGACTTGGATCGAAAGTTTGCTATCAGAGCAGGATTCGGATTTTTCTGGCCCGATGAAGCGGCCCAACATCCCTTACTCATCACGGATGGTTCCTGAGAGAATTTAAAAACGTTGTAAAACCAGTTTGAGTTTGGTCTCTCGCCATTTAATTTATTAATCACGCTTGAGTATTGGTAAAATACTATTATGCTCAAGAGTTTTACTAAGAAACGGATTGCGTTTTACGCCCTCAATCTCTGTATTTTACTAATGGTTTTGCTTGCAGGCTGCAAGGTGCAGGAAGAGTTGGATGTTCTTGTTGAGGATGCTACACAGTCTAAGCCTATTACTTCGTCCCAAGATGTAGTAATAAGCTCCCCTAATTCTGTAGTTATCGAACACTCCACTCCTGACAATTCCTTAGTTAAGGCACCCACCCAGACCCCAATACCATTTCCCACACAAGTTCCTTCCACACCAACTATGCCGGTAGTGTCTAACGATGAAATCCTGTCCACTGTGGAAGTGGTTAAGTTGTTAAACCCATCTGTAGTACACATTGCTAGCGGCTCTGTCAGTATGGACATCTTCAACCAGGCTGTTCCCCGGACAGGTGTTGGCTCTGGATTGATTCTTGATTCAGACGGACGAATTCTGACCAATAATCATGTTATTAGTAGTGCGCAGTTAGTGACCGTGACATTAGTTGATGGTCGATCGTATCCAGCCTCTTTTGTTGGCGCCGACCCGGTTACGGATTTGGCAGTTATACAGATCAGTGCGGCACAATTAGTGCCTGCTAGATTAGGGAAATCATCTAAAATTGAAGTGGGGGAAGATGTTATAGCTGTGGGTCATGCCCTTGGGTTAAAAGGTGGCCCTACAGTAAGTAAAGGTGTAATCAGTGCAGTCAATCGGACTATATCGGTAAATAGTCAAACCTCCATGGTTGATCTTATTCAAACAGATGCTTCAATCAATCCTGGAAATAGTGGAGGCCCCTTGGTGAATACAAGTGGGGAAGTGATAGGAATTAATACGGCGATTATTGATGGTAGTAACGGGATCGGGTTTGCTATAAACATTGATGATGCAAAAACGATCGTTGGTCAGTTAATTGAATTTGGTGTGGTAAAACGAGGGTTCATTGGAATCACTCCCTTTAATGTTACGGATTCGATAAGAGAACAGATAAATCTTCCCGTAGCTGAGGGAGTGATAATTGCTGGGATCGTGCCTGGATCTCCTGCAGATATGGCGGGATTACAGGTTAAAGATGTGATTGTAAAACTAGATGAAGTAGATATTTCGAATTCAGGGGATCTCTCAAAATATTTGATCAACCACGGGCCAGGGTCAGAAGTAGCCATGACATTTTATAGAGATGGGGCACTCCGCAATATTGAACTTATTCTAGCGAATTCCCAATAGGTATTGGCTACGGAAATAGCTGCCAACAACGAGCTGGTGCTATGGCCCATATAAAATTATTTTTTGGAACAGCTGATGAACATTAATAAAATATCCAGATCGTCAGTGCCCTTGCTGCCCATTATCGTGATCTTGTTATTTTTAGCTTACCTGTTAATGTCGTGCGATTCACCAGATGAAATTTCTGAGTTGGATTCCCGTACGAATTCCTTAAATAAGTCAATAATGTGCCCGGTTTGCCCTGGGGAATCAATAGACCAATCTCAGAATGAATTGGCAGGGCACATGAGACGAATAGTAAGGGAGCAACTTGAGATAGGAAAAACTGATTCCGAAATACGTGAATATTTTGTGGAGCGCTATGGACCAGTTGTTCTACTGGAGCCTTCTACTTCGGGAATTGGATTGATTGCCTGGATTGTTCCTCCGGTTGGATTGTTTGTTGCAATCTGTTCAGTGGTTATTGCACTGAGGTTGATGAGAATCAGAAGGAGAGAGGATTTAGAGGACGATACTCTCTCTTCTGTTGACAGGGATCGGTACTTTAAATTATTAGAGGAAAGAGGTTTTTCTGAAGATGACCTTCCAGGAAGAGAAGACTGACCTATGGTAGAGATCGGTCAAATAGCCCTAGTAGCAGCTTTTATATTGGTAGTCTATGTGACTATTGTGGGATTCGCAGGAGGCGTTTTAAATGGGCGTGACCTAGTTGCTAGCGCACGTTGGGGGTTCTACTCCGTGGTTCCTCTGTTATTGATTGCCACTGCCGCACTTATTTATGCATTTGTAAATAACGATTTTTCAGTAGCTTATGTGGCAGAAAACAGTAATCTGGCCATGCCACGTATATATGCGTGGGTTGCATTTTATTCAGGGAATGCGGGATCACTGCTCTATATTGCAGTGGCATTTTCCATAATGGCTTCTATTTGCCTAAAAGTAATAACTAAGAAGCTTCCATATACTGCTCCATATGCTCTTGGCGTAATGTCAATGGTACTTCTCTTTTTCCTGGCAGTTATATTATTTCTAGCAAATCCCCTTGAGAAATTGACCGTAACACCAGCTGACGGTCAAGGTATAAACCCGTTACTTATACACTTTGGAATGTTTATTCATCCACCGTTTCAGATGTTGGGATTGATATCAGTAGCTTTACCCTATTCTGTCGCAATTGGAGCCTTACTGGCCGGTAGAGGTGGAAGGGATGAATGGGTAGATCAGGGTCGCATGTGGGGTATGGTTTCTTGGTTGATCCTGACCGTTGGGTTACTGCTGGGATCGTGGTGGGCTTATACCATCTTGGGATGGGGTGGATACTGGGCCTGGGACCCCGTAGAGAATTCTGCTCTTATGCCCTGGCTTGCTATGACAGCATTTGTGCATTCCATTATGGTGCAAAAAAGACGTGGTATGTTTCGAATGTGGAACATGGTCCTTGTGATAACCAGTTTTACAATGGCTCAATTAGGTATGTTTATCAACAGGGGGGGGCCAGTTCCCTCAGTGCACTCGTTTGCAGAATCAACAATGGGTTGGATATTCTTGGCTGTGATGGGCTTGACTCTATTTGTGTCGCTGGTCATATTCGTAATTAGATATGACACTCTGAAGAGTCGTGGCCGTCTGGAATCTATGATTTCTAGAGAATCGGCGTTTCTGGCCCAGAATGTTTTATTTCTTCTCATTGCTTTTGTAACCTTGTGGGGCACAGTTTTCCCTATATTTTCTGAGGCCGTTGATGAAACAACAATGACGGTCGGTCAACCCTTCTTCAACAAGGTAAATGGTCCCCTCATGCTCTTGTTGATTCTACTCATGGGTGTGGCACCTTTACTACCATGGCGTCGAGCCACCGGGAAATCTCTTGCTCGAATGTTGAGGATTCCTGCGGTGTCTGGGTTATCAGTAGCAGCAATTGTTCTGATTGCAGGAATATCCCAGCCGTGGGCAGTGGCTTCTTTTGCTATTTGTGGTGTCGCGGTTTCTGGAGTTTTGCAGGAATGGGGTAGAGGGACCTTTTCACGTCACAGGAGAGGTGAGGGGTGGCTTAAGGCTTTTCTGAATTTACTTAATGCAAATCGCCCGCGCTATGGTGGGTACATAGTTCATCTTGCCATCATTATGTTGGGTGTGGGAATAACGGCTTCTTCATTCTATTCAGTTCAGCGCGACGTAGTGATGCAGCCTGGGGATACTGAAACTTTAGGAAAATATACTTTTAAATATATTGGCGTAAATGAGGAATCCTTTAGTGACAGACTTGAGGAGACCGCAGAGTTCAAAGTATGGAGTGGTGACAAATATTTAGGTTACATGTATCCGTACAGAGCTTTTTATCCAGAATTTCGTATCGCTGCCACTCGAGGTGCAATAAATAGTTCTCCAATGGAAGATTTTTATCTTGTTCCTTCCGAGTTTGGTGAGGATGATCAAGCTGTTTTCAGGGCACTGATAAATCCTATGATTTGGTGGATGTGGGCTTCTTGTCCGATCCTAGTTTTTGGTACCCTCGTTTCGCTTGTTCCTAGAAGAAGATCAAAGAATGTTCAATTGAGGTTGACCTCACTAACTGCCCGGGTTGGGGGCCAAAGTCAATCTTCAATATTGGGGGCAGAGGACTAGTCATGTTGGTCTTTGCATCAATAGTAATTTGCATTGTTCCTGCTTTGGTGGTTTTGTATCCCTTGGTACGAAAAATAGCATCGAAATCCCCGGTCCCGGAGGACGAATCGTCTCTCAATGCAGATCTGGAGCGGCGATGGGAGTCAGCTGTGGATGGCTTGCAGAGTGCGGAGCTCGAAAAATCTCTTGGGAATTTGCTGAAAGAGGACTATAGGTGGCTGCGTGACATCCATATGAATGAAGCTGCATTAGTTCTTAGAGCAATGGATCTCTCTGAATCGGACGAAATAGAGATGATGAAAAAAGTTAATGATGAGATTGCAAGGACGAAGATTCAGTCTGGCGGTACTGAATGAGAAAGATAGTCACTCTTGGGGTCAGTGTATTTATTGGTGTCATACTCTCACAATCTTACCTGGTTGCTTTTGATCCAGAAAATTATCGATTCAATGGAAAAATAAAGAATGGTACCCCTAACGGAGAGCCTCCGGTGGGTCTCTCTGTCGCATTACACAGTGAGCATTTAGAAAAGGGTTCTGGCCTGTACCACACTTTTACAGAAACAGGGGGGTTCTTTGAATTTCCCTTAATAGAAATTGAAGAAGATACTTTGTACGGAGTTTCCGTTATTCATCAGGGAGCCACTTACACCCGAAACGTTAATCCATCAGATGGGGCATCTGTCGAAATTGAAGTTTTTGATGCAGTTGATTCTGACGATGTTGTAGCGGGCTTTAATGCCTCAGTTCTTTTTACGAATATTGATCCTATGACTCGCAGAGTATCAATTATGGAAATGATTACTTTAATTAATGAGTCTCGACTAACCTATGTACCTGCTGGGGGACCAATGGATCTACTTAGATTTGGTCTTCCCGAAGGTTCGGACCAACTAATTGTGGATACAAATCTACCTGGAGCCGACTGGATTCAAGTGGATAGAGGGTTTGCCTTAATTGCGTCAGTGCCCCCAGGAAAACATGAGGTGATGTATGTCTACAGTGTTCCCTATGAAGATACCTTTTTTGAGTATGAAAAAACCTGGCGTTATGGAACTGGCTCCTTGAGGGTTGTAGCAGAAGAAGGCCTAGTGAATTTTCAAACCGACCTTGGAGTGGATTATCAGTCTCTCGAAATTGGGGGTATTGGTTACAGAATCCAGGAAGTTCCTGATATACAGCGAGGGTTGAAAACGATTTTTAGACTTACTGATCTCCCTGTGCCTACTTTCAGGCAGTCGTTGTCCCAGGGGTATAACGCTATGAGATATGAGTTCATAGGACCTGTTTCTCTGGCCATACTATTGTCTGTTGGCGGATTATATGGGACTTGGCGGGTTGTTCAGATAAGACGTCGGTCACTTCTGGATAATAGGGGATGGTTTCCAGGTTCAGATGAAAAACAAGTTATTGAAGATATGATTTCTGAGCTAGATTACCTGCTTGAGGAAGGAAGCCTTGGAGTTGATGAACATAGGAGAAGGTCCGAAATTCTTAACCGGAGATTATTAGCTATTCCAGTGGAGTGATGATTTTCTTCTTCTTTTAGCAGAAAGCTTCAAGGGCAAAACCAGATTTTTTCGTTGATGTGCTGATCTTTTTTGCAGTTAAACGTAAAAAAGACCCAGATTTAGATTGATTTTTCTCCTCATAAGTATCTATTGTGGCGATAATTAGTATTGTATGACTGTGTGATATTGAGGGAACATCAGAGTTTAGTTATCTGAAGGAGGATCGATAATGGGAAATATCCAAGCGACAAAACTTATCGGTACATTACTTATTGTGGGACCACTACTCACCATAATTTGTTATTTTATTCAGCAATTTGGGGTACTTGGCACTGACGTTGACCCTACAAGCGTTGCAGAAACAGCGCATTTGTGGGCAGATGCAAGTGAGTTATCTATCGCCACATCAGTACTAATTGCTTTCGGAGTTGCTTTGTTCGTTCACGGAATATTCTTTATTGCTAACGAAATTCGCAGTGGTGGTGATGGGGCTGCTTTGGCTGGTTCTGCTATGCCTTTTATTATGGTTGGATTTATAGGCATTGTGGCTGTGAGTGGATTAACTATAGCCGGTGCGAATATCACAGATGCAGCGGGTCAAGGATTTATGACCGCTGTGTCGGTAGGCACTGTCGCGGCTGGGATAAATGCCATTGCTGGCATATTTTTTGGAATTGGCTTTACCCTGATCTTCCTGGCTATTGCTAGCCGTGACGAATACAACAGCACTCTTGCCTATATAGCTGCCATTGCAGCTGTAGTGGCCGTCGTGGTGAGCATAATTGCTATCTCGAATACCGGGCAAGCCCAGTTAATGACCATGATTATTGGAATTACTTACATAATCCATGTTATCTATTTCATTATCCTTGGGCAGAGTGTTCTTTCCCGGGATTCAGGGGATGGGAAGTCGGAATCTGCATAAGTAGAGCTTAAATAACGCTTGTTTGGGGTTAAGAAATTAATATTTCGACGGAGCCTTCCTACACTAGGGTTTTATGGGTAGGCTTTCGTCGGTGTGTATAAATCGCCTGTGACGACTCAAGGTTCGTCACAGGCGAGGAACAGTACTGGTTTTGCCGCAGATGATCACGTCTGCTTTTCCTTCAAGCCTTCCCGTCATCTCAAATACCCCTTCACTTATCACTACTTACCGATATAACGGTTATTTGTTCCGTTCTAGGAACTTTTTTACTATCGGAAAAATTAGGTCTGTTCTCCCAAAGGTGTGCATGTGTTTAAGGTCAGGAATTGTGTGAAATTCAGCAGAGGGAATATATCTTGCAGCATCTTTGGCGGACTCATGAGAGAGTGGGTCCGCTCCTCCAGCATACATTAAGCATGGGACATCCAAATTTTTCAACAAGGGAGTTATGTCTAGTCGTTCAATATTTTTTTTCGTCTTGGCGAGATAGGCTTTCAGGTCGCCTTCGATGGCTTCTTTTCTATAAGGATCCATCTCAGGGCCTATTCGGTCCATGAAGGAGGCGACTGCCTCTTTTCCCTGTGAAAATGATTTTATACGTCTGATATCTGACTTTATGCCTACCTCTGTTCTTGGCCCTGGCGTGGCGGAGGCGATCACAAAAAAACTAAAACGGTGTGGTGCAATATGTGCGAGTTCGAGACCTGTTCTTCCACCCATCGAAAATCCGAAGAAGGAAGCAGTTTTCACATGTGCATCATCCATTACGGCCAGAACATCCCTGGCCATTGTTTTATCCTCATATTCGGCAGGTGCGTGTGGTTTACTGCTTAGTCCGTGTCCTCGGGCGTCGACAATCAGCAGGTCAAAGTTTCTCTTGAGCTCCTGTACATAACCGTGTTTGTACCAGCACGTAGTATCCATCATAAAACCGTGTGAAAGGATCATGATAGGTCGATCGGTCGCCAGTGAGGGGTCAGATATCTCTTGCTCCAAATGGTAGTGGATGTCAGCTCCCTCGTTTGTGACGTAGGGCATACGGGACTTTAAACAAGCCCCTCTTCAGGCGTTACTTTAACCTCATATAATCGGTAAATAAGCTGTTTCGTATCAAGATTCACCTGTCCGGCCATTACCGCTTGGACTCTATTTAGCCACCTGTATTTTTCGCTTCCTGTTTGAAAGGTAGGAGCCGTTGCTGCGAGGCCTTCAGTTAAACTTGCACGCCCTCCATATTCAACGTATATAAATTCCCCGTCGTCTGTTTTGAGTGTGAATCTCACATCTAGAGACATAACGGTTCCATCTTCACTTACAGTACCCCAATCTGCGCCATCATTTGTTGCCAAAGAAGCGTTCACTCTGTCGCCCGTCAGGGACGCTTCCAGGACGTCAACAACTAGTCTGGTACCTTTGGAGCCCTCGCCAACTTCAATAAAGTCTCCGAGCTTAACATCAATCATTCCCATTTCTATAAGTTCAGCAGTAGCCATTTTTCCTGTCCTTTTTAAAAACTAGCGTCTATCTGGTAACCGTTCCTGTCAAAGTAGCTTGTTCGATCGCGTTCATGTTAGTCATAAATCCAACTACAGCTCCTGAAGTATCTGAGTCGACAGGTATAGAGTCCACACCCAAGCAGGAGATCGTAAAAACGTATCTGTGTGGTCCGTGGCCTTCAGGAGGACATGGTCCTACCCAGCCAGGGGCACCGATATCGGTTCGAGTCTCTAGCGAGTCCCGAATTTTACCTCCTTCTGGTATAAAAGAGGTATCGGGTGCAATGTTGGTGACGATCCAATGCCAGAAACCACTACCAGTGGGAGCATCCGGGTCAAAACATTGAATAACTATCGATTTGGTTCCTTCTGGGACACCTTCCCAATGAAGTTCAGGGGATGTATTACCTCCTGAACATCCAAAGCCATAGGCTTCACTCATATGATGTTTATCCGGGATTGTTTCCCCTTCGTTAAAACTTGTACTGGACAATCTTAGGGTCATATAACAAATTCTCCTGTAAGGTTTGGAAAGACTTTAGTTTATTGATTAGCTTCCAGGTGGGGAGTAAAGGATTGAGGCTGCCTTTTCAGCGGCTAATTTCCCATCAGCAGCGTCGATAATGCGTACGGCTTTCATCGTATTGACTATTCCAGAGGCACATACAGCCATAACGAGGGCTTGTACGTCCACGTCATTATCTGGAGTACTAAATACGATGTAGATTGTGCTCTCTCCCACACCGAACCAGTATTGTTCAATGTCAAAACCAAGTGAGTTGAAAAGAGGCGAATTCACTTCGTGTCTATTCTGGGGGTTACTTACAAACCCTTTAAAGCCTTCAGTTGTAACGTCGATTATGCCTAGATACTTTGCCATTAGATTATCTCCTAGTGTGTGTTGTTATAGCTAGATAAATAAAAAGGCCCCCCAAATCATAAATCCAATGCCGGCGATTCGGGAGATCCAATCTCCTTTTGGAGCTATTTTCTCGATGAGTACGAATACGGTAAGTGCGGCTATCCAAATGAGATTCATAACGCCGAGTACGAATAAAAGTGCCATGATTAACCAGCAGCAACCGAGGCAGAACATACCATGCTCCAGGCCCATTCGTAAGGCACCTGCCCTTCCGTCTTTCCAGTTGGTCATGAGGAAACCCATAGGTGTTCTACAGTTATTTAAACAAGCCTTCTTAATCGGCGTCCATTGGAAAATTCCTGCTGATATTAACAAGACTCCCCCGAGAATATTACTCGTTGATTCTCCCATCATTCCCGATAGCAAGGAATTCGTATGAAGTAACCAGTTTAAAACTGTTGCTCCTACAGAAAATAGAACCCAGATTAGGGCATAACCTGACACAAAAATTCCTGTTTCTGCGTATGACTGGTCACGCTCCTTTTTTTGGCGGTTAACAGTTGAAAACATCAAGATCATGGGTGACGCTGTCGGAAGCATCATCCCTATCATCATGATTCCCCACATAACGAACATAGATATCCAGTCTGCCCGATGCCATGGCATGACACCTGGCATCGCGGCTGACATTCCCATCGTGTTTTCCATGTCATCCGGTAGGGTGATCAAATACAACCATGCTGCGACGGTTATAATACCCAAGCCAATAACTACAATTATTCTGTCTCTGTTGTAGCGAACCTGGGAACCATCATGTGGATTTTGATTCAGCATCCAAGGTTTCGCTTGTTTCTAAACCTCATAGCTGAAGTCAGAGTAGTATCCGTTTTTTCCTGAAAAATCCCAGGTCATGCCATGGTCGTTAAATCTGTTTACAGTGGAAGTGGCTACTACGGCAGGAACACCGAGGGATACTCCTAATGGGTTTCCTGATATTGTCACATCAGCACCATCAAGACCTTCGATTCCTTCAATCGCCGCCTCCGCGATATTGCCAACTTTCATACTTCGATTTTTCCCATCAGCACTGTATTCGATTGAGGCAGTACCTACCCCTAGGATTTCACTGATAAAACCAGCAAAAATCTCGAACACCCCACCTGCTTGACCTCCGAATATTTGTCCCAAAGCAGCTTGCTGTGATTCACTGGCATTTTCATCTAGGTATAACGCCACTCTCCAATTCCCGTCGATCATTAACCCAGGGGCATGGGCAGCCATGGCTACTTTCAGACCAGATACGTCGGTATCTCCGAAAGAGCCATTTTCTATATTCCAGGTGATCAAAACGTTACAGTCTCCGTTTTCAGTGTTCGGGGGCCTTAAAAAAATACAGGGACAGGCAATTTCACAATCACATGACTCAAAATATGTTCCAGTGAGATTCCATTTAGTTGCTGTTGTCATTGTTTCCACTCCTTTTATTTTGTTTGGGAGGTTGGATGGCCGATTGTAGACTAAACTGGCAGGGTTATCACCACTTCTGCAATCTTAGGCATGTACCCTGTTTATGGCAGAAACACGATTACGGTATATATCTATATGCTTTGATGATACTTCTTCTGCTAATCTCCTCTGGCTATCCTTATTTCTTTATTATTAACTCCATTCCCAGAGTTGCCACGTTGCATTTCCGTCGCCATCGACATCCCACTCATGTACCAGGCACATTCCATTGAGTTCGGCGAGTGAAGGTACAGCCGTTGTAAAAAATGCTGATCCTCTGAATTTTGCTCCCCCATCTTCAGTGAATGCACCGGCTCCATTAGCTCTAAAAGTTACTGGTCCTTCAGCCGTTAATACAACTCCGGAATCTGGACACTCTCCATAAATGCTTCCATCCGGGTTTATCTGAGCCCAGTAAGTGGCCATAAACTGTCCTTCCACTCCTAGCATGGTCCCTGTTCCGTCACAAGAGGTCTCGAATCGGGGTTGCCCATTGTTTGAAGGGAGCATTTTGTTAGATGTAATTGCTGTCATTTCCGCTACTTTTTTTCCTAGCATGTTTTTCTCCTTGGTGTTGTTTGTTCTTCTACTTTAAGAAAAAGTCAGGGGATTTTGTTATGGCATGTTGCTATGAACTATCCGTCCAACCGATCTTATGGGGCTCTGCGAAACTAGATCAGGAACACCTGCTTGTACCGCTGCCTTACGAGTTGCCTGACTGAGATCTTCAAGCTCTTGTAAGCCCGTAGCTATTTGGGAAATTCTTAGCATTCCGATGGGACCTGTGATAGGGCGGCTTACTATAGGTTTGATATCAGCTTCAGTATTTTCCCGAGCTTCCATCAATCCGTTAATGAGGTCCTGTGTCAGACCTGGTTTTGCTGATAGAAATATTCGACTAACTACTTTCGGTTCGTAGTTTGCAGGTATCACTGGGGCACCACTTAGGATTTCTGAGACAACCCAGTTTGCATGATGGCACATGGATGCAATTCGATTGATGCGGTTCCAGGCTTCAGGGTTAGATATAACAGACTCTTGAAGCTGATCGATTTCGTCCAGACTTTCAAATCCAGCTACTAGTGTCACAATCGCCGGTCCCTGCTGAGTTACGTTAACCCCAGAGGCGGGGATCGTTATATTACCGGGCTTGCCCGTTGCATCAAATGATTCCTTGATCCCATTCAGAACGTCGTCGAAATGTTCTGCTTTTGGGTATCTTAGAAAATTCATGTTGTAAGGCATATGTTCCTCCATCTGGTGGGTATATCAGTAAAGTTTAACTTAGCTATTATAATCCAGTTACGTTTTAAATAGTTAAGACTCTATATTAAATAGTAAGAGCGCTATGGAACATATTTCATATGCAAGATAATTGCAAATCTGCTTTACAGTTCTTCTTTCTGATTATTTTATTTCCCTTGATTGATGGGTTGCATTCATTGATTAAAGAGTAACTAGTATCGTCTGTAGGAGAATTGGAATGATTTTAACGTACTTATTTTTCTTTACTAATTGATCCGTATACGACTAGCGGAAATATCAAAGGCAGTTATTATTGATGGAGTCATTCACCACATATAGAGTATGACTTGATTTAGAATTCCACCTGAATGGAGATATTGAGGAAGAATATAGGTTCACATGATTGACACGATGATAATGACCGGTTCCTGTCCTAGATGTGGCACCGGTACCCTTACGAACGATGAAGACATGTTTGGGGTTCGTATTGTGTGCGTAATGTGTGGCCACAACAGAGATCTCGGCAAACTTCCCCTTAAAGTCAGAAATATTAGAGAACTGGTCATTGCGGTCCTCGAGAACGACCGAAAGCAATTACAAAAACAGAGAGCTGCTACTTATCCCTCGTCTGTTTACGGGTAACCTTATATCGCCCCCTGGGCTCAAATTTTGAACCTACTCAATCAGGATATTGGTATAAACTTTCGGCGGGAGTCCACCCGAATTATGTTGCCGAAACCAGGTGATGGAAAGTGACCTGACGCTATCAGAGCATGTTCTTTCTCGATCAAATCCACCATCATTTTCCTTGATGCTGCAGACCTGTCCTTATCTCTGTCAGGTGCAGGGCTCCACTGTGTTTCCTCTATTTGAGGAGGCACGTGGGCTGCGTCGCCTACTATAACGGCTTTTTCGCCTTCCGAAGAAATGAGAAGGCTTGTGTGTCCTGGGGTGTGGCCTGGAGTGGGAAGAGTGGTGATTTCCTCCGTGATATTAATCTCCCCTTCTATCAGATCAAGAATATCGGTATCAATAAGGGGCTGTATCTGTTCCTTTAGGTAGGCAAACGGCCGGGTGTTTACCCTACTGCCGAATAATGCCCAGTCAGCCTTTGATACAACGTAGCGAGCGTTGGGGAATGTAGGAAACCATCCTTGATCTGTCTCAGTCATATTCGTTCCCACATGATCCATGTGCATGTGAGTTAGGAAAACAGTATCTATGTCCTGGGGTTGAAAACCAGCCGCAGCTATTTCTCCAACAAGGGTCTCTCTGGTTGTTTGGTCCAGATGATGGTCCAGTTTTCCGAGCCCGGTATCGACTAGTACTGTTCTTTTTACAGTATGAATCAAGAAAGATCCGACATTCATACCTATAGTTGGGGCATGATAGTCAGGGTAAGGTTTCCAGTCAGCATCTGATTGAGTATTAAAAAACACGTTTTTCTCAAAAGTTAGATCACCGTCTGAAACTGAGTAAATTACAGCGTTACCGACTTTGATGTCTCTAATATTTTTCACATTAAGGAACCTTTCTGATTCAATTATGGTATCTAGGAATTACGTCAGTCCCGAGAATTTCCATCTGCTGATGAGTCATTTCAGGAGGACATGCGGGGCGAAGAGCAAATTTAGTAATTCCTGAAGATATGTAGCTATCAAGCATGGATATCAACTCTTCTGGTGTCCCGAAAGCGTTCATTTCCTTTGGGCTGACATCATCTCTGCGGCGTAAGAGATATGGACTTGCAAGTTCTTCTGCCTCCTTAGGACTATCCGCGAAGCAGTAGCTGAATATAGCACCGTAATGATCGTCTTCTATGTCGTTTCCGAATTCGGAAGCCATGGACTTTATTTTCTGGACTCCCACACCAGCTTCTTCGGGTGTGGCTTGAGAGACTAACCAGCCATCACCGATTCTTGCGGTCCGTCTGAGAGCAGGCTCGCTTCTTCCACCGAACCAAATAGGGGGGAGATTTTTCTGAACCGGCTTAGGTTGGACAGTCACATTAGTTAGGGTAAAATGCTTGCCTTTGTGGGTTACATTGTCCTCAGACCAAAGTCGGCGTAATAAATGTACTGCCTCTTCTGTCCTGCTGACTCGAATTCTTTTCTCAGTTCCACAAGCCTCGTATTCTATTTCATCTTCTGTTCCCAGGCCCACAGCTGGCAGGCATCGACCACCCGACAAAAAATCAATGGTGGCTAACTCCTTTGCAAGAATCGTTGGGTTGCGGAGTGGCAATGCTATTACACTTGTACCAAATTTTAGTTCGGTAGTTCTCGAAGCTATAAATGACATTGCAACGACGGTTTCTAAAGTGAAAGTGGGTGACACGATCCGATCAGTGAACCAAATAGAATCTACGTCCAAGGACTCCATACGTTCGGTGTAGTTCCACAATAGCTGTGGTTCAGGTTCAGGGAATGGCCATCCTCCTAATGCAATTCCTATCCTTACCTTCTCATAGCTTATCTCTGCCATTGAGCAATTCCTCCCACTCTTATTCAGAGCAATCTAGACTTCTAGGACATCGCAGAGTTCCAGGAAATTTTTGGTTATGAAATCTGGCCTATATTCTGAGTCATCATAAGGTAAGTCATATCTGTTCACATAGGCACCACGATAGCCACTGTGCCTTGCTCCAAGTATGTCGAAAGAATGGGCTGCAACCATCATTATTTCCTGTGGTTCAAGTCCTAACTCTCTGGCTGCAAATCGATATACGATTGGATGAGGCTTGAAGTTTCCCGCACTTTCCGCCGATAGAATTCTTTTAAAATTTACTTTGATGCGATTTCTTGCCAGGTGCTCCAGATATGATTGTTCCCCATTAGACAACATTACAAGGTCGTACTTAGTTTCCAGGCGTCTTAGTCCGTCAAGTGCGTCCTGAAATGGTTTCAAATCTTGATAAGCTTCCATAAATTTATCAATCTGTTCTTGCTGGAAGTCAACTTTTAGTGTTCGCAGAGTGTAAAGTAGAGCCCTTCGTTTTACCGCGAGATATCCACTGTGGCCTAGCATGAGGAGGTTGTCCTGATACTGTTCGATGCGTTGGCGGTGACGCCATTGTGCCCATACATCAGTGGCCTGTACGGTTTCACTGACGCCACATTCGTTTAGAAGTTCTTCCAGTGGTGGGGTTAAACTACCGGCCAGGTCGAGAACAGTGCCGAATATGTCGAACGTAAGAGTAGTGACACCCTTCATGATATCTATATCCGATATAGTGTTAGGCATTTAGTCTGCCCTAGGACCGATTAATCCCCACCCAAAGGAACAGCTACAGGGTTTATCCCAAGGGCGGCAACTTTCTTAAGGACTTCTTCTCTTCTAGCGCCTTCTAATGGGGGATTTGGGAGCCTTCCGCTTCCACAGTCAATTCCCAGTCTTTCAGTGAGAACAGCTTTCGTCCCACTGTGGACTCCAACTTCTCTCATGATGTCGGTAAATTTTGAAGCATGTGCCTGGGCTTTTATAGCACCTTGAATATCACCAGACTGCCACTTATTCCAAATATCAACCCAAAGTTCAGGAGCAGCACATGGCGGACCGTCTATACATCCGATAGCACCAATCGTTAGGGCCGGAAGCATAAGCATACTGCTTCCTATGAAGCATTTAAGTCCCATCCTGTCCCATTCCCGAACATTAGCGAAGTTGACCGATGAATGTTTTAATCCGGCGAGCTGTGGAACGTTATCTTGAATTTTTTTCATTAAATCTGGTGTTACTTCCACACCTGTGGACTGCGGCAAGTTATATACATAAAATGGCAGGTCAGCGGCGGCGGCAACTGCCTTGTAATGTTCCACTATCGCTTCGTCAGTCTGGCTGTAGAAAAAAGGTGGAACACAGCAAATTGCTTCAGCACCTACGGAAGCGGCGTGTTCCGCCATCTTAATGGATCGCTCGGTGGTAGGAGCACCCACATGCATGATGTTATTAATCCTCCCTGCGTTCACTTCAGCAGCTGCAGTAACGATGCGCATATTTTCTTCATCGTCGAGTAATACGCTTTCGCCATTGCCTCCTGCAACCCAAAATCCTCCTACTCCGGACTGAATATTAAATTCCATCACCTCTCGAAATGCTTGTTCGTTAAATGACCCATCACTGTTAAGTGGGGTGGCGATTGCTGGAAAAATCCCTTCGTATGCTGCCATTATTATCTCCTGAGTATCCAGATTTAAAATCGACTTTTCAGTCCATGCCATTAAAAAGTAGGTCTACTTGCTGCGACAGAATTCTAGCACGTAATTTTTTTGGGCTCCTTGACTTGGCCTCTATATGGTCAATCCGGGCCTCTTGGAAGTGTATTCTTGAAATTTATTGTGGAAGTTTATGTGTAGCTGCGGGCATTTTATAGCTTTAAAATTGATGTTTATCTGTAATAAGACTATAGAGGTAGTCGTTTATGAAGATCGCCTGGGCTAATGCAAAAGTTGCTATTGCCGTTACGGTATATTTTCTTGTCTTTTCTGGGGTTGCATGCGATTTGACTAATAGCGGGCCAGCTGATGAAAACTTATTAAAGAATAAAGGGAGTTTTTCGACCGCAGTTCCAGTCAATCCCAATGATGCCACCCATTCAGGATTTTCTGAGCATGAGGATTTATCTGGGACGTTAACAGTCGCTGTCAATTCAGTTAATTCCCCTAGTGGGTTACCTAGGTTTTGTACGTCTGGTTGTGCTGAAACGATCTACGCTTCGGGTATTACGGATGTTTTATTTAATTCAGTGGTGAAAAATGATTTGTTGACTATGGAGCCGATGTTAGCCCTCTCTTATGAACTGGAGCCCACTCTGGATTCCGCTGTTTTCAAACTCAGGGAGGGAGTGCAATTTCATCGTGGCTACGGCGAAATGACAGCAGATGATGTCAAGTTCTCCTACGATGATGCTAATTCCACAACTAATCCCAAGTCTATCCATGGACAAGCTGACGATTTTGCAGTTCTTATTCGAGAGATCGAAGTGGTGGATGACTATACCTTGAAGCTAAACTATAGAAATTATGACTCGCGTGGTCCATTACATCGGTTTAGTCTTTTTTGGAAAACTGCCGGGATAGTAAGCTCAGCGGTCTTTCGTGAACATGGCTTGTCTGGGATGCAAGACGTCTATGTTGGGGTAGGAGCATTCACCAATGAAGAGTGGAGTCAGGGTGGGAAGATAGTAGGCCACGCTTTTGTAGACTACTGGGGTGCATCTCTAGGGCAAGGTCCGTTTGTAGAGAAAGTGATTTTTTTGGAGGTTCCAGAACCTTCTTCAAGAGCAGGATTGCTCGAAACAGGTGAAGTTCAGATAGCCCAGGTTCAATCCAAGGACTACTCTTCACTATTGGATAAAGGATTTTTACCGAATAAAGATGCTCAGCATAACCTTATTCATAACGTGTCGATGGTCGGAAACTATTGGGAAAAATATAGCTCTCTGGATGAATCTATCTTAAACCGACGCCAAGATACATCGTTACCATGGATTGGTAATCCTTTCGAAAATGGTAGCTATGACGAAAATTCCAGCTCCATGGTTAACTCTAGGAAAGTTCGCAATGCCCTTGCATGGAGCATAAACAGGCAAGAACTTCTTGGAAGTGTTCTTAATGGTTTTGGATACGTTAACCACCAACCTTATTTGTCCGTAAACAATATTAACTACATTGATGGATGGAGTTGGGGGTTAGATTATGAGAAAGCTAGGAATTTGCTTAAGGAAGCAGGATATGGAGGTGGATTTTCTCTTGATATATGGACCGGGCCGTTCGGGATAAATTCTGAGATTGGTGAGTCGTTAGGCAGAGTTTGGAAAGAAAATTTGGGCATTAGCGTCAATCTGATAGATACCAACTATGAAGTATATCGTCCAGGATTGATTGCTCGTACTAGCAAATTGCCCGGGATAAATACATGTCGTGAAGAGAACCATTCTAATTTTCCTTACGACTGGGCCCATGGGTTTGATATGAGTTCCTTTTCTAACGGGCGATATGGGGCTGGACAGGAGATTCCCTACGCCACCAAGGCGTTTAAGCTTATGTCAGGTGAGTTAGATATTGAGGTTCGGAAACGATTAGCCGCGGAGTTTTTTACAAACAACAGGGCGTGGGCGAACTGCTTTGGAATTTTCGAAGAACAGTTATGGCCCTTTTATGATCCAGAAAATGTAGTGGACTGGGATCAGAGACCGACTTCTATTGAGAATTTAGCAGGTATTAATAACATTCGAACAATTAAATTGAAGTAGTTAATGAGTTGCCTCTCGCTGAGGTTAGAAATAGTTTGAACTCTACTTTTCGAAACCTCCTACTAGTGAAACGATGGATAGAAATGTAAAAGCAGTTATATCCATGTAGAGTAGATGTGCAAAACGTTTTAAGGAGTGGATTTGAAAACTATAAGAGACCGCCTTTACCTACTGATAATTATTACGGCAATAGCTGATGTTGCAGGGATAATGGGACAAGGTAATTCCAACGTCTCTGATGGGGTAGTCATGGCTGTAGTAGTGCCTGCCTGGATACTATATACCGTAGTTCCCTTACTTATGTTGGTTTCCTCACTGGTTACGGTGGCGTTTGTTCGCCGTGGAGATATTCCGGCTCTTTTAAACGATGGTGAGGCCTCAACGGAACCCGAAACTTTCACAGCAACAAGTGGTTTCTATATAGTTCCTGAACCAACAAATACTTCCAATGTTGAAATCGAAGAACCGGGAAGAGCTCCTATTCCGATAAATGTGTATGAGGCTCCCTCAACGACTCCGCCCAACCCAGCAATGGATATACCTATCCCAACAATTTCAACTTTTAAAGTTCCCGGTAAACCAACAGATATTTTCTTCCTGGAAGATTCTATATGGGTTTCCTCACAGGACGAAGATGGTATAGCGAATTACAGTACTGATGGACAACTTATCTCTTCAATGCCTTTACACCCTTATCCAAAGAGTCTGGCCCATGACGGAGATGAGTTATGGGTAAGCACTTATTTTGCTGTTAGGACTTTTGATCTCAAGGGAGGGATGGGAAGTGCCCCAGTTGAGCTTCGTAGGCCAACAGACATGCTGTATGCAGGGGAGGCAATGTGGATTGCTAATTCTGATAGAAATGTGGTCACACGTATTAGCAAGGATCGTCAGAGCGTGCAAAATATTCAGACTGGTTCAAATCCCCAGAAGTTAGCCTTTGACGGCGAACATGTTTGGGTAGTTGACAGTAAAGACGACACCCTAACCAAAATTTCTATAGATGGGGGAATTGTTGGTAGCTGGGATGTTGGCTCTGGATCACGGGGTCTTGCTTATGGTAACGGACACCTATGGGTAGTGGATTCTCTTGAAGATACCCTCACAAGGTATAACCTAAACGGAGAGAAGTTGGGCGTCTTTCCTACCGGAGCACTACCGGGAGACGTTATTCATGATGGAACTGGGATCTGGGTTGCAAATCGTGCTGATGAAACAATGACGAAATATTCAGACGACGGATCACATATGGGGACCTTTCATATAGGAAACGCTCCTGGGGCTATTGCAACCGATGGACAGGGCACTATTTGGGTTTCTAACCCTGCAGAAAGTATGGTTTCCAAGCTGACTATGGAAGGAACAGAAGCTTCAACCTTTCCGGTTGGTAACTCTCCTGAACCTGTTATTTGGGATGGGGATAATTTATGGGTTGGGAATTCTCTTTCACATACTATCAGCAAGATGAATCTTCAAGGTGAGGAACTTGAAGTTTATGAATCTTTCGGGAGAGAACCTAATGCATTAGTGTTCGACGGTGAGAATATATGGTCTGCCAACCAGTTTGATCATAATGCCACGCGAATATCCCGTGAAGGTGAACTTTTAGGGACTTATGCTGTATCCACCCTTCCCAGGACACTCGTGTTTGATGGTGAGCATGTATGGTCTTCTGGGTGCTGGGAGACTCTCTTGTATCGATTGGATAAGGAAGGAAATTCTGTAGAACCGGTAATGACGGAAGGAGCCGGACCTATAGTCTTATTTTTTGACGGAGAGTACGTTTGGGCTGGTAATGCTCATAGCGATAGCGTTTCTAAATTTTCACTTGATGGCGAGTTGATGACGCACACAAAGGTCGGAGATGTACCTATTGCTTTCGCTCAGGAAAATGAAAATATATGGGTAGCAAACTGGCGGGAGAACACGGTTTCAAAATTATCGAAGGATGGGGAGGAACTTGGCAGGTTCGACACAGGTAGGATGCCCTATGGCATTGCATTCGATGGAGAGTATATTTGGACGGCTAATAGCATGGACGGCACGGTGACTAAACTTTCGGTGGATGGGCAAACTGTTGGCATCTATCCAGTGGGGGCATCCCCAGCAA
>CAYWYV010000003.1:0-3541 GCA_964462705.1 uncultured Dehalococcoidia bacterium
CGCTTGTACAGCATTTCCAATTACCACCTCATCAACCATATCGGCGGATACGCCTGATCTCTCTAATGCAGACTTTATAGCTGTAGATCCTAGGTCTGGGGCACTGACGTCTTTAAATGATCCTCCAAACCTACCGACAGGGGTACGGGCTCCACTTACGATAACTACTTCTCTCATAGCTGCCTCCCGAATCCATTATTAACACATGAGTAAAATTTGGGATAAACATAACAAAGGGGTGGGAGGTGCGCAATTCTAACCAAGAGGTCTGGAATATTCTTGATTGACCAACTAACACTATCAAGTAGAAATGACTATGCTATTCTTCGATTGTCTGTAGCTATTCAGTCAAGTGGATATTAAAGAAGGTTTCGAATGTTTGTAATAGGAACCGCAGGACATGTTGACCATGGAAAATCTACTCTTGTAAGGGCGATTACCGGAATTGATCCGGACCGGTTGCAGGAAGAGAAAGATCGAGGGATGACTATCGATTTGGGATTTGCTTGGTTTTCACTTCCTGGAGGGCAAGAAATATCAATTGTGGACGTTCCAGGGCATGAGAAATTCGTCAATAATATGCTGGCGGGGGTTGCTGGCATAGATATGGCCATGCTTGTTGTTGCAGCTGATGAAGGGGTCATGCCTCAAACACGGGAACATCTTGCAATACTAGACCTGCTTAAAATTCCGGCTGCCGTCGTTGTATTGTCGAAAACAGATCTTGTTGATGAGGAGTGGGTTGATTTGGTGACAATGGATATTCAGGAGTTGATTGAAGGGACAGTTCTAGAGGGCTCATCTGTATATCCAGTCTCTGCTGAAGACGGATCGGGGATAGAAGATCTACTAGATGCCATTAATAACATGGTTACCACGTCGGACAATCGGTCGGATAATGGCCGACCAAGATTGCCGGTCGACAGATCTTTTACCGTTTCTGGATTTGGGACGGTGGTTACTGGGACTTTATTAGATGGGTCTCTAGAGATAGGGAAGGAAATAGAAATGTCACCCTCAGGACATAAAGGAAGGATTAGAGGCTTACAAAGTCATAAGAAAAAAGAAGATGTGGTGCTTCCCGGAACGAGAGTTGCGGCCAATATTAGTGGAATAGATCAAGATCAAGTTAGAAGGGGAGAGGTGCTCACGGTTCCAGGATGGCTGCGACCCAGTGAAGCCTTCGACGTTAAACTGGATGTTTTGGATGATGTCGCTAATACTTTGAATCACAACATGTTTGTGACCTTGCATACCGGAAGCGACGAAGTAATTGCTAGACTGCGGCTTCTTGAGGAAGATAAGGCTGAGCCAGGGTTTTCCTATTGGGCCCAGATTAAACCTATTACTGCTACTCCGGTAGTAAAGGGTGATTATTTCGTCATTCGTTCAAACATGACGACGCTCGGTGGCGGAGTGGTGGTAGATACACACGCCAAACGACATCGCAGGAAGCATGTTCCAACAATCAAAAGACTTGAATCATTGGAATCAGATTCTGCTTCAGACATTATTTTAAGCACATTGGAATCTTCTCCTGGCTCTCCTATGGACGCTGTGGAGATGGCGGATAAATCTGGAATTAGTCTGTCGTTGGTTCACAGCGAACTATCCACTATGAGAGAGGGAGGTTCGATTGTTGATATAGGTGGGGGGTTGTATTACAGCTCATTCAACTTAGAGAAAATTTCTTCATCTGTTGTGGGGTGGATTTCAGAGTATCACGATAAGTTTCCTTTGAGAATGGGAGCTCAAAGAGAGGAACTCAGAAGCCGGTTAAATTTGGCAAACAATGAGTATAATCTTTTGATTTCTTTACTGAAAAAGAGAGAGATCATTGATGAGGATGGATCGGTAGTCAGACTCTATGGCTACCATCCTTCACTAAAACCAGCCCAAGAGAAGGAGGCGAAGCTTTATTTGTCGAAGCTTGAAGAGAATCCTTATTCCCCTCCTACAAATCTCCAAGTTGATGAAGAAATTATTGGTTTCATTATTGAGCAAGGTCTTGTAGTACGGGTTGGTGATGGAATTGTATTCACGACTTCTGTTTATAACGATATGCTTGACCTAATCCGGCAACGAATAAATGATGAGGGAGAGATAACTGTAGGGGACGTAAGAGATATGTTCAGCACCAGTAGGAAATATGCTCTTGCCTTGATGGATTACTTGGATTATAGACAAATTACACGTAGGGTTGGAGATTCTCGTATTCTCAGGTAACCTCATCTATCGTAAAGAAAGAGGAATTGGCGGTACATACTATTCATGAATTCAAATAGTGAGAATTCCACCTTTATAGGTATTTTGATTCCTGTGCGCGCCCTGCAGGTGTCGTATGCTTCAAATCTTCTCAGAGTTATCCAGGCGGCAATACGAGAATTGGCCCAGTCATCAAGTCAGACTAACCAATTGTTGTCTGAAAGGCCGCCACCTGTACTGTCCAGCATCATTACTTTTTCTGATTATGAGTCTCTTATCAAGTTGTTTTTTACCCGTTCTGACTTACAACATGATTTACCTGTACTCACTGAAGAAATTGGTAAGATGTTCTTGAATTCTTTTAGGGAGTTTTTAAGTGGAAATTCTCAATCCAGCCTTTTTGGTTTTAATGTGCCAGAAAGTCGTTCACAGCAAGACAGTTCTCTTCATAAAAGATATTCACAGGTATCGGGCCTCTTGAAGAGATATCCAGGAACCTCTCTATCCCATGGAGGGGTCTCGATCAAATTTACTGAAGATGGGTTTGGGGTGTATTGATTGGCTCTTGATTTAGAGAGAACGGCTAAACAGCTGGATGCGATGATGTCTGGGCTCAATAATTTTTCATCCGCGCATACTGATCGTCTCGCTGAGGCTGCAAGAGTCCTGAAGGAATTTCAAAGAGAAGTATTCCTGAAAAAAACTGATAACTCATCGGGTGTGTTTCAGTGGACTCCTCCAGCATTTCCAGAAAAACCATCAAAATCGATAGATGAGCCAGCTCTTCCTACCTCCTATACCGTAATTGGGGTCGATGGTTCCCATATCGACGTAAATCGCCATATACCCGTAGATTGCTTTCTGATTAATACTGGTACAGCTCATCTCAGGTATGGGAATAACTCAGAGGCTCACCTATCGAGTGACCCACGGCTGTTTGTGCCTCCTGACGAAACTGTGGTGAGCGATCCAGATAATCCTCATAAAGCTTTGCAGATACAAGGCACAATATTGGGCGCCATTCGGTCTGTAAAAGAGATAGAAACATTGGCCGAGGCTCTAAAAAAATCGGAACGTGGTAGTTTTGAAGACATGCCCACTGTGGGCTTGGTAGATGGGACTCTACTATTGCTAGATTTGTTAAGACCCGGGATACCCGATTTTGTAATAGAGGCTGTGCTGGTAGAGGGATTTATAAGTGCCCTTAATGACATTAAGTTAGCGGCCCAGGAAAAAAATATTGTAGTGGCAAGTTATATAAGTCTTCCAGGGAGTGATGAGATCATCGATGGCATTCGCCTACTTGCCTGTCCTTATGAGAAATCGGAGTGTTTGT
>CAYWYV010000003.1:3587-35852 GCA_964462705.1 uncultured Dehalococcoidia bacterium
ATGAGAAATCGGATTGTTTGTATCACTGTGGGGAGGTGAGGAAAGGTGCTCGACCTTGTGATAACGCAGCTGAAGGGGTTTTGGACAGAGATCTAATGTCTGTGATTGTGAAAGATGGAGAGAGATCTGAACTTTTCAGTAGTAACTTTCAGATGGCCAGGAATTATTATGGAGAAAATGAAATAACTTTTTTTTATTTAAACACCGGATATGAAATGGCGAGAGTGGAAATGCCATCTTGGGCATCATCAAAGCAACAAAATGTAGATCTTGTTCATTCTGTTGTTATGGAGCAATGCAGGAAAGGTAGAGGATATCCAACAGCCCTGATGGAGGCTCATGAACAGGCGGTTATATCCACAGCAGATCGCCGCTACTTCCTCAATCTTGTCGAAGAGGTTTTGGAGAACAATGGAATAGAGTTCACAACATCCCAGAAGGACAGGTCAAAACGTTTAAGATGGTTGTAATATGGTTGACATGAACACCCAATCCAATGAACACACCACGAGAATTGGGGAAGTAATCGAAAGTGATACCAATGAATTCACAACTCAATGCTATGAATTGTATGGTGCCCCTGCACTTGGATCGTTAGTAAAAGCAGGAGAGTTGGATTCTGTTTATGGTGTTGTCAGCTACTCTCATACTTCCGGATTAGATCCAACAAGGCGACCCGTCGCTAGAGGTGAAGGATTGGCTTCTGAAGAATTGGTTTATGACCAAAACCCTCAGTTGAACAGGTTGCTTACCACAAACTTCAAAACCACGATCGTTGGGTATGAAGTTGCTTCTCAAATAACAGCATATTTACCACCGAGGCCGCCAAGAATCCACTCTTTTGTTATGCGTTGTGATAAGAGTGAAATTTTGACTTTCGCGAAATCACTCGATTTTATGAGTTCAATACTAGCTGCTAACTTACCTCAGTCCGATGACGTAGTGGCGGCGTTCGTTAGACATGCCTGCCAAGCATTACCAGAAGAGACGGAACTTCGGGCTGAGTCGGCAAGGCGCTTGGCTTTGCTCCTTGGAAATGACACAAGACGCCTAGAAGGGATTCTGAGGAGGATTCCAAATGACTGACTCGAATAGGCTTGGATTGGTTGTAGCCGGGTCACTGGGGGATGGAGTAAAAGTGCGCTTAAGTAGTACCTCTTCCGTGGAAGGGGTAAAAGTAGGTTCTAATGTTGTTATTCAGGGTCAAGAAAGTAGATTTTTTGGCGTCGTAACCGATATAGCATTGGAATCATCCGATCCATCTTTGCAATTTAATCTTCCGGATGTCTCAGACAAATTCATAAGAGATACTTTAAGTGGCACCTCAGCATATGGGGCTATAACTGTGGAGCCGATGTTGACTATTGGTATTGATCAACAAGCAGATTCCACAGGTCCAATGCCTGCAAAAACTATTCCGGCTCATTTCTCCGAAGTGATGGAAGCCAGTGAAGAGGATATAAACAGCGTTTTTGGTTCTGAGGCTGATGGAGGATTCTGGATTGGTAGCCCTCTGGATATGGAGGCGAAACTTTGCCTTAATCTTGATGAGATGGTCAAAAGAAGTAATGGCGTTTTTGGCAAAAGTGGGACAGGTAAGACCTTTTTGACTAGGTTGCTTTTGATTGGCATTCTGCAAAGTGGTAAGGCGAGTAATCTGATCTTTGATATGCATAATGAATACGGCTGGAAAGGCACCAGTGAGAGAAATCATGATGTAAAAGGCCTGAAGCAGCTATTTAGCTCGAAAGTATCTGTTTTTTCTATGGATTCAGAGAGTGCGGAAAGGCGGGGATTTGTCCCTGACCACGTAGTCAGTTTTGGGTATTCGGACATAGCACCTGAGGATATACAACTTCTCAGAGAGACCCTAGATTTAACCTCGATAGCGGCTGATGCTGCATATTCACTTGAGGCTCATTTTGGACCGGGTAGATGGTTCAACTCATTTATAAACTTATCGAGTGAGGCAACCAATGAACTGGCTAGTGAAATCAATGTTAACAGTTCCGCTTTGGCAGCCCTTAGAAGGCGTCTTGAACGTTTGACGCGGTTCGATTTTGTTTCTCAGGATAGAGTTGAGGATTCAGCTGAGATGATTTTGCAGAGACTTAACGCTGGTCAACATGTTGTACTTGAATTTGGAAAGCACGGCAATAACCCGACTGCGTATATGTTGGTTGCCAATATACTCACAAGGAGGATATATAACAGGTATCAGAGGCAGAAAGAACTTGCAATGGGAGATAAACTTGCTGAACCTCCTAACTTAGTGATCACGATTGAGGAGGCTCATAGGTTTTTGAGTTCATCTATGTCTGGACAGACTATATTCGGAACTATCGCTCGTGAAATGAGAAAATATAATGTAACTCTTTTGGTGGTTGATCAGCGTCCCAGTGATATAGATGAGGAAGTAATGAGTCAGATAGGTACCAAAGTGTCATGTCTGCTTGATAGTGGAAGAGACATAGACTCTGTTTTATCAGGGGTGTCTGGAAATAGAAAATTGAGAGGGGTACTCGCCAGATTAGAATCCCGACAACAAGCTCTAATATTTGGACACTCTGTGCCAATGCCAGTGGTCGTTCGTACAAGAGATTATGGAAGCGCGCAATCATATTCTGATTTGGGGGATGTATCTGTTAGTAACGGAGATTCAAAGAAGGCTTTAGAGGACCTTTTTGGACCTTCTTAACCTGATTCTAGTTGGTTAAGATGCTCGTCATCCAAACCGAAATGATGAGCAATTTCGTGGATCAGAGTTTTCGATATTTCCTCTGCCACTTCTTCCTCTGTATCGCATATGGATTCAATAGGTTTTTGGAATATCGTTACCTTGTCCGGCAATACCATGTCATAACCGTATCGCTCTGTTAAGGGTATACCTTCGTAGAGACCAAGGAGGTCCATCGCGTTCTCGATGCCTGTTCCGACGATTTGGTTCGTCGAAGCGACATCATCGACCACGATATCGACATTTTGGAGCGAGTGGCGAAACTCGTCAGGCAAATCAGACAGAGCCTGGCTAACGAGTCTTTCAAACTGTTCACGAGAGATTGAAGTCACTAACTAATGGTATCAAAAAAAGCCGTTCTTGAAAGCGTCAAATAATTCTGTTGACCCTTCAGGTAGTCTGGGATATCTTGACTTATGTTTCTAATGGATTACTAGGAGTAAATATGAAAGTTACAAAAATTAAAAGCTTTCCGATTACAGATGATGCGGGTCGACTTTATTTCATCGTGAAGGTCGAAACTGATTCTGGAATTTACGGTCTTGGTGAAGTAGGAATAGCTCGCTGGGGTGCCGCAATAGGGAAGGCTATAGATCATTTATCGGAGATTGTTGTGGGTGAAGACCCATTTAGCACTGAAAAATTGTGGCAGAGGATGTTCAGAGGTAGCTTTTTCCCCGCTGATAAAGTTTATTCATGCGCAATTAGTGGCATAGATATAGCTTTATGGGACATAAAAGCCAAGGCATTAGATATGCCTCTTTATAAGCTATTGGGAGGCCCGGTGAGAGATAAGGTAGTGTGTTATCCACATACTGCTGGGAGCAACATTTCAGAATTATTAGAGAGCTGTAAGAAACACATCGATGAGGGTTGGAAGTTTGTTAGATGGCACCAACCTGAGACTGGGCCAACTTTTGATTATGTTGATAATTTTAATACGCTTGAACCGGTTGAGTCTATTAAAATTGCTGAAGAACAGATGGGTGTTATTAGAGATGCCGTTGGAAAAGATATTCAAATCTGTTTTGACGTTCATACTCGATTAGATACCGCTCATGCTGTAACTTTGTGTAGAGCTGTGGAGCAATTTCGTCCGTTTTTTATGGAGGATCCCTTAAGGTCAGAAAATCCTGCCAGCTATAGAACCATAGCAAGACATGTAGCAGTGCCTATTGCTGCTGGTGAACAGTGGGCGAGTAAATGGCCTTTTAGGGAGGTGATTGAAGAGGAACTTATAAACTATGCTCGTATAGACTTGTGCATAGTCGGAGGTCTGACAGAGGCTTTAAAAATAACTCATTGGGCCGAAACGCATTATATTGATATTGTCCCTCATAACCCATTAGGTCCTGTCAGTGCGGCAGTTTGTGTAGCTTTATGTATGGCTTCAACGAATGTAGGGGTTCAGGAAATGCCGCAGAGACCAGGAAGCTATGCTACAGATCTATTCCCTAAACAGATTGAATGGGAGGACGGATTTGCATGGTGTCCTGACGAGCCTGGTATGGGGGTGGATTTTGACGAAAACGTTGCTGAAACTCGAGTTGTAGATCCAACCGGTTGGACACCACAACTAAGACGAAATGATGGATCCTTCACAAATTGGTAGCATCAGAAGTAATCACATGTTGTTAGCATAGCCATTTGCGTTGTATCCTAAGCACCGTTTTCAACGCAAATGGAATAAATAGAGAATTCCTTTAGTAATAGCCAATCTAGGAGGATTAATGAAATGACCGATCTTCGTAAAACGGTCGCCATTGTCGGAGTTGATGAGTCCGATGAGATAGGCAAAGTACCTGATAAATCGAACTTAACCCATCATGCTGAGGCAGCCTACAACGCTCTGGAAGACGCTGGGATGTCCATTAAGGATGTTAATGGATTGTCCACCGCTGGGACTTCAACCTTGAATTTAGCTGAATACCTTGGTATTGAGCCAAGTTTCACCGATACCACTGCTGTAGGTGGGTCTTCGTTTATCATTCACATTGCTCATGCTATGGCAGCTATTAATGCTGGTTACTGTGATGTGGCACTCGTCACGCACGGAGAAGCTGGGCGAAGCCGGAGAAGCCGCCCAGGTGGAGATGACGCAGATCCGGGGTCTCAGTTTGAAACCCCATATGGATTCCTGGGAGCGCCAATTAACTATGCTATGGCTGCTCGCAGGTACATGCACCAATATGGTGAAGAATATGCTAGACAAGGGATGGCTGAGGTAGCAGTAGCGACTCGCAAATGGGCTCAGCTTAACCCTAAGGCATACATGAAAGACGATATGTCATTTGATGATTACCATAATTCGCGATGGATTTCTGAACCCTTCCATCTCTTTGATTGCTGTCTTGTAACCGACGCAGGAGGTGCTTATGTCATTACCTCTGCTGAGAGAGCGAAAGATGCGAAGAAAAAACCTGTCTGGGTTCTGGGCGCTGCCGAGTCGCATGACCACAACCTAATCAGCCAGATGCCTGACCTCACAAGGACAGTTGCGAAAAATACCGGTCCGGCTGCTTTGGAGAGATCGGGAGTAACTCACGACGATATTGATCTTGCCATGATTTATGACTCATTTACTTACACGGTTCTTGCTACCTTAGAAAGCCTTGGTTTTTGTGGGCCAGGAGAGGCTCCGGACTTTGTGGCAAATCAGAGAACAGCTCCAGGTGGCGACTTTGCAATGAACACTTCGGGAGGTGGGCTCTCGTACACTCACTCTGGGATGTACGGTATGTTTTTGGTTCTGGAGGCTGTTAGACAACTCAGAGGTGAATGTGGGGATCGCCAACTAGATGACCCCAAGCTTTGTCTTATCAATGGCACGGGAGGATCTCTTTCCTCTACCGGTACAACCGTTCTGGCAATAGATTAGGAGCAACTAGGAGTAATTTAACATGGCTTATAACAAACCTATACCAGTACCACAGGGAGAATCGGACGTATATTGGCAGAAGGCTAAAGAACATGAGCTCTGGCTTAGGAAATGCAATTCCTGTGACACGGCCTACTTTTATCCCCGAGATATATCACCTTGCTGTTTCTCGAAGGATACTGATTGGATCAAGGCTAGTGGAAAAGCGTCATTGTTTACCTACGGTATTGTTCAAAGGGCTCCACATCCAGGATTTGTGGATGATGTTCCCTTCGTGACAGCGATCGTGGAGTTGGAAGAGGGCCCTAAGATGGCTACTAACATAGTTATAGATAATCCCACTTTTGACAATTTGCAGATCGGAATGGACCTTGAAGTAGTATTTGAAGATATTACAGAGGAGCTTGCACTTCCCAAGTTCAAACCAGCTTAATTTTTTTGTGAAATGAGAAGGTACTTCTATGTCGGGGTACTTTCTCATTTAGTTGGTGAGCTGTGAAAAAGATAGTCTAATTCTAGGAAGTCTTTTCTTCTCGAGTATTTTTGCAGGTGGTGCAGGGGCATAAACTCCTCAGCACATCAAAAGGGAATATTCCAGTGTAGTGAGCGTCACTCCAAAGGAACTGAATAGCGTAATTCCCGATCATTAGATTGTCTTCGACCTTCAGATCGTTGGGCACCGATGCTGGATCCAACAGCTGTCTTTTACTCCATTCTTCAACACATTCAGCACATTGACAGCTTATTCTTACTTCTCGAGCACCGTAACTGCTTTCATGCCCGTCATTCCATCTAATGAGAATTTTTTCACCATACAACCCGACTTTGGCTATTGATATTTGATCTGGCAATTTTGTCCTCCTTTGTCCTCCATGGTGGTGGTTTTGAATCTGAGTTCGGGCAGTGCATCGACGGTGACAAAGTGATTTTGGTGGGGACCCCAATGTAGGGCAAGTTCCTGAATCGATCTTTGAAGTCCATGCCATACCCTACGACAAAAAGATCTTGGATTGTATGTCCAAGGTAGTCTATTGTAACGGGAATTTCTCTTCTTGACGGCTTATCAAGTAGGACACATGTTTGGAGAGTTTTTGGGTTCAATAGTTTTACCTGGTTTATGAGAAAATCCAGTGTTTTCCCTGTATCTACAATGTCTTCTACGATAATCACATTGGAGTTAGATATATCTTCTAGGTTGGGACTGGCATAAGATATTTCACCACTTGATTTCCCGGAATAACTAGAAACGGTAGCAAAACTTACTTTTACTTCGCCATCTAATTCTCTCATGAGGTCAGTGGTGAAACATATTGAACCTTTTAACACGGATAACAGAGTAACTGGACCTGTGTGGTTTGCACGTATTTCTTTTCCCAGTCTTGATACTGTGGAGGATATTGTAGATTTACTTAAGAATGTACGTAATTTCATGGCAATATATAATCACATTTTAGATACAATTGTTGGTTGGAAAGTTAATAGAAAGTGAGATCGGACTTCCAAAGACCTCTACGATACTAAACGACGCAAATATCTATTGAAGGTGAATTGGTTTAGGCGGAACGGAGGAAATCATGTTTCCCTTGAAAAATGAGGAAACATATCTCAAGGTAGATTTCACTTAAAGAATTTTATGCTGAGTGGATATATATGATTGTGAGAGTGAGTAGAATAACCTTGATTCTTCCATCTCGTTCTTTGAAAGAAAAACGAGGGATAGTTAAATCCATCATCGAGCGTGTTTCTAATAGATTCAAGGTGTCAATAGCTGAAGTAGATAGTAATGACATGCCAGATATAGGAGTTCTTGGACTGGCGGTTGTTAGCACAAAGTCTAGACATGCTGAGTCGGTTCTAAATAAGAGTATTATGTTTCTTGAGAACTCTCGGCCTGACGTTGAAGTATCAAATATTCAGAGTGAAACCGTTTCAGGATTCTGAAATATTTGGGGTCTTTACCACTGTATTGAAATAATAAAAATTTTAAAATGATGTGAGCTTATACAAATGGGACGCCGTAAACTCGGTTTGGAAGTTAATAGGCCTGGCAGGACTCCGGGAGATCCAGATATATCCATACCAGTCGCACAGGACCTTCTTAAGGTAAAAGGGGTCCCTATTCGGGATCCGGAGGTTTCTTATTACAGCAGGGAATTTCCTCTTGAAAGCTATTCCCTGACTGAAAGCGCCTCTGCTGCATGGGCTGAGAAGGAAAGAGAGAAGGTTAGTCCAGAGATATCCAAACTTTATTCGGATTATCAGAAAAAAATACTTCCGTGGGTCGATAGATTAGCGGATATTTCAAAACGTTCACCTTCATTGAGTTCCGATTGCACGGATATTTCCAATGCTGTGAGAGCTAAGGCCAGAGAATTGGGATATGGAGAGGTAGGGTTTGTTCGATTCGACAAAAGATACATTTACAGCAGTAGGCGGTCTCATGTTAGACAGGATCTACCTAATGCAATATGCCTTGCTGTAGAGCAAGACTACGTTAAGACTCAGGAAATACCTGGTATGACCGCAGAAGAGGCTCAAGGGGATGCCTATTTAAAACAGGCAGAGCTATCAATCATGCTGGCAGAATATTTGCTCCAAAGTGGATATAGCGCCCAAATATCTGGGCCAGTATGGCATTTTGGACCTGTGATCCCCATGTTTGTGCAGGCGGGTTTAGGGCAACTTGGAGTTAACGGGCAACTATTATCTCCCCACTTTGGGTCTAGGGCGCGCCTACAGGTCCTCATAACTGATGCTCCTCTCACCTATGACTCGCCGGTTGATTATGGGATATATAAGCTGTGCGAAACATGCCAGATTTGCTTTATGCGATGCCCGGGTAAGGCTATCCAGGCTCAAAGAGTCTGGTTTAGGGGAGTTGAGAAAAACAAACTAATAACCCGAAGGTGTCGTCCAGTTATGACGAGATTTTCTGGATGTGGAATATGCATAAAAGTCTGCCCAGTTCAAAAATATGGAATGGCTCCCGTTATGGAGCATTACCTGGAAACAGGAGAAATATTGGGAAAGGGCAGTGACGACTTGGAGGCGTTTGAACTTCAAGGTAAAGGATATTATCCATCAGGGAAACTTCCATCGTTTGATAGGGAATTTTTTGATATGCCTGAAGGGACTCAACAGGATCTTGCTTTGGATGAATTAAACACTCAATTGAGCGTTTCTGAAGATCTTACAGTGACTCAAAAAGAAGAAATATGGTCTCGTTTTCAGGAAAGAGTTGAAGCAGGAGCTTCCAAAGAACGGCGGATAGTTGATATGGGAATGGATATAGATGTATAAAATTGCCTAATCCCTTACATCACGATTGCAAAGTGGATTGACCACAAATCGATGGTGTGTTAATTTTCGGGTATTACTATTCAGAGTAAGGAGAGTTATATGGCTGGAGAAGGAAAGTTTGAGGTAGAGATTATCTATTGCGTCCCTTGAGCGCATCATGGTACGGCGGCCTGGATGGCCAACGAGTTTTTCGCAGAGGGTGGCAAAGATATAGCTATTAAGATAACCCCTGGTACGGGTGGAATCTTGCAAGTATTTGCCGATGGCGACAAGATATATGACAAGGCTGAAGAGGATGGACAGTTCCCTAATTTGCCCAGAGTAAAAGAGCTTAGGGCTGTTATAAGGGAAAAATTAGAGGCAGTGCCAGTCTAGGCTTTTACTTGGTAAGAGTGAGATCTGAATTAAAAGGCCCCCGGGTTGCAGACCCGGGGGCCTTTTTCCAACCCTTTTGTAATTCACCATTTGTAATATTATGCAGCAGTTTGGGCAAAACAAAACGCCTTATTGGTTAGTATTTATAGCGGTGGTATTAGCAGGATTTTCATTCTCCCTGTTTTCAAATGGGAGATATATATGGGCTCTAACGCCGGCGTTTGTTTCAGTCATATTAGTGGGGATACTTTTTCTTCAATCTCTGAATAGTTCGAGAGTCCGCGGTACACTTTCTTTCCTGACTATTCTCCTAGCCGTTGTCTCGTATTTGTTATTTTCATATTGGGGATATATTTGGGCTGTAACTCCGGCCGTTGTGTCCGTAATTCTATTTATCATATCGGTGCGAAACACAGAACCGATCAATTTATATGATTGATATATTGCCCGAAATCATAATAACTGTTTTGGCTTTACTATTCGGGTCGTTTGTATTGAGCTCTGCGGGATTCGGAATTGCGTTAGCGGCGTCTCCCTTAATGTTGATTATATTAGATCCAAAGACCACCGTCGTAGTTATTAACACTGTTTCACTCGCAGTATTCGTTTTCATGATTGTTCAGAATAGGTGCCAAGTTCGATTCAGAGAAATGACCGTTCCAATAATTTGTGGAATGTTAGGCGTGCCGTTTGGGTTGTTGATTCTTGACTTCATGTCTTCCACCCTATTGGGTATTTTTATATCTGTATCGATTATAGGGTTGGGGATTTATGTTGGGTTTTATCGGTCCCACACTTTTATAAGCAACCCATCTTCATTTAACGTGATTTCCTTTGTTGTTGGAGCGCTGCTGACATCTACTGGAATAGGTGGCCCATTGATGGCTATTGCAGCTGTGTCGAGGAATTGGGAGCGTGATTCTTTACGAGGTTCATTACCTCTCTATTATCTTGTAGTTGAAGGAACTGCGGTTTCCGGATATATATTTTCAGGGATGTTTACTAAAGAAGCAGCAGTGTTGACTATCTTTGGAATATTCCCTGCTTTTGTTGGATTTGTTTTGGCTACTATAGTCGTTAAAAAAGTTGAAGAGGCTCAGTTCAGGACGTATCTATTGGCAGTTATAATTAGTGCTGGAGGGATCTCCTTAGCTAAGGAGATAAGCACCTTATTTTGAGATATATCAAAATAAGTAGAGGAAGCATGCAAAAAATTAAAGTCGCGCTTTTCGCTATGGATCGACTTTTTGCAACTAGGTGCCCGATTAGGAAAAGACTTCCTGAGTATGGATCTGTATCAGACCAATAGTAGGATATATTCTTCAAGGTTGAATTGCATACTTCTAAGATCGACAATATAACCATTACAGGTTGGAGATTTTTAAATAATGGAGGTTTTGTCCAAACAAATCCTTCCGAATATTGAGGTAAGAATGGGAGAAGATGAACTAGAGGACCTTAGACATCGTATAAGACATTCTGCAGCACATGTTATGGCTGATGTGGTGACAGATATGTATCCAGATACAAAATTGGCCATCGGTCCGCCTACGGAAGACGGGTTCTACTATGATTTTTTAGTAGAAGATCCTTTATCTGACGATGATCTTCAAAAGATAGAACGTCAGATGAAAAAAACGATTGCAAGAAATTTATCCTTTGAATATTCTGAATATTCTCTAGAAGAAATCCTTGCTATGAATGCTGATGAACCTCTGAAATTAGAAGTTATCGCGGAAATACCTGAAGGGGAAATTATTAGTACATACAGTCATGGTTCTTTCGAAGACTTATGTGCCGGTCCACACGTTTCATCTACGGGAGAGATTCCCGCATTCAAACTCTTAAATGTTGCAGGTGCGTACTGGAGAGGGGATGAGAATCGTCCCATGTTGCAGCGTATATATGGAACAGCCTGGGAAAGCCAGGAAGCATTGGATGAGCATATTGAGAGGTTGAATGAGGCCCGAAAACGTGACCATAGGACCCTTGGCCGAGAGTTAGACCTTTATTCCATTCATGAGGAAACTGGTCCTGGACTAATTATATGGCATCCTAAAGGAGCTCGAGTAAGATCTATATTTGAGGATTTCTGGAAGAGTGAACATTACCGTAGAGGATATGATCTTGTTTATACTCCGAATATTGGTAGAGCCAATTTATGGCAGACAAGCGGTCATCTAGATTTCTTTAACGAGAATATGTTTGCTCCTTCTGAAACGGATGGGCAAGACTATTACCTTAAGCCCATGAATTGTCCGTTCCACATAATGTATTACAAGTCAGATTTGAGAAGTTATCGTCAGCTTCCAATGAGGGTTGGTGAACTCGGTACGGTGTATAGATATGAGAGAGGTGGAACTTTACACGGCATGTTGAGGGTCCGTGGATTGACTCAGGATGATGCTCACATATTTTGTACTTCGGATCAGATAGAGGCTGAAATAGACGGTGTTTTGGATCTCACATTTGATCTACTTGGAGCATTTGGATTTGAGGATTTTGCACTGAGTCTTTCCACACGGCCGGAAAAAGCAGTTGGCTCAGACGATCAATGGGATTTAGCTGAAAAATCACTCAAGAACACTCTGGATGCTCGTGGTTTGGAGTTTGAAGTAGAGGAGGGAGGAGGAGCGTTCTATGGACCCAAGATCGATATACATATCAGGGACGCTATTGGTAGGTCATGGCAATGTACAACCGTTCAGTTTGACTTTAATTTACCGCAACGCTTTGGGCTCTCATACATTGGTGAGGATGGTGCAGAACATCAGCCTTTCATGGTGCACCGAGCCATATTCGGTTCACTAGAGAGGTTTATGGGAATTCTAATTGAGCATTATGGGGGGGCATTTCCTGTGTGGCTTGCTCCAGTCCAGGCGACAATAATTCCTATTTCTGATCGACATTTAGAATATGCTCAATTGGTGAAGGATAAATTGTCAGATGTTGGGATACGTGTAGAGACAAATGATGGAAATGAGAGGATGAATGCTAAAATTAGAGAAGCGCAGCTTCAAAAAATCCCCTATATGCTTATCGTTGGTGATAGAGAAGTAGAAGCTGAAGCGGTTGGAGTGCGCTTAAGATCTGGTGAGGATCTGGGCGCCCTATCCCTCCCGGACATTACTAATAGAATACATAGCGAGTCTGCAAATAGGGTTCTCTAACAATGAAGATAAGAGATCTGTTGAAGTAGCTATTCCTGTGTGCTATATTCAGTGTGGTCCAGTGACTAGGCTGGGCTTTTTATATTTAAGTAAATTGGAGAAAAACAATACCAAAAAATTATAGGGTAAACGATCGTATTCGTGTCTCATCAGTGCTCCTCATCGATGATAAAGGAAACCAACTGGGTGAGATGCCCACTCCTGATGCATTGAATTTAGCAACTGAAAAAGGGTTAGATTTAGTGGAAGTAGCACCCGCTGCTAACCCTCCGGTTTGTAGACTGTTGAACTATGGGAAGTTTCGGTATGAAGCAACCAGAAAAGAGAGACAGTCAAGGAAATTCAACAAAACTAAGACCACTAACCAACTTAGGGAAGTTCGCATGAAAACCAGGATAGGTGAACATGACCGACTTGCTAAAACCAGGATGGTTAAGAGACTACTTTCACAAGGTTCTAAGGTGAAAGTGTCCGTTATGTTCAGAGGGAGAGAAATGCAACACCCTCAAATAGGTATGGGGCTTCTGAATAATGTTGCAGATGACCTTCAGGAAGACGCCATGCTGGATAAAGCCCCAGGCTTTGAGGGCAGATCCCTCACCATGATTTTAGCGCCGAGCGTAGCCCTCAAGAAAGAAATTTTGAATAAGGATAAAGAACGTGCCAAAGCTTAAAACCCATAAGGGAGCTAAGAAACGCTTTAAAGTCACTGGTTCGGATGAAGGGAATGAGTAGTCATCTTCGAAGGAAGAAGCCTAAAAAAGTAAAAAGACTTTATACCGCTAAGCTTCCCGTAAGTGAGGCTGATGTGCCAAGACTTAAGAGATTGTTACCATACATTGATTAGAATCGTAGTAGATTTACAGCATTAGGACTAGGAGAGGACGTGACCAGAGTAAAAACCGGCGTTACACGGCGCCGAAGGCATAAAAAGACTCTTGGAATGACAAAAGGTCATCAAGGGGTTAGACACAGGTTGTATAGACGAGCCCACGAGTCTCTTATACATGCAGGACAGTATTCTTTCGATCATCGTAAGAAGAAGAAAGGTGACATGAGGCGACTGTGGAATATAAGAATCAACGCTGGAGCTCGAGCTAATGGCGTTACATATAGTAAGCTTATGCATGGATTGAGGCTTGCTGGTATTGAGATAAATAGAAAAATGCTGGCTGAGCTAGCGGTTGCTGATGAAAGCGCCTTTACTGAAATCGTGACTCAAGCGCAGGCCTCATTAGAAGCGGAAGCTGCCTAAGTATCATAAATTTTGCTGATAAATGAAAGAAGCCAGGCTACTCAAAGGCTTGGCTTCTTTCATTTATCATTTTTTTTAAGTCGCCAGCGACTTCATTAGGGTCGATCGGACTTGTGTGAACTACTCGCGCTTTTCCTAGACGATCAAGTATGTACACTGGGGAAGTGTGCGTGACCTTATATTTCCGATTAAATGAGTTCTCCAGAGAATTCTTAGTTGATTGAGCTATTTGAGGGCTTACAAAGTAGGACATCCATATCGGCTTGACCAGTTCTTCTGGTCCGGTAATGTACGACCAGTTGTCTCCTAGGTCCCATTTCGAAATATAATTTTGCACGGCGGCCGGAGTATCACCGCTTGGATCTACTGTAACAATCACCACAACAACGTCAGAAGGGTTTTCGAGTAGGTTAAGGGCCTTTTTAATAGACGACGTTACTATAGGGCAAACATCGGTACATTGTGTAAAAAGAAAAGTCAGTAAGGCAGCATTCCCATTGTGTTCTAGATTAGATACCTCCCGTCCCTTATGATCAAGGGCAGAGAACTCACTTGCCTCGTGGTTCGACAAAAAAGTTCCTTCATATTCGGATACTCTAGAGTTATTGCATCCGGAACATAACAGGACTATGAGTGAGCATATTAGCAGAAAAAAAATTCTGGCCAAACACTTGTGTGCAATTGGCACAGTCGTTGACCTCTCTGTATGTTAAAAGGTCTATTTTTCGGTTCTTTTTTCCAAGATAAAAGCTATTACGGGAGTGAGGATAAGTAGGGCTAAACCAATTACAATGACCCCGTAAGTTCCGAGATCCGTGTGGTGATGCACTTGATAAAATACGTATCCCAAAACAATCGAGAACGCTGCTATTACTATAAATGAAATCACCGGAACTACGGCGGATAGAGCAACTTTATTCAATTTCTTTATCTCCTGATAGCAATCTGCAATTTACAGTTAACATCCTACGTTAATTTATCCCCTTATTATACCCTTTTTTATCATTTTTGGAGCCCTCACTGAACCAACGTAAGAAAGCCGTTATTATTAGGCTAAGGAATAAGAAACCACTTCCCACTTTCATGATTATTCCACCAAGTTGTTGGTCGACCAAAGCGCTAACCCCAAAAAATTTGGGAGTGTCCAAGTAATGATTATAAATGGGCTCGGGAGCAAATGTAACGATGCCAAAGACAATGATCTGAGCCAATGACATTACAAATAAATAAATAATTTGTAGCGGGTAAGAGAGTCTAGGCACAGCGGCTGCATTGCTACATAACGGCCACCACATCACGAATGAAGCGATCATAAATAGCATATGCTCAAAAATGTGAACTGAGTGGTGTGTTACAGACAATCCATAGAGGATGGGGATGTGCCAAATCGAAAATATCACGTTGAAAATGACGATGGCTGATATTGGATGAAATAAAATTCTTGCTAATTTGCGAACGAGGTCTCGTTTAAATATTGGTGATATTAACCAATCAGGTATGCCCAGAATAAGTAGTGGGGGAGAGGCTAGAGTAAGTAATACGTGTTGCACCATGTGAGCACTGAACATGTAATCATCGCTCAAAGCGTGCAAGGGCGAAAGTAAAGCGATGAATATAACGAAGACGCCCGACGAAAATAGTAGTGTTTGACCTGGGTCTACCGTTTGTGACAGATTGAACTTTTTTCTTGCAGGTCCAATCCCAATTAAATATCCGGCTTGTAGGATAAATAATCCAATTAAAACGTCAGGGTGCCCATGCCAGTGAAGTAAGACGGAAGTCGCAAGATCACTCATTGGTTCTAGAAAGTATCCTTGTGATAGCTGCTTCCAATAAAACTAGATTTGCAGACGGGATGATTATTTCTGCGTTCTTATAGCCAGACTTGAAACAGGAATATAAGGGCGAATATAACGGAGGTCGCTAGAACAAACCCCCCGACAAACATAAGACTAAATAGTTTATGGTCAAACTTCAGGTGCATGTAATACATTGCAACGAGAGCAAATTTCCCCGCTGACAGCACAAATAAGATGGGTATAATCCAGTATCCCAACCACGTCAGATAGAATATTCCAACTTCGATAGCCGTGACTACCGAGAGAATCATAGCGATTCTGAAATATAAACCTGCCGTAGGATGTGCGTTATGGGCCTCGGAAGGATTCATCTCCTGACTCATTTAATCTCCATTGGGTTAAGTTTCTAGAAACCCTCAAATACTCCGAATAGATAAACAACCGTGAAAATCACGATCCAAACAACGTCCACAAAGTGCCAGTAAAGCGCCGCTAGATCGACATCTAGATTCTTCTCTCTAGTTATAACCCCTTTCTTGAAAGACAGGAAGAAAATTGAGAGCAGCCAAACTACACCAAGAGTAACGTGAGCTCCATGGAAGCCGGTCAGAGTAAAAAATGTCGTGCCGAATAAATTAGTCTGTGGCTTTAAACCATATTCTTCGTCTATGTGGTGGTCAGCCTTGAGAATTCCATTCTGATCTAGACATTCGTTCTGGTAGAAGTAATTGTGTCCGGCCTTTACGTATTCCCCGTGCTGTATTTTCTCCGCAACTTCACTACATTCAAAGTGTATATGGTGGGTTGAGAAACTACTGAATTCATAAACTTGAAACCCTATGAATGTGGAGCCCATAATGGCAGTGGATACCATCCATATGCGGAAACCCTTCATGTTTCCACGAGTCAAAGCTGAATACGCTAAGACCATGCTCATACTGCTCATTAAGAGCACAAAAGTGCTTACGGAGGTTACGGGTATGTCGAATACGTCAATCGGTAGGGGACCCGAAAGACTTTTACCTTGATATACGAGATAGGTAGCGATCAGAGAGCCAAAGAACATGCAATCCGAACCAAGAAATGCCCACATGAGCATTTTTCGATGGTTTAAACCGGTTGTAGTAGCTTCGTGCTCACCATGATCTGCTGTCGCTGTGTGTTCCTGTGCCAATTGACCAGACTCCCTTAGTGGGCCGAATCTTCGTCGGGATCATTTACTGGTTCTAAGGACCAAGCGTAAACCCCCACGAAACCTATAAAAGTACCTATGATAGCGATAGCCCAAGGAACGAACAATTGATTGAATACAACGCCATAAGCAGCGATGAATAATCCGAGTGCCGTTACCAGGGGCCAGTAAGAAGGTTGAGGAAGATGAATGTTGTGTTCTTCATCACCTGATCCACCTGCGACAGGAACCTCTTTAAAGTTTCCACCCTGTTTAGTATTCCACCAGTCGTCTAGAGATCTGACCACAGGTATCTCTTTGAAATTATATTCTGGTGGTGGAGAGGGTATTGACCACTCTAAGGTCCTTGCGTCCCAGGGATCTCCAGGGGCTTCTGGTCCACTTTTCCAACTTTTCACCATGTTCAGGATGAATATTACGAAAGCAGCGATAAGTATAAACACCCCCAATGTTCCCACAAGATTCCACAGATCCCAACCCATTCCCTCTGCATATGTGTAGATACGCCTCGGCATTCCATCAAGCCCCACAAAGTGCATAGGGAAGAATGTGACATTTTGTCCAATAATCATGAGCCAGAAATGAAGCATTCCCATTTTCTCATCAAACATTCTCCCCGAAAATTTGGGGAACCAATAATAGATCCCAGATGTCAGCGCCATGATTGCTCCACCGAATAACACATAATGTATGTGTGCCGGTATAAAGTACGTATCTTGCTGCTGGGCATCTGATGCGGATACGGCATGCATTACACCGCTGATCCCTCCAATGAGGAACATGGCTATGAATCCGAGTGCAAATGCCATGGGAGTGGTAATTTTAATAGATCCCCCCCATATAGTTGCTATCCAGTTAAAAACTTTAATTCCAGTTGGTACAGCTATAAGCATGGTTGTTATGGTAAAGACAGCATTCGCTACTGGACCTAGCCCTACTGTAAACATGTGGTGGCTCCAAACCATCCATCCCATGACAGCAATTATTGCTCCAGCCAAGACGACCGTTGTATATCCAAACAAAGGTTTTTTTGAAAAAACCGGTAGTATTTCCGACACAATGCCCATTGCAGGTAGTATCAATATGTATACCTCTGGGTGTCCAAACACCCAGAACAAGTGTTGCCAAAGTACTACACTTCCTCCTCTTGCTACGTTGAAGAAGTTGAAACCAAAATAGCGGTCAAGAGTTAGTTCTATCAACGCCACTGTAATAACAGGGAAGGCGAGTATTAGCAGAATAGCCGTGATGAACGACATCCACGTGAAAAGAGGAAGTCTCATCATTGTCATTCCTGGAGCACGCATATTTATTATGGTGACAATGAAATTGAACGATGCTGCCAGTGAAGCAACACCAAGAACCTGGAGGCTAATTATCCAAAAATCGATTCCTTTTCCCGGGTTTTGGTCTATGGATGTAAGGGGGGCGTATCCAAACCAACCGGCGTCAGTTGCTCCTCCAATCCAGCTTAACTTTAGCATCACCGCACCGGCGAGAAACGTCCAGTAACTGAATGCATTGAGTCTTGGGAACGCAACATCTCGGGCTCCAATCTGTAGTGGGATGACGAAGTTAAAGAACGCTGCTCCCAGCGGCATTATCGCTAGGAAAATCATTGTTGTTCCATGCATTGTAAAGAGCTGGTTAAAGACAGCGGCGCTGACGATATCTAGTTCAGGTTGAGCTAATTGTACGCGCATTAGGGTTGCCTCAATGCCGCCAGATATGAACATTATGAACGCAGTTACGCCATATAGGATCCCTATTTTCTTGTGGTCTATGGTGGTTAGCCAATTCCACAAGCCAGCGGGATGTACTGGTCTTGGTATAGCTATTGGTAATGTGCTCACTTAAGCGCCTCCGGCTTTAGGAAAATTGCCATGTATAAATACACTAACTCACTTAAGACTTGTTAAATATGCAACAAGCGCAGATATCTGCCGCTCTGTTAGAGATTTGTCAGGATCCGTGTATACGGCGGCCTGGCTAGACATTATGTTGCCAGGCTTAATATCGGAAGGATTCTCAAGCCATTTGCGTAGATTCTCTTGGAGATATGCATCATTTACGTTGCCAGCTCCATCAGAGCTATCCATCATTCCAGCAGCCAAATGTCTCCTGGAGGCGACGTGGGCCAGATTGGGTCCTACTCGACCCTTTGATCCAGATCTAGCAATAGTTTTTAAAGAATGGCAGCCTGAACAGCCTGCACTTTTGAACACCTTCGCACCCTCCAGCGCCAGTGGATCTTGTGATTCCACAGCTGGAGCGGACTGATCAGAAAGCCATGCGTCGAACTCAGCAGGTTCTACTGCAACGACCTTGAATTTCATATTGGCATGCGATGTTCCACAATACTCAGCACACTGACCAAAGAATTCGCCAGGTTCGTCAGCCTGGAACCACATATGATTCTCTTCCGAAGGAAGCATATCTGCCTTTCCAGCTAGTTTTGGAACCCAAAAGCTGTGGATAACATCCACTGATTCCAATTTTATCCTGACTGGAATCCCGACGGGTATATACACTTCATTCGCTGTTACGATTTCATTTCCCTCGTCATTTGGAGACGGATACCTGAATTCAAACCACCATTGGTGCCCGATGGCGTTCAGCGTAAGTGGGTTGTCTGGCACATCCGAAGACCAGTTTGGGTCTGCATAGAATAAAGTTTTTATAGATAATATAGACAGTGCGATAACTATAATTGCCGGAACTATTGTCCATGTGATTTCCAGCCTTGTATTGCCATGAATCTGTTTTGGTGACTCCTCATCATTCCTACGTCGAAACCTGAAGAGAGCATATATAAGTGCTGCCTCCACCAGAACAAACACTACTGCACCGGCACCCGTAATCCACCAGAATATCGTCAACTGTCTATCAGCAACAGGTCCCAATGCTTCAAAGGTGGACTGGTTAGCATTTGGGTCAATGACGAAGCAGCCGGTTGCGACAACGCCGAAGATCAAGGATGCCAATAGCAATAAAACTTTTTTAGTGCCGGAAGAAGTTATAAACACGCTCCCAAATACACCTCTATTTTTCATAGTTAACCTATCTCGTACCAGTTTCAAAATTTATCAAACCACTAGGGATAACGTCAAGGCGAAAATTTCCTGATTCATCGTCGAGGACAGTGTATTGAATATAGATCATTGGAAGCTTCCATCGATGATTATCGCAAGAAATAGTAATGCTATGTATGCCAACGAGAACATATATGTAGCCTTAGCAAAGCCAATCCCATCTTGTTTTAGGAGTTTCCAGGTAAATCCAATGAAAATAATTGTTAGTGAAATTGAAGTAACACCATAAATGACTCCCAAACCGGGTGCTAGTAGGACGGTGCCAATCATTAGCACTAGTAATATCCAAGTGTAGGCAAAGATCTGTTTTTTTGTGCTTTGCACACCTGCTACGACGGGAAGCATAGGAATTCCAGCTTGTTCGTAGTCATCTTTCAATATGAGAGATAAAGCCCAAAAATGTGGGGGGGTCCAAAAAAATATTATGGCGAATAATAAGAAAGGGGAAGGATCCAATATATTGCCGGTCACAGCCGCCCAACCAACCATAGGTGGTATGGCCCCAGCGGCTCCTCCTATGACAATGTTTTGTGGTGTTGTCCTTTTCAGTCCAATTGTGTACACGAAAACATAAAATAGCGTTGCAATAAGAGCTAAGAAAGCACTCAGTAGGTTGGCCATTTGCCAAAGGAGTGCAAAAGCCACAATGTTTAGAAAGATGCCAAATAGTAATGCAGGTATGGGGGTGACCTGGCCAGATACCAGGGGTCGTTGGCTGGTTCTACTCATTTTCTTATCTATGTCGCGGTCTAGGAAATGGTTGATTGCATTAGCGCCGCCTGCGGCGAGACTTCCTCCAACTAAAACCACCAAAGTCGTTATTGCACTTGGAAATCCCTCAGAGGCGAGAAATAATCCTCCCAAGGCTGTTACAAGGAGTAGAGATATGATCCTAGGTTTGGTTAGTGCTATATACCCGTTAATCATGTGTTCAGACTTTCTCTACAGGCATATCACTATCAAAGACGATTTTGGAAAACGATCTTTCAACTAGGATACTCATCAATATTGCAGACAACCAAACTAGCGTTGCTACACTGAGGTGAGTCACTTTCATGTGCGATGAAAACCCCGACCAAACCGTTATAGCTCCAAGAATAATTTGAACCCCAATTAAACCTAATACGGAATGAGTAATTCTTTTTATTAATCTGCTGCCATTTGAATGGGTTATTAGTTCTATTGCCACGTATCCCACGAAGGCTAATGACAAAACCGAAATGTATCTGTGTCCCATATTTACCTGATACGTAAATCCCTCAGGAATGGAGAGACCTTTGCATAGTGGCCAACTACTACAAGAAGAGCCGGCACCAATGCCCACCATGTATGAACCGCTTAAGATCAGAAGAAACACCAGGGACACGCACAATACCATTTTCCATTTCCAGGCCCTGATTGGACTCAGGTCAATATGAACATTTCTAACGTTAACAAATAGAAATTCCCAAACGATATACATGAGGCATGCAGTTAAGATCTGTGCTATTCCTAGATGAATTAATCGTATCCACCAAGCCAGCTCTGTAATGACGGTGATTCCGCCAAGGATTCCTGCACCTACAACCAATCCGAAAGCACTGTAATTCGCTATGGTAAGTCGTTTTTCGGACCTGTAATTCATGAGACATATAATCAAAAGTATGGTTACTAATACTCCAAGAACTGACCCATTTAGGCGATGAGAGTATTCAATCAATGTATGGAATTCCATGGGTGGGATAATTTGCCCGTGGCATAAAGGCCAATCGGGGCAGCCAAGCCCAGACTCAGATGCCCTAACGAAGCCACCAAGGGTGATTTGAGTGAAAGAGACAACCAAGCTCAGAAGTGCCACTATTTTATAAATTAGGGCCATTCTGAGTTTCCCTGCTTACGAGAGAGAATAGAGTGCCTCACACGTTCAAATCGGCTTCCCAAAGTTATTGCTGTGTGCATTTTTTCACTAATGAATTTTACTATAGGGGTTACAACAAGGTCAAAGCACTTTATTAGGTTTTTTAGACTTAGTTGGCTGGGGTCCCGAATAAGTGCCTCAGTTATGGAACTTAATCTTGTTTGGGTAGTTCATTTACTCAGGGTAGTCCATAATAGTAGCGGAATCGGGGCGTAGCGCAGTTGGTAGCGCGCCACGTTCGGGACGTGGAGGTCGCTGGTTCGAGTCCAGTCGCCCCGATTTTGCCGATCGTTCTGGGCTTTTGCAATTCTTATAATCCGCAGTGTTTTGATTGGGCATAAAGATAGTTTAATTGAGACGTGGATAATTATAATGTCTGAATATGGCTAGTCTTGAGCTTGAACGAAACTCGATCACAATAACCGCTTGGGTTATTTATGATATGGCAAATACTATGTTCTCGGCAGGGTTAGTTGGACTAGTGTTTCCTCTGTGGGTAATAAGCCATTCTGGGGAAGATGACGCAACAATTGGCTACACTTTGACCGTTGCTATGACTCTGGTTTTTCTCATCTCACCCATAGTTGGATCTTTGTCTGACAGATTCAAAAGGAGAATGCCATTTCTACTGTTCTTAACTTTGTGTTGGATAGTGAGTACAGTGCTGATCGGGACATGGGGGTTAAAGATATCACTTTTATTCGTGATCACATCGTTAGTTTTTGTTCAATTAGCAAATATCTTTTATAACGGTTTATTGGGCGATCTTTCTACAAATGGTAATGCTGGACTTATTGGTGGAATTGGTGTTGGGTTCGGATATACAGGTGCAATCATTGCAGTACTTATGTCGATTTTCCTTTTGGAGGATATTGGCCACGTAAATCTTTTTCGTTTAATGGGTTTTTGTTCGCTTGGTTTTACTGTTCCGCTGCTTATTTCAGGTAAGTATCGAATTAGAGTGACCAGAAGATCAGTATTTGCCGAAGCCATTGCTAAAACAATCAGGTTGATGAAGAACTCATTCCAACGATCAGTGTCTAATACAAATTGGCTGAGATTTCTAATATCTCGTTTTTGGTACCTGTGGGCGGTAAATGCTGCCTCTTCGTTTGCAGTTTTATACGCAGTGCAAACAATTAAAATGTCTAAAACCGAAGTCCAAATGATTCTAATAATCGGGATAGCCACAGGTATACCCATGGGAGCGTTTTGGGGCTGGCTGGTCGATAGAATTGGTGCTTCAAATGTCCTTAAAATTAATGTTTTAGGGTGGGTTATACTACTTGCGATTGCAGCTGCTATTCCACTCATGAATTGGTCGTCGGGTGTATGGTGGTTTGTGGGATCTTTTAGCGGAACAGTTCTATCTGGGCTCTACGTTGCAGAAAGACCAATTGTGCTGGCAATGGCTCCTTTGGATAAAAGGAGCGAGTATTTTGCCATGTTTACTATGTCCGGTAGGTTAGCGGCGATAGTAGCCCCTTTTTCCTGGGGAATGGTGTCAACAACCATGGGCTTTGGTCAACCGGCAGCTATGGCAACCTTGGCAATTTGTGCTTTTGTCGCTTTAGGGTTTATTTCCCTGGTTAAATCACCGCGGGCCATATAGAACTTGAACACAGTTATGTAAGAACTTTTTAGACTATGGAGCAACTGCCAGCTCTGAAAGAAGTTTCTTTGTGGAAACAATGTGTTTGTTTAGGCGCATTTTTTCGGGGTCTATACCGAGTGATAGGCCGACTAGTTGAGGGAGATGGATGATTGGCAAATCGATATCTCTTTTTGCTGCTGAAGATGCGTTTGGTTGGTATCCATCTAAATTGAGATGGCACAGAGGGCATGGGGTGACCATAGCATCAGCTCCTCTATCTTTCGCGTCAATAGTGTGATTGGCTACCATTTTCACTGAGTTCTTAGGATTTATCGTCAATATGGGAAAACCGCAGCAAAGAGTCTTGCCTGGAAAGTCAACAACTTCGGCGCCTACTGCTTCAATAACTGCCTCCAATGAAGTTTCCCGTTCAGGATTTTCATCGAACCCTAATGCTTCTGTGGGTCTAACTATGTAGCATCCATAGAAAGGAGCTAATTTCAATCCTTCAAGTTTTCGTACGACCTTTGAATGGAAAAAATCCATACCGAGATCCTCGACGATAATCCAAAGCAAATGTTTTGGGTTAATTGTTCCCTTGTATTCAAGTCCTTCTTCTTTGAGATCTTCATTGATTGATGCGCGATATTCAGGGTCTGATACAAGGCGTTGGTTGGCTTGTGACATGACACCTTGGCATGTACTGCAAATCGTCATCAAAGGTAGTCCAGCTTTTTCGGCCATTGCAAAGGTTCGGGCATTCAGAGTGTCACCAAGTCGAAGATTTTTCTCTTGAAGAACTCCAGCACCGGTACATGAGGCTGATCTCAGGGAATCTTCGTCGAGCTCTATTCCGAGTATATTGCATACTTCAAGAGTGGCTGTATAAAGCTCTGGGCATGCACCTCTAGATACACATCCGGGATAAAAGGCATATTTCATTTTTCGTTCTCAACTTTATCGAAAATCCTTCGTACGTTTTCGACCTCTGGGATGTTTTTATGAATTAATGGGGGAACTTTCCCGGCCCTTTGGGATCTTATAGCAAGCGGGATTAGGCTTATCATGGCCTTCAAATTGAAGATTCCGAAACTTTTTATTGGGAGTTTGAGCTCATCGAGCCAACCGCTATGTCTAACTGAATCAACGAAAGCAGTAGCATGTCTCGCACCATTTGTATTTGTGTGACCTGCATCCATTACTTTTTCTCTGAGTGACATAATTCTATCCATGGGAGCGACTCCCTTGGGGCAGACCTCTACGCATTTCATACACCTTGTGCAATCCCACACGCCTCCTTCCTCGTTTAAAGCCTTGAGCCTTTTTCCGTCTGCATCGTCTCTTGGGTCTCCAACGAATCGATAGGCTTTGGCTAGAGCCGCAGGGCCGAGAAAATTTGAATCGACCTCTAAAACGGTGCAGTCAGAGACACATGCACCGCAAAGTATGCATGAAACCACTCCGGCTAAGTGAAGCATGTCTTCATCTGGTGCTAGATATTCCCCTTCAGGCTCTTCTCCGGCAGGTTGGAGCCACGGTTCGATGGATTTGACTTGATTCCAGAAAGGTTGGAAATCGACTACCAAATCTTTGATTACTGGAAGATTGCCAGCTGGTTCTATCACAATCGCTGTTCCATCCGAAGGGAGTACGTCTATTACTTTCGTATTACATGCTAAGCCGGCTTCGCCGTTTACTCTCATAGCACAGGAGCCGCAAATCGCACTTCTACAAGAACACCTCAGGCTAAGCGTTCCGTCCACATCCTCCCGAATTTGGATCAGCGCGTCTAAAACTGTTGCTGCCTCGTCCATGTCCATCTGGTATTCTTGGAAATGAGGAACGGTATTTGTCGATTCGGGATCGTATCGCCGTACGCTGAGTTTTACTTCCATATCGTTGGTTCCTTTGATTCCCGTTTAATATTGCCTCACGGTTGGAGTCCAATCCGTTATCACTACATCCTGGTATGAGATATTGGGTTTTCCATCCTTGTCCGAGACCACTATGTGCTTTAGCCAGTTTTCATCGTCTCTATCCGGCATATCCGTTCTGGTGTGGGCCCCTCGGCTTTCCGTTCTGTCAAATGCACTGGAGGCTATGGTCTCTGCACATTCGATCATAAACCCAAGTTCAAGTGTGAATAATAAATTCGTATTGAATGTGTTGGTTTTGTCAGCTACATAAACAGATTGTGCCCGTTCCTTAATCAAACTAAGTTTGTTAATACCTTCCGCCATGCTAGAGTTTTCCCGGAATACGCCAAAGTGCTCTTTCATGGCCGTTCCCATATCAAACCTAATTTTTCCAAATGATTCATTTTTGTCATTCAATAGTAGTCTGTCGATGTTTTCTCTATCGGATTTAGCGGCGGAGTCATCTATGGATAAATGTGAAGTGTTTTTTGCCCTCTCTGCTGCATGCACCCCGGATCTCCTACCAAATACGAGCGTGTCCAAAAGTGAGTTTGCTCCGAGCCTATTTCCACCATGAACACTTACGCAGGCAACTTCCCCCGCTGCGTAAAGTCCAGGAACTCCAGTTTCTCCATCCACATTGGCTTTAACTCCCCCCATTTGGTAATGCATTCCAGGCATAATTGGCACAGGTTCTTTAGCCATGTCGACGTTGGCAAAATCCATTGCCAATTCTCTTATTTGTGAAAGTCGCTCACTGATGTATTTTTCACCTAGATGCCGTACGTCTAGGAGGACGCAACCATCAATTCCTCTTCCCTCATTGATCTCTGTTTGTTCACATCTAGAAACAACGTCACGTGATGCTAACTCCTTAAATTCGGGAGCGTATTTGAGCATAAATCTATCATTCTCGGAATTTAGAAGATAGGCACCCTCTCCTCTCGCTGCTTCGCTTATTAGGACGCCACTTCCCTTCAGGGTGGTCGGATGATACTGGACCATTTCCATGTCCATAAGAGAAGCTCCGGCCTTATAAGCCAAACTCATTCCGTCCCCAGTGCAAATCATGGCGTTTGTACTGGGTTCAAATACCCTACCCAGACCCCCAGCCGCCATAATTACGGCTTTAGCTCTTACTACTTCAATTTTCCCAGTTCTTATGTCCATCATTACCACACCACCGCATTCACCATCCCGTTCAATAAGGGAGAGCACGAACCATTCCTCGTAAACAAGAGCCCCTGCTTTTACGATTTGCTCGTATAGCACATGGAGTAATGCCTGACCCGTAAAGTCAGCCACAAAAAATGTTCTCGCTTGGCGTTGGCCACCAAAATTTCTGGTCCCTAGTCTGCCTTCTTCATCTCTGTTAAATATTGCTCCCATGTGTTCCATGGCAATTACTTCGTCACCTGCTTCTCGACACATAATCTCGATGGCATCTTGGTCACCTAGGAAATCACTTCCTTTGATGGTGTCATAAGCATGGTCTCGCCAATCATCGCCGCGATCAGTCAATGCTGCGTTGATTCCCCCCTGGGCCGCATTGGAGTGGCTACGAACGGGATGCACTTTGGTAACAACAGCAACATCCACGCCAGCCTCCGTAGCCGCTAAAGCCGCTCTCATACCGGCAAGGCCGGCACCTATAATAAGAACATCGTGGTCATACATCTGTGTACCCCCTAAAGGTCAAACAACTCAACAGGCAACGATAGCATAGGGGTGTCTGCCTAACAATCTTTATTTAAATATTGTCTGGTTGAATGTTCCAACACTGTCCGATAGATTATCGATTGACTGAAGAGCATCTGGAATGGTAAAATGTATCGTCTTAGTTTAGTTAAATATTTCAGATGCTGAGAAAGGGAGTAGTAGCTAGTTTAGAACTGATTTAGAGAATTGGGTAATAGCTGAAAGCCTGATATCGGAGTCACTAGCGAACTCGCCCCGGAGCACCTACCCTGAAAGAAAAAGTTGAGGTTTTAGCCTTATGCGAGATGTTAGGAGATATTACCTGACCTTCGCAGAAGGTACTGTATAACCCAGCTGAAATAGGGGACGGGCGATAGTTACGTTATAGCTTAATGAGTGGCTTTGAGGAAGTATTTCCTAAAGGCAACGTGGGTGGTACCACGGGAATTATAAATGCAATCCCGTCCCGTTTATAGGGCGGGATTTTTTGGTTTTTGGCATTTTGATTTAACTCCGAGGAAAAGGAAAATAATATGAAGATGAGAGGAGCACAGATAGTCTGCGAAAGCCTTCTCCGTGAAGGCTGCGACGTTGTTTTTGGTATTCCCGGTGGGGCTATATTGCCGCTTTATCAAACGTTGCCTGAATTTCCTAATCTGCGCCACATATTAGTTAGACATGAGCAAGGTGCTGCACACGCAGCGGATGGATATGCAAGAGTCACTGGAAAACCTGGAGTGGCTTTCGCGACTTCAGGCCCGGGGGCAACAAACCTTGTCACCGGCATTGCTGCAGCACAGATGGACTCTGTGCCCATGGTGATAGTGACGGGTCAGGTAGGTCGCCCTGCTATTGGCACAGACGCCTTTCAAGAGACCGATATTACGGGAATTACTCTACCGATTACTAAACATAATTTTCTCGTAATGGATGCTAATGACATAGCTAGAGTAATAAGAGAGGCATTCTTTATTGCAAATAGTGGTAGGCCAGGCCCTGTTCTTGTAGACATCCCCAGAGATGTGTTTATGGAAGAAGTAGACTATGAGGAACCTCAAAAACTTGATTTGCCCGGATATAAGCCAACAGTTTCTGGAAACAATCGACAAATAAAGAAGGCAGCAGGCCTCATACAGTCAGCTAAAAAGCCTGTAATCCTGGCGGGTCATGGTGTCATCATATCCCGAGCCTATGATGAATTGAGGGAATTGGCTGAAAAGGCTCAAATCCCCGTAATAACAACTCTGCTCGGCATAAGTTGTTTTCCAGAGGATCATGTTCTTTGGACGGGTTGGCCTGGTATGCATGGAATGGCCTATTCTAGTCTTGCGCTGGATGAGGCAGATTTGATAATTGCATTGGGTATGAGGTTTGACGACAGGATTACTGGTAATGTTGAAAAATTTTCTTCTAAATCCAAAAAGATACATGTAGATATTGATCCTTCTGAGATTGGGAAAATTGTTTCCGTAGACGTACCGATAGTTGGGGATGTCAAAGAGGTACTTCAAAAGCTTAATAAGCATGTTGATGCTTCTACTCACGTTGATTGGCTTAAGAGGATTGAAATCCTGAAAGAGGATCATCCTTCACTCAGATTGCCCGATACGGACAAGTTGATTGCTAGGCAAGTTATAAGGGATATTTCTGATGTAACTGATGGCGATGCCACTATTGTCACAGGTGTTGGCCAGCACCAGATGTGGGCAGCCCAGCATTATGAGTTCAAAAATCCATGCTCTCTCCTGACATCTGGAGGGTCTGGCACCATGGGATATGAAGTTCCAGCTGCAATGGGTGCCCAAGTGGCCAAGCCGGAGGGAACCGTATGGTCTATTGCTGGAGATGGTGGGTTCCAGATGACCTTGTGTGAGTTGGCGACCATTGTAGAAAATAAACTTCCAGTCAAGTTTGCAATTTTAAACAATGGATTTCTGGGTATGGTGAGACAGTGGCAGGAGATCTTTTTTGAAAGTTCCTATGTGTCGACTGGCTACTCAGGCAACCCTGACTTTGTAAAGTTGGCTGAAGCGTACGACATTAAGGGAATAAGAGTTACAGATAAAACTCAAGTGAAAACTGCGATACGTGAAGCAATGGAACATGACGGTCCTGTTCTCATCGATTTTATAGTAGAACAAGAGGAAAATGTTTATCCGATGATCCCATCGGGGATGACGGTTAAGGACATGATTGAAGAGCCTTCAAGCGAACGGGTGACGGCATGACGACTCGTATAGATAAACACACTATTACTGCCCTAGTAGAAGACCAACCTGGTGTCCTTAATCGTATTTCGAGTATGTTTAGACGTAGAGGTTACAATATCTCGAGCTTGGCTGTTGGGCAGAGTGAGACCGATGGTCTGTCGAGGATGACGTTTGTGGTGGAGGGTGATCCTGAAACAGTCGAAATGGTCGCAAAAAACCTTCATAAGCTTGTTGAAGTTATCAAAGTGGTAAACATTTCTTCTGATAACACCGTGTCTCGTGAACTCGCCCTGGTCAGAGTTAATGCCGATTTGACGACTAGGAGCGAGATAATGCAGATTGTCGATATTTTTCGCGCTAAGATCGTCGATGTATCCCAAGGAACTTTAATTGTGGAAGTGACCGGAGATGAAAATAAAGTAGATTCTCTTGTGGATTTGTTACGAACATTTGGGGTACACGAGGTTATGAGAACTGGGACCATAGCCATGAGTAGGGGAGTTTCATTCGAGGGTGATACCTCAGGAATCACATTAGGGAAGCAGTCTTAAAACAAGGGAAATTAAAAAATCAACGGGAGAATCGCCAATGCCTGCGAATATATATTATGAAACCGATGCTGATATGTCGCTACTTGAAGACAAAAAAATAGCCATCATTGGGTACGGTAGTCAGGGACATGCACATGCCCTTAATCTGAAGGACTCAGGTCTTAATGTTGCAGTGGGACTGTATGAAGGTAGCAAAAGTTGGGAAGCGGCTGAAGAAGAAGGTCTAGAGGTGGGAACTGTTGCGGATGTTTCTGCTAAGTCCGATGTCATCATGATCCTGATTCCTGACCATTTGCAATCGACGGTCTATAAAGAGTCCATATTACCTTACCTCCTTCCTGGAAAGACGCTTATGTTCGCCCATGGATTCAATATTCACTACGATGCTATTGTTCCTCCTGAAGGAGTGGATGTTTCCATGGTGGCGCCTAAAGCTCCAGGTCACAGAATGCGGGAGATATATACCAAGGATTCGGGAGTTCCAGGCCTATTGGCTATACATCAGGATGCAAGTGGGAACGCCCATAGTATTGGATTGGCATATGCTCGTGGTGTTGGCTGTACAAGAGCGGGTGTTCTTGACACAACCTTCAAGGAAGAGACTGAGACAGACTTATTTGGGGAACAAGCAGTATTGTGTGGAGGGGTTGCCGCACTCGTCAAAGCCGCATTTGAAACTCTTGTGGAGGCTGGGTATCAGCCCGAGTCAGCCTATTTTGAATGTATGCATGAACTTAAGATGATTGTGGATCTTTTTTACCAAGGGGGTATGGAGTATATGCGTTATTCCATCAGTGACACCGCTGAGTACGGAGACTATACACGAGGCCCAGTCGTTATAGATGAGAGAGTAAAAGAAAACATGCGTAAAGTATTGGATCAAGTTCAGGATGGTACTTTTGCCAGAGAGTGGATAACTGAGAACGATGAAGGTAGACCAACATTTGATCGACTAAGGAGTGAGAATGCTGGTCATCCTATTGAAAGTGTTGGTAAAGAGCTAAGAGGTATGATGGCTTTCCTATCAGATGCGGATTAATTTTTTTGTGACAGCCAGTTAAAAGAGTTTAAAGATATTGAGTCTTAGTATAAATAATAAACTTGAAGTTTTTTCCACTACGGAGGAAGAACACGCAGTTCGCTACAGTGTTTTGGTCTTGGCGAGGCTGAAGCCGGCGTACTGCGTTGTCCTGTGAAACTTAATTGTAATTACGTAATCAGATAGAGGCTTGTTAGCGAATTAAAAGGAGCCCCAAATGTCACAGGACAAGGTAACAATTTTTGATACGACGTTGAGAGACGGAGAGCAATCAGCTGGTATAGGTCTTACCACCCAAGAGAAGTTGGAGATTGCCCGTCAGCTTGAGAGACTAGGTGTTGATGTAATTGAAGCTGGATTTGCCGCCAGTTCTCCGGGAGATTTGGAAGCCGTTCAGAAAATTGCGGCTGAAATCAGAAAACCCATTATTACCTCTCTCGCACGATGTTATATTCCCGACGTTGATGCCGCTTGGGAAGGAGTGAAAGGGGCTGAAAAGCCAAGAATCCACGTTTTTATTTCTAGCTCAGATAATCACATCACAAATTTGCTTAGGAAGAACCCAGAGGAGGTGATGGATACTTCTGTGGCTTCGGTAGAAAGAGCAAAGAGTTACTGTGATGACGTGGAATTTTCTCCTATGGACGCAACTAGAACTGATCCTGAATACCTTTTTAAGATGCTTGAGGCAGTGATAGACGCGGGTGCCACTACCGTGAACATAGCGGATACAGTAGGCTACACAATCCCATCTGAATTTGCTCAACGGATAGAAGATATAAAGCAAAATGTACCTAATATCGATAAAGCCGTCATTAGTGTGCATTGTCACAATGACTTGGGATTGTCTGTATCAAATAGCCTAGCGGCAGTGAGAGCGGGGGTAAGACAGGTTGAGGGATGTATTAACGGGTTGGGAGAAAGAGCCGGAAACGCAGCACTCGAAGAGATAATCATGGCTATAGAAACGCGAGACGATCTTTTCAATGTTACAACTAACATTGACACTACTCAGATATATCGGACTAGTCGTCTTGTTAGCGACATTACTGGTTTTCCTGTGCAACCTAATAAAGCCATAGTTGGCGCCAATGCATTTAGGCATGCATCAGGTATACATCAGGATGGAGTTATTAAAGACACAAGTACCTATGAAATTATTGACCCAAGGTCCGTTGGGTGGCCAAGTAACTCACTCGTTTTAGGCAAACTCAGTGGCAGAGCGGGTCTTAGGTCTAGGCTGGAGGAGTTGGGTTATCAGCTCGAACAAGAAGAGCTGAATGAAGTATTTGATGCGTTTAAGAATCTAGCGGACAGGAAACGTGAGGTTACTGATCAAGACTTAGAGTCTTTAATGTCATCCAGAAGACGTATTGCAGATGTGCCCACAATATATGAACTGGAACACGTGCAGGTTTCTACTGGCGATCATGAAGTTCCCACTGCAACCGTAAAGCTGATAGACCCTGATGGGCAAATAATTGTTGATGCGGCTACAGGAACTGGCCCTGTTGACGCTGTCTACCAGGCAATAAACCGACTTATCGGCGTAGACAACAAGT
>CAYWYV010000004.1:0-15535 GCA_964462705.1 uncultured Dehalococcoidia bacterium
CCCTTCCACCACCTTAACATTTACCCTTACAGTATCGCCGGAAGCGAATTCCTCTATATTGGGATTTTTTTCAACTGGTATTAAATCGTGAGCATCCATGGCATATTCGTTCCAATAATTTGTTATATGTGCAAAACTTAGTTGTAGGCTTTACACTGGAAGTGCAAAACCGAGAACACTAATTCTACCTACACATCAGGCCAATTATCAATAAGGTAATCAACGTTGATTACCTAAAAGCTATCTTATGTGGGTACAAGATTTGCTAGAATTAAACTCACATCAAAGTAATAGTAAATCAATTGTTAAATTTCATATAGACACAACAGATTTAAATAAGGGTGAGATATATGCCTTTTAGATTCGGCCCCATGGAATTAATAATAGTTCTAGTGGTAGTCCTAATAATCTTCGGCGTCGGAAGACTTCCTGAGATAGGTGGAGCAATGGGAAAAGCCATTAAAGAATTTCGAAACACCCAGAAAAACCAACCTGGAACTGATAGCAACATAGTCGACAAAGACCCAAAGGACGACGTTAAACAAGCTTAGTTAGATCAGGCAAATTGTTCCCAAACAACAGGTAAAATCTAGCACGATAGAACTGTTGGTTAACATCGTGGATCAAGTAACAAATGGATCAACTATCAAGCCTAGTCTAAACTTTTTTAGGCACACTTCTTCTATTCCTGATTCTAGACCCTAACTTTGAAAGCAGAATCCCAACTTCATAAAGAACAATTATCGGCCCCGCTACTAGAGCCTGGTTGATTGGATCCAGAGTGGGAGTTATCAGAGCCCCCAGAACAAACGATAGTACTATTGCCCACCTTCTGTTTCTGGCAAGAAAACTAGGGCCCAATACCCCAATTCTAGACAGGAAAAAAAGTACAATTGGTAACTCAAACACTATTCCCATCCAGAATAAAAGAGATAGCATTAGATTTACATAATTCCCGATCCTGATCATAGGGACAGCAACATCACTCCCAAATGAAATCAAGAACCTAACGGCGGGCGGAAATAAAACAAAATATCCGAACAGCGCTCCTAGAACAAATACAAAAAGACTCAAAGGCATGAGGACGAACAAATAACGCCTTTCAGTGGTATTCAGTCCAGGGGACACAAACATCACCATCTGCCACAATAGGAAAGGTAACGATCCAAAGACCCCCACAAGTAAAGAAGCTTTCATAGCAATACCCAAAAATTCCGTCAGTTCCGTATAAATGGGCTTACTGTAGGGTAACTCAGTAAAATCACCAGCAGGTTCCATAAGAATTTGAAGAATTTGCTGATGGAACACAAATGCAACCACAGTAAGACTAAAAACGAATACAGCTGACGAGGTCAATCGTCGTCTGAGTTCATTTAGATGGCTAGATAAACTTTGTCCTTCCTCACTCACCCTTCTCGAACCTCTCCAGAACTTCTTGTATCACCTGTATCTCCTTCATTTGATACAGGATCAACTTCGTATTCATCATCTTCTGATCGCAAAATCGGATTTCTTAGAGGCTTAAATGGGATTGGGGTATCTGCAACGTTATTATCAACGGTCTTGGTAACCTTATTGTCACCGGATATCTGGTCTTTATCGACGGTCTTCAATTCGTCAACTATTTCTTGGGTATCAATATCGTCCAAGTCAAGGTGAGGAATATCTGCAGCCATATTCTTAGCTTGACCGACAAGTTTACCTAGGGCACGAGCGGCCTTTATCATCTTCTGAGGGCCTAGGAAAATAAAGGCTATTAGAAGAATTACTAAAACTTCCAAACTACCCATACCCATCATCGAAAAGTCACCGCTTTGGAATCCATTTGATCACCACAGAAAGTTATTTTGTTCAAAGCACCTTTCTTGAATAAAATTTTTGAAAGGGCGCATACAGGCAGCCCCACCACTGAGGTGTAGCATCCCTCGACTTGTTCTACAGGTCGGAAAACTTGATTTTGAATAGCGTAACCACCCGCTTTATCCATTGGGTCACCTGTGGCTATATATTTATCAATTTCCAAATCAGTATATTTCCTCATATGGATTAAACTTTTTCTTGTAAGCGAACATAGTTCACCATGATGATTAGAAACAGCAATGGAAGTGATCACCGTATGAGTAATGCCTCTTAATTCCGTTAGCATTTCCCAAGCATGATCAGCACTCCGGGGCTTGCCAAGAATTTTTCCATTAACTACCACAGATGTGTCGGAACCTACGACCAGCTGGTTGTCCTCAATGTTGTCCACCGCATATTTGGCTTTAAGAACAGCCATTCTGGACACGTATCGTTTGGGAGACTCCCCAAATAAGGGCGGCGTTTCAAATGAATTCGGATCAGTAAATTTAAATGGCAAACCTATCCTGGCTATCAAAATCTTCCTTCGAGGGGAAGTCGAAGCAAGTATTAGCTCTTTATTTCTTTTCACTTCTTGCATATAACAGTGTTCCAGTTTTCTATTTGGATACAATATTAACTGAATACGATTTCCCCAGTTATGTTTCACAAGAAAGTGTGAGAGTAGCAACACATTCAACATGATAGGTTTGTGGAAACATATCAACCGGTTGGATCTTGGTCACTCGATAATTCCCCTTAACGAGAATATCAAGATCCCTAGCGAGGCTCGACGGGTCACAGGAGACATATGCTATGCGAAGCGGCTGTTTCTCGATTACTGCCTTTAGGGTATCCGGGTGACATCCAGCTCTCGGGGGATCAAGTATCAGGGCATCTATATCGTCAATTATGGTGCATAGAACCTTCTCTGTTTTCCCTAAAAGGAACTCTATATTTTTCACATCGGACAACGCTGAAGATGCATCATTCACGGCTGATACCGATTCTTCTATTGCGTAAACTTTCTTTACGCTAGGCGCCAATATGGCGGCAAAAGTCCCCACCCCAGCGTAGGCATCTACCAAAGTTTGTTCTTTATTAAGAGCAAGATACTCAGAAACTAAATCAATTAAAGTTTCCGATTGTGGAGTGTTAACTTGAAAAAACGATGGAGAAGCAACTTGGAAAATACGACCTTTCAACCTCTCTGTATACCACTTTTGACCAGAAGAAAATGGTATGTCCAAAGCAGATAAAGTTGGTTGAATAAGCCTATCACCGGTATTGATACCAACCCTTACTGATAAATTAGTAGTTTCAGATACTTTATCTTGAAGGCCACCAAGCGTTTCATTGATTATGGGTGCCATTAACATACAGTTTTCGATCCGTACAAATCGCCGGGTTATGCGATTTGAAAACCCCATCTGACCACCAAACCGAACAGTAAATCTGGCATGATTCCGATATTCAAACTGCGATGGAGCCGGCAATGTAGGAGATATATTAACGTCCTTCAAAGTACCGTAAGAAGAAAAAGTATCCCTGACTATCTCACGCTTAAGTGCTAACTGGTGTTGGTACTCAATATGTTGCCATTGGCACCCACTGCAGGGTCCAAAATTAGGACAAGGAGCTTCAACTCTGTGAGGGGAACGCTCAATTACTTCAGTAACTATTCCTGCTACCACAGAGCGCTTCCGCCGACGATACCTATAAATTCTTGCCTTAACCAACTCACCTGGAATTCCCCCAAATACCCCTATCGTCTCACCGTCCAGATTGGCTACGCAGTCCCCAATTTCTCCCATCCGTCCCAAACGGAGATTAATATATTCTTTAACATCTTCTTCATTTCTAAGTGGATCTAATAACATGTAGTGTTTATGTAAAGGCGAATAGGCGTTTAATAATTAATTGTTGGTTATATTACCGCAGCATTACTAAGGACCAATTAAGTATACCGATGCCCCGATCTCTTTCTGGTAATATTGAGGTGCGAAAAGTATAAATTTTTAAGGCTTTAGTAGAGGTCAGTTAATTAGTTATGACCACAACCCGTAGGCTACCAGTATGGCTTAAGGTAAAAATGCCTGGAGGCCCAAATTATTCAAAGCTGAAAGAATTGATGCGCCAGGAAGGTTTACATACCGTCTGCGAAGAAGCGAGATGCCCCAATATTGGGGAGTGCTGGGAAAGGCAGACGGCCACCTTCATGATACTGGGTGACACCTGCACTAGAGCGTGTACATATTGTGCTGTGAATACTGGTGTCCCATCAGGTTTGGATTTAGAAGAACCATTGAGACTCGCCGAAACCGTTTCCAGGCTTCAGTTAAAGTACGCTGTAATCACATCGGTAAATAGGGACGACCTGCCAGATGGTGGAGCATTCATATTTTCTCAATGTATAACTCAAATAAAGAGACGGATGCCCAACTGTAAAGTAGAAGTTTTGACTCCTGACTTCCAAGGTGATCTTGAGGCCTTACGTACCGTTATCGAGGCAGGTCCTGATACGTTCAATCACAACATTGAGACTGTCAGGAGGGTATTTCCTCGCGTGAGAGCAAAAGGTGATTACGATTTATCGTTAGATGTCTTATCAAACGCAAAGACTATAAATGCGAAATGCGTAACGAAATCTGGCATGATGGTGGGTTTGGGAGAAACTTTTGATGAAATCTTAGACACAATGAAGGACTTGAGAGAAGTTGACTGCGACTTGATAACAATCGGTCAGTATCTTCGACCGTCTCCTAAACACTCCCCAATTTCAAAATGGTACACGCCTCAAGAGTTTGAGGAGCTGAAATACGAGGGACAAAAACTTGGGTTTAAACACATAGCCTCCGGACCTTTAGTCAGAAGCTCCTACCACGCCGACGAACAACACTCCGCTGCGACATTAATACCCAGTCACTGAGTTAGGAAAACTATCTTTTGAGATAGTCTAGTGATGAGCAAGACAAAATTATTTTTTTAGTCTGAGGATGGAAGCTTCCTGGGCTGTTGTAGTTCCATTTCGGAACCATGACATTTTATTGTCCCTTCTCCAGCCTTTGTACAGAGGACTGTACTACCACAACTATCACACTCATATCTTCTGCCCAACTGATTCGCCATCTATCAATTCCTTTCACTGATTCATATCCAGCTATTTCTGACTCATCGGCTCCCCACAACACTCGATAGTACCATCCGCACCGCGTGTAACCACAAATTCAGAACCACATTCTCCACATGAATATCGTTTGCCTGTTTCGTTAGCCAATTAAATCACCTCTAATCATCGGATGTATGGGATGGTTGAGCAGAATATCTATCTAATAAGAAGGAATTATAAGAAAAGCCACCGAGCGTGGTCAACGATTCCACTGCGTTAACTAAATTTTTATTCATTCTAGAGTTCTTCGATTACCGCTTGAGCAGATTCATAGTCTCTTCGTCCTCCTGGAAAAATAGGAGGGACCAAGTAAAAATGTTTGATGCCAATTTCTTGGTACTTATGAATCATGTCAAGGGCTATCTCATATCCCGCGTTACCGAGCGCCAATTCCTTAGTAACTTGTTCAGGGACATCTGTGAAAGAAATACTGTCTCTAGACATAATTTGGACACCCCACATGATTGGAACTTTCAATTCTGACCTTTGATTCCCCTTGTATTGCTCCAGAAATTGTTTGGTCACTACAGGATCAAAATTTGGTTGGGCTATCAAAAAATCAGATCCACAACGAATCTTTTTGGCAGTAAGAGAGATTTCGGAACCCCAGTCCCGAGATGTATCCAACGTACTTCCAACACAAAAATCAGTTGGCTCTGATAGCACACGGCCAGTAAAGTCAGTCCTCTTATTCAATTTTTTTACGGAGCGTATAAATTCAGTAGGTGTGAATCCTTTTACTGACACGTCTGCACAACCTCTGGTAGTTGTGAAATTATCCCCTTTCACAACTACCAAGTTTCGTAGTCCCATAACATGTGCACCTAGCAGTGTGGTTTGCATTGCGGTCTTGTTCATATCTCTAGTTGTCATTGCGAATAGAGCTGGAATTTTAGTATTGCTCTCTATCCATTGGGCAACAGAAGAAGAACTTACTCTAACTGACCTACCGGGGTTAGCAGCCACAAAGAACATGTCCGGAGTTACATCTGCTATGACATCCAACAATTGTGTACTTCCTCCTCTAGGAGGCGACACATCACAAACTATAAATGGCTTTTGATTATTTTTAGTAACCAGTTCTACGAGTGTTGTCATAGAAATCCGACTAGCAGATTATGCAATAAGGCACATGCATACTTAATTAAATCCAATGCATTTAGGCTAAAGGCAAAAACTTCTTGCCTCCGTCAGGCCTGCCATCTAATCAATATATGAAGTCTATTTCCAGCCCAAAATCCCTTCAGGATTAGGACAAAGTGAAACTCGGTGTCCTGAGGTGCATTTATATCGCTCCTCTCTAATCTCTCTTCTTTTACCGGATAAAGAAGATTGAGACATACCAGACCCACAGAAAGGACAACTGACTCCGAATACCGCACGGTTACGAACCCTATACACTTTCACATGGGTGAGTACTTCAATTAAAGCAGGAAACTCTCCTATATACCTCAGCACATAGCGAGTACCTGTACCTATCACACTATTTCTTGTTTTCTCAGGACGCTGAACCGTGTACTCATAGTCGACGTACCCGCAGCTCAAACATTCAGCCTCTTCAAAGTTAACAGACAACCTCGCAGAGCATTTCGGGCAGTGGGTTTTATTAGTTTTTGGCTTCCCCGATGTCCCCGGTAAGCCGGGAGTAACTCTTCTCGGAATAATCGGAACTCTAGGTTTCGCCGGCGCAAATGGATTAGAAGTCTGGACAACCATATCTCTATTTCACTCCTCTTCAGGTCCTGACCTCCAAAATAGGCGGTAGAACACTTTTTTTCGTCGTGATTCTGATGGGGCAGAGGGAACTGATCATCAGACCATCGAATTATCGTGTGGGGCATTTTCTTATATTTGTCAAAAAAAAGTCAAGTGTTAACCGCCATTATTTGAAGGAATTTTTCTTAATTTAAACTTTGTCTAAAACAAAAGTTCTAATTTTATGCCTGAACTTCAGCTTTTTTGATATTAAGAAAAAATTAAGTATTAATAAAATTAGGTGCGCTAATTAATTCTGAGTGATGTTAATTTAAGTTTTACTAGTGATGAGATTAAACTTTTTATTGTTTTTCTTACAGTTTTGAGATATCTCAATCAAAATCAATAATTGGTTCGCCGTATATCTCTCTAGATTCACAAGTATTTATTGACACTTCATCGAGGCGATTGGTAATCTCTAACCTAGTTTCTTTAGATTAAATTTCAAGAATTTTGCGCTGAACCAATCGATTATGAAAACCGTCATTTTGTGCAAGCTTATCGGGCCCCAAATATGATCGGTTTCATAACAAGCTTGCTGCGGCGCCTGGGGAGCTGATTTGAGATGTCAATAAATATCTTTGTATGTGCTAAGCAAGTGATGGACCCTGAAACTCCTTCATCCGCCTTTAGTGTCGACTCAGCGTCTAAACAGGTCGCCAAAGTTCAGGGAGTACCGCCGGTTGTAAACGGGTTTTGTGAGAATGCCGTAGAGGCGGCATTGCAAATCAAGGAAGCTGCTGGAGGAGGCACTGTAACAGTAATATCTGTTGGTAACGAGTTTGTGATGGATGTTATGAAAAAACCCCTCTCAATGGGTGCAGACAGCATGGTACTAATTCAAGATCAGCTTTGTGGGAACCTCGACGCTTTAGGAACTGTGAACGTACTTACAGCAGCTATTAAGAGAACAGGAGATTTCGATCTCATTTTATGCGGTCAGCAAGCCTCCGACTGGGACAATGCACACGTTCCTCTTGGGATATCAGAGGCACTAAACATACCCTGCCTTACAGAAGCCAAAAATATCGAGATAGGCGACAATTCTGTGACTGTAAATAGCTCTAGGACAGACGGATATGAGGTTTTCGAGGCAAATTTGCCAGCACTCATTACCGTCAATAATGAGATTGGTGAACCTCGTTACCCAACCCTGAGAGGCATTATGCAAGCAAGCAGGAAAACACCCGAAATATTGACTCTCTCAGATCTCGGTTTATCGGAAGAAAGCATTGCTCCTGTAATGACCCTATCGGACCTTTATATCCCTGTGAGTGAAGCTCAATGTGAAATAGTCGAAGGTGAAGATGACGCAGATTCTGGAAGATTATTGGCACTAAAACTTCGAGAAGCCAAGATAATTTAAAACGTTACTAGTTTTGAAAGTATGTAACGGTGTAAGCACTAGGTACAAGTAAGAAATCAAACAAAAATAGGAACCAAACACTATGTCCCAAATTCTAATTCTGGCAGAAATAGAAAACGAAGCACTGCACTCGACAGCAGCTGAACTGCTGGCAGCAGCAAGAAAACTCGCGGATGAACTGGGATTGGAAGTTGCAGCAGCACTACTCGGAAACATCTCGGATGATCTTAGTAAAGAGGCCATCGCCTTAGGTGCAGACCATGTCTATTCTTCATCCCATCCGATGCTAGCTTCAAATGTAGCCGACGCCCACGTAGCAGCCCTTAAACAAATCTGTGAACGAATATCACCAACAGCTGTACTAGCAGCGAAAACTCCTTTAGGAAGGGTGGTGGGACCAAGGCTGGCTTACCGAATGGGTGTTGGAGTTGCACAGGACTGTATGGACCTGGAAGGAGATAAGGGTTCCGGTAAGATAACTGTAAGAAGACCTGTGTATGGTGGAAATGCGATGGCGGCATTCACTTTTACCAATAAAGACCCTCAATTCATCGTGTTGAGAGTAAAAGCTTTTGAACCTCTAGAGCGAGACGACTCAAGAACAGGGAAAATAGTGGATCTCGACCTAACTATTAGTAACAACGACGTAAGAGTAAAACTAATAGAAACGATCAAAGAAGAATCAGAGGGAGTAAAACTAGAAGATGCTTCGGTCATCGTAAGTGGTGGGCGAGGACTAGGAGGCCCGGAACCATTTTCACAACTGGAAGAACTCGCGAAGATGTTTAATGGTGCTGTTGGCGCCTCACGAGCTGTCTGCGACGCAGGTTGGCTTGATCACTCATACCAGGTTGGCTTAACAGGTAAGACAGTAAGTCCGGATTTATACATAACAATAGGTATATCAGGTGCAAGCCAACATATGGCCGGCTGCTCATCATCCAAAAGCATCGTAGCGATAAACAAAGACAGCGAAGCAAATATTTTTAAGGAAGCCTCCTACGGAGTCGTAGGGAATTGGGAGAAAGTTCTCCCATCATTCACAGCGACAGTACAAGAACTACTTAGCTCTTAATACCCCCTGTGAAGAGAAATCCAGTCAGCATCTCTGAAAGTTCAAAACCGTAGCGGGAAATATTCTAAATGATGGGAAATCATTTTTTTGATGAATTAGATGAAGTTAAAGGAAGTATTCTTGAGGCTGATGTTCTGTCTCTTTTTTTTCCGTATTTCGGCAAGGCTATACTCTTAGATACTAGAAGCAATGAAACCGATGGTCCGGTCATCATGCTAACGGAAATGGTTAGAAGTCCTCAGGAACGAATTAGAAGCCTAGAAAGACTTAGACCTGGCTTTCCTGACGTGGAAAAAATGATTTTGATACCCTGGGTTCGTTACATTTCAACGCTAGTGGAAAGTGGCATATGGGATTCGATAGTAACCCGTTTGGAGCAATCCACCTTCAACGATCCCGATAAGTCTACAGAAGTACTCCTTTCAAAACTCAAAAAAATGGAACGCTCCGAATTGATTTCAGCAATAAAGGGCCCAAAATATGAAACAATTTGGGAACGCGATGAGAATTTATAGTTTCCTGAATTCCCAATCACTAACCTAGACTAAACTGTCACTCAACAGAAAGCATGTAAGAAACCGTTTTTTTGAAAAGGGTTCGAACCACTAACAATTCGATTGAGATAAAATTAGCCAACTAACTTCTTATAGGGAGGTATGCAGTGCTAGGATTTCTCGGGGGAACGGGGCCGGAAGGTAAAGGATTAGCGTTAAGATTCGCCTTAGCCGGTGAAAAAGTGTTTATAGGTTCTCGTAACAGCAGTCGAGGAATAGAAGCGTCAAACTCTCTAAAAAAATTGTCCGATAACAACATTTTTGGCGGTACTAACAGTGAAGCGGCATCTAAATCTGACGTGATTGTGGCGGCAATGCCATACGAAGGTCAACGAGAAACACTAGAAACATTAAAAACAAACCTCATAGGAAAAATTGTCATAACGGTTGTGGCCCCTTTGATTTTCAACAAAGGAGCTATTTCAGCTTTACCGGTTAAAGATGGGTCTGCAGCACTGGAAGCCCAAAAAATTCTGCCTGAATCCCGTGTCGTCGGAGCATTTCAGAATATAAGCGCCCGCGACTTACTCATTCCCAGCAAACCCATAGATGCCGACGTAATAGTTTGCGGAGACGATCAAGATGCAAAGGATTACGTGATAACCCTAGCAAACATGATCCAAGGGGTAAGAGGTATAAATGGAGGAGGATTAAAAAATGCAGGTTATGTTGAAAACCTTACAGCACTTCTGTTAAACATAAACCAGGAGTACAAGTCCCACTCCTCAATAAGAATTTCGGGCGTGTAACAATTAATTATTCCTAAATTCAATAATCTTGTGTTTTGCAGACTATTTCCGCAGAAGGCTGCCTTTTCATTACCTAGTAAAATAATTTATATATCCATATTTACGTTGATTTGCTTTCTTTTATTTGAACCTATAGCAGTCGTCGGTGATACTCCCTCAAAAAACAATTCATTATCTGAAATATCAACACAATCCCATTCGATCAATTTTCCTATAAATATTACCTTTGAACTAACTGGAAAATTCCATTTAGAAATTGATCAAATATTACTTGTTTACCAGCTAAGCAACACAAATATCAGTGGATACAATCACACAGCGATAACCCGCACACCAATGAAGGGTGTTGAATCTACTACAACAGACCATCGATTTACGGCAACCTCAAAACTGGCAACGTCAGGATCAAACTATATCCCTAGCGGAACTTCCATTTCCTATTATTTTGAGATCCATCATGCAGATGGTGAGAAACAGTTGTCTGATTCCGTTAGTTTTGATTATCTCGATCCTAATTATGACTGGCAAAAACTTGAATCAGAGACAATGACCGTATTTTGGCACGACATATCCAAGGACAAAATTGAAGAGGTAGTGTCGAAATCTGAGACTGCCATAGACAAAGTCTCCGATCTCTTGGACCTGAAACAAAGTCAATCTATGAGAGCAGTGATTGTAAATACCCAGAAGGAATCGCTTAAGTCTTTTCCTAAAATTAGTATGTCGGCTACTCGTGACAACATATACGGAGGATTTGCATTTCATGATTATGGGGTTTTCATAATTAGGGGACTAAGCGTCGACGCCATGATCCATGAAGCAACTCATCTTTTAATGAATCAGAAGATAAGTTCACCTCTATCCAGAGTGCCGGCATGGCTTAGTGAAGGGTTAGCTATGTACTTTGAAATAGACAATAAGCATAGAACTCGTACCGCCGAGATTGGTTATTCACAGAAAAAGTTAAAGCCCCTTTCTTCAATGGAGGCAGTCCCGGGTAAATCAATGGACATCCGAATCTTCTATGCACATTCTCAAGAAATAGTTCGATACCTGATAGATACAGAAGGAAAAGAAAAATTCCTAAACCTACTTAATCAAATTAACTCGGGTACACGTGCCGATACATCTGTAATTGATGTATACGGGAGGAGCTTGGATGACCTAGATAAATCATGGCGGGACACTCTGAACCCAACTTTCGAAAGACGACTGTTAGTTGACCCAGGCACTTTCTGGACATCTTTAATACTAGGAACCGCCTTCCTGTTTGCTGTGATAGTGTCAGCCATGACATGGGCGAAAAAGATAATATCTAGTCAATCAGAAACTATGGATGAAATATTTGAAATCCAAAATACCTGTGAGGATCAAAGAGATCATTAAAAATTAGATTAGAAAGCCGAAGGGTTTAAGATTTCCACACCTCATGACAATCAGAAGATATTCGCAGGTGGACCATTGTATAATCCTTACCTGTAAATACTTTCGGAAACGCTTTCTATATTTTGAGAAATACAGATTACGATGGCTACACTTCCTATACTTGAAATACCTCACCCCACATTAAGAAAACGGGCAAAAAAAGTACGTGGCTTCAATAAGTCTATGAGGAAACTCGCCTATGACATGGTCGATACTATGCACGAGGCTGGTGGTGTAGGTCTTGCGGCTAACCAGGTGGGTCAATTATGGAGAATAATTGTCCTACAGATGCCGGAAGAAGAAGAGGCACGCATATATTTTAATCCTGAAATAATCAGAACTGTGGGTATGAGAGAAGTGGAAGAAGGCTGCTTGAGCCTTCCAGGTTACAGGGGATTGGTCAATCGCTCTGTTTGGATACGATTCCAAGCCATTGATCATAGCGAGACAACAATAAAATTTAAGGCGGAGAATTTACTGTCACAAGCTCTAGAACATGAAGTAGACCACCTGAACGGGATTCTGTACACAGATCATCTAGTCACTCACGAGAAGCTCTATCGTATCGACGAACAGGAATCCCTGTCAGAGGAAGAGGAAGAAGACATTTCTAGTAATAAGAATTCTCTCGACACCCCTGCATCTCTCAAAATTAAGTAAATATCAACACGTTAAATTGGCCAATTAACGGTCGGCCAGGCCAGGTCGTATATGAATGTTTTTCCTGATAAAAGATCCAAAGTTATTCTCCCCCGTCCAGTCAGCGCTATAAAAACAGCTCTCGAAGTTACAAAAAGCAATGGCTATTTGGTCGGCGGTGTAGTCAGAGATTCTTTGCTGGGAATCGATACCTCCGACATAGATGTTGCAATAGAAGGTAACGCGATAAAAATCGGCAAAGAAATAGCAACTTTTATGAACGGAACACTCGTACTTTTAGATGAAGATAGAGGAATATCAAGAGTAGTAGTCCAGGGTAGTCAGCGTTTTCAAGTCGACTTAGTTTCTATACATCAGGGCATCAATGCCAATCTGGAGGATAGAGATTTCACAATAAATGCGATGGCGATACCCATACCACTTATAACTGAAAGGTCTGAAGAAATTTCGTTTAACTTTAAGGACCTTATCGACCCATTTGGTGGAGCCTCTGCACTCAGTAGTGGTGAGATCAAGGCAGTATCATTTTCGGCGATCATGGATGACCCATTAAGGGCAATCCGAGCTGTCAGGCTATCATCACAGTACAAATTGGAAATTGAACCGGTCACCTATGATCTCATTCTTGAAAGTTCATCCTTACTAAACTCAATTGCCCCAGAACGTATTAGAGACGAATTCATGATTTGTCTAACCCTTCCAGGGTCCACCAACACCTTAAAGCTACTCGACAAATTAAATATTCTTAGAGAAATTATCCCAGAGCTAGAGCTTTCTAAAGGAATCGAACAACCTAGAGAGCACTTCTGGGACGTTTTCAACCACTCAGTTGAATCAGTCGGACAACTGGAGCGCATACTTCAACCCGGATACAACACGCACTCTCCGGACTACGAGGCGGGAGACTTCGCTATCGAGTTGATCCCAAAAATCGATTGCATATGTGGCTACTTTAATAATGTAATTGGAGATGGATATACCCGATTGGCTATCTGCAAACTTGCTTGTTTGCTGCACGACATAGCAAAACCCACCACAAAAACGATAGAAGACAACGGGAGAATAAGATTCTTAGGGCATAATTCAAGAGGTGCTGAAATTGCTGAGTTAATTCTAAAAAGACTGCGATTTAGTGGCTCCACCATTTCGCTACTTTGTGAGCAGGTGAGGCAACACCTCAGGCCCAGTCAAATGTCACCAGACAATGAACTCCCATCCGGAAAAGCCATATTCCGATACTTTAGAGATGCGGGAGATGCCGCGATAGACACCTTATATTTAAACTTGGCAGATTATATGGCCGCCCGAGGTCCACTCCTAGAACGAGATGAATGGGAATCGCATTGTCGTACTATAAATCACATTCTAAACGAAAGTTTTGCGGAAAAAGGACCTGTAAATATACCTAGGCTGGTTACAGGACACGATATAATGGATAGGTTGTCGATTCCTCCGGGCCCTAAAATCGGTCAAATTTTAATGGCGGTCACAGGGGCGCAGAGTGAAGGAAAAATAGCAAATAGAGAACAGGCTTTGAAATTTATTGAGTCTGTCTCGATTTTGGGAGAATAGTTTGCGAAGAAACGCACGGGCACTTATAACCATCGCGCTCATAATAACGATATGTGCGGGAATTATTGGTTTCCAAAATATTAGCATCGGAGCCTTTAACAGAGGTGGAGACACCCCTCTAGGTCTTAGTCTGGGACTCGATCTCCAGGGCGGAAGCCATCTTGTGTACGAGGCAAACTTGATCGATCCAACGACTGGTGAAAAACAGGGGATTAGCAAAGACCAAATGCAGTCTCTTTCACACACTATAGAAAGGCGAATAAATTCATCTGGTCTTGGAGAACCTATAATTCAAATACTGGGCGAGGATCGATTGCTTGTTCAATTACCTGGCATCAGAGATCCAGGTAGAGCAAAGGCGCTGATCGGAGAAACCGCTAGACTGGAATTTAGACATAGGACTCTAAACGCCCCACCCCAACCACTTGAATCTGTAAAACCAGCAAACATAAAGTCTATTAGCATCGATGAGCTTCGAGAAGACGGGAAACTTATTGGTGAATTAGACTCGAAAGACAAAGACGACCAGTCTCAATCACTTACGTCATTCCCAGCAGTTGTTGTGGAGTTTGATGAAACGGGGCTAGAAAACTTCGAAAACCTTTTTTATGAGCTATCTTTATCTTTAGAAAATGCCGCTGCAGCAGCGGTAGTTGGCGACTACGGGTCCCCTGCCGACCAACTTAACATCACTATAGAGGGTACGGAGGAACTTCGGTTTTCAACCCTAGCCAATAGCATACGAAAGCTTGAAGGTACACCACGTTTTGGAATTGCTCTCCCGGCGGATGAAACCGCCATGGAAGGAGTCCTTACTGTGGAAGATGCTAAGAAAAAATTAGGGAATACCCCAGAAATAAAGTTCGCTATTAAGAAGGGCTATCTAGACGAAGACATTGGACTATCTGGAGATGATTTGAAAACCGCCTACGCAGGCCAACATCAAGCCTCCGGACTTCCTATCGTCAATATAGAATTTGACGACCGTGGAACTCGTATTTTCGGTGAGCTCACCACAGATATTTTTGCTAAACAGGAAGAAACCGGGATAAGAGACCAAATAGCAATTGTATTGGATGGAGAGGAGTTGATATCTCCACTAGTAAATCAACCGATCACGGCAGGTATAGCTGTAATAGAGGGCGCCGATTTCACAATGACCCGTGTAAAGGACTTGGCCCTTTTACTGGAGTCAGGTCGTCTGCCAGTCCCAATTGAACTAATACAAGAAAGAGACGTAGACGCAATCCTTGGGGCAGACTCCCTCAGAAAAAGTGTCATCGCAGGCTTCATTGGTCTGGCACTGGTTTTGATCTTCATGACACTCTATTACAGAGTCCCCGGGTTAGTTGCGTCTATAGCTTTGGTAAT
>CAYWYV010000004.1:15545-35104 GCA_964462705.1 uncultured Dehalococcoidia bacterium
ATTTACTCGGTGATTGTATTGGCTGTATTCAAGATAATTCCTGTAACTCTGACACTTTCTGGAGTCGCAGCAGCAATTCTTTCCATTGGAATGGCAGTGGATGCAAATATATTGATTTTTGAGCGAATGAAAGATGAGTTAAGAGGTGGCCGAACAATGCTTTCGGCAATTAATATAGGATTTAATCGGGCCTGGCCAGCCATAAGAGATAGTAATGTATCTACCTTCATAACATGCGGGATACTTTACTGGTTTTCCGATCAGCTTGGGGCAACTATAGTTCAGGGATTTGCTGTAACACTGGTAATCGGTGTAGGTATCAGCATGTTTTCAGCTATTGTTGTCAGTAGAACCTTAATGCGTGTGGTGGCACTCTCACCATTATCAAGAAAGACAAACCTGTTTATACCCACAGGCGCTAAAAACATCGCTAACAGAGAATCCACATGAAGGTGAAGGAGATTGCAAGTTGGACTTCGTAGGAAAGAGATTCTGGTTCTTCATAATCTCCTCACTTGTAATAGCACCTGGAATCGTATTCTTAATATTAGCTCCTGGGCTAAATCCGGGAATCGACTTTACTGGTGGTTCCAGCATGACGTTACGTTTCTCAGAAGAATCAAATATTGAGCAGGAGCAAGTAAGGGATCAACTGATTGATCTAAATTATCCGGAAGCGACCGTACAAAACCTAGGAGGAAATAGTTTCTTCATTCGTACCAAGGAATTAAATGAAGAAGCTAAAGACGCCCTAGTGACGAACATCACATATTCTCTAGACGAAGGTGCTGAGAATGTGTTGCAAGGATTCGATTTAGTATCACCCATTGTTGCTCAAGAAACTGTCATGAACGCTTTATGGGCAATAATAGCTGCAGCTGTGGGGATTTTCTTATATATTTGGTGGGCCTTCAGAAACGTGCCCAGCCCTTTCAGGTATGGTCTAGCGGCAATAGTGGCTCTTATTCATGACACTATAATCGTTATAGGGATTTTTGCCATTCTAGGTGAATTAATGAATATGGAAGTTAATACCATGTTTCTTATAGCACTATTGACAGTTATTGGGTACAGCGTCAATGACACCATAGTAGTGTTTGACAAGATTCGGGAAAACGTCCTAATTTACTCCAATAGAGAATTCCCAGAAATAGTCAATTTAAGTATTTCCGAAACTCTAGGAAGATCCCTTAATACAAGTTTTACATTGCTAATAACACTAATGGCCCTTGTACTTTTTGGAGGGGCAACCATTAGGGAATTCCTATTCGTTTTACTAATTGGAGTAGCTGCGGGCACATACAGTTCTATCGCTATAGCAAGTCAAGTTCTAGTTTCATGGGACCAAAAAAGCATAGGTATCCCATTTAGAAACAAAGCCGCAAGTTGAGATAATAAATACACACCGTTAGGGACGTAAAACCACTCTCCCAATTATTTGACGTGTTTTAACCAAAGTATATGCTTCCAGCAAGTCCTCGAATCCTAATATCGATCCAATTATTGGTCTTACTGAACCAGAATCAACAAGTTCAATGGCCTTCTGTATATTAGCTATATCTGCTCCAGTAGAACCAATCAGAGAGGCATCCCTAAACATGAATTCCGTAACGTTTATTGAAGTATTCGCTCGCTCAACCTCGCCAAGAATTAAGATTTTGCCAAATAGCGCAACACTTGACACCGAAGAGTGAAATAAGGCGGAACCTACTGGATTGAAAACGATATCTGCCCCCCGATCTTCCGTAAAAGCATGGACAAGTTCGGAAGGATCTACCCCTTCGCCGGTTAGAAATACCTGACCTATATCTAGTGCTTCCAGTTCTCCTAGCTTATGTGGCGAGGCGGTAAAAGAAATAACATTAGCACCCGCACTTGCTGCAACTTGAAGTGCATGAACCCCCAATCCTCCACCTGCCCCAAATACAACGATAGTTTGACCACATTTTATTTCTGCTAGATCATAGAGAGCTTTCACCGTGACTCCGATAGGACAACCTAACAAACTGGCCTGGACAAGAGGTAGATCTGAGCTGACCGGTAGCACATTCCTAGCATCCACTGCAATAAATTCAGTGAACCCTCCATCTAACTTATGTCCGAATCCATGACCATAAATACACCGATACTCTGAACCAGCCAAACACATTTCGCACTGGCCACAGGATGAAGTAAGTGCTGTCACAACTTGTTCACCTAGAGAAACGTTAGTTACATCAGAACTTGTATCTACAATCGTGCCTGCAATCTCATGCCCAAGAACAATATTTTCCGGTACACCCCGCCTGATGGTACCGTCCATAATAGATATATCGTGGTGACATAAAGCCGTGGCCCCTACCCTAACCAAAACCTGTCCTGGCTTAAGAATAGGTTCTGGTTTCTCTACAACCTCCAAAATAGGTTCTGGGCCTGCCTTTCTGAGAATCACCGCTTTCAAAGAAATTCCTTAATGTAATTCCGGATTATCTATCAATTCCGCCGTAGCTCGTATCGTCTCCCAAGCGGTCCGATTTTGGTCAATAGTTTCAGGCGTCTCGCTTGCAAATGGAGTGGAATTCAAAAGTCTGTACATTTCGGCGGCCCCTATATGAAAATGAGGGGTAACTCCCAAATCCTCAAAAGTTGACGAAATTTCCTCCATTTCACCAATCCATCTGTGAGCATTCGCAGGTAACCTTGATATACCTTTTTCCATAGAACTCAGTTGAGCTTGTTGGCTAAACTGAAATTCTTCTCGCAAAGCATCTGTAAGACCCATTTTTTCCGCTGCCGTCAGCAATGCAACCTGCAAAGTATTAGTTCCCTTAGTCAGAGCGGCGTAGCACATTTTAATGCCCGAGGCCTGACCAATTTCACTTCCAACAGATTTAACAATAATTCCTTTCCCATCTAACTCAGTTGCTACGTGAGACTCTGGACCTGATACATAAAACCTGGGGGTATCCCCTTTCGCAGGAGCAGTACCAATAATTCCACCGTCTATAAATTTCCCTCCCGCCGCTACAATAATATTCTCTAACTCTCTAGCACTTCTGGGAGAAATAGCATTACAATCCACAAAGTATGAAGTCTGACCCGATCTCTTCATAACCATTGAAACTTCCTCTGCAAGTTCCTTAGCCCTTGAGGGCACCAAAATGGATAGAATCAGATCTGCAACCTGAACCAATTCCTCCATAGAGTCCACTATCCGAAAATTGCCTTTTTTAGCCAACTCTGCTGTGCGTGAACTCCTGCCTTTTAAACAAGTAATCACGTCAAATCCATTGTCTCTCAAAACACTACCTACAGAATGACCCATATCTCCTGGACTCATAATGGCAACTGTTTCCACCACAGTATTTTCTCCTTTTAAATTACTCCTGAATAAAAGTAACTATATCTCTAGTATTAATATCAATCATAAGTCAGAGTCTAACTCAGAATAATGTTTCTGTTTAGATACATAAAAAATCAAGTTACTACTCATGATAGACTTTTCCACATAGACTACAAATGGGAGTGTTTTGTCAATGAAATTAGGCGCTCACGTCTCCACTTCTGGTGGACTTCAAAAAGCCATTGAGCGGGCCACTAATATTGGTGCCGAGGCGATCCAGATTTTCGCATCCTCTCCAAGAGCTTGGAGATTTCGCCATCCAGACGATGAAACAGCTGAAGAGTTCAGGCGACTGTCAGAACAGGAAAATGTGGGCCCGTGCTACATTCATGGAAGTTACCTCGTCAATATAGGCGGAAGCCAAGACCAAATTGAAAAATCTATTGACTCTCTTGTCAACAACATGAAGGCTGCAGCAAAGATTGGAGCTGAAGGAGTGATATTTCACGGAGGTAGTCACAAAGGGAAAGGCTTCGATAATGTTTTTGATCAAGCTGTGGATACCCTACAAAAGGTCTTAGAATTATCTCCTGATAATGTGTGGTTATGCTTGGAAAACAGCGCTGGGATGGGAGCACATATCGGGTCATCATTCCAAGAAATGGGAGCCCTCATCAGTGGTGTGAATCACCCCAATCTTAAAGTCTGCTTAGACACAGAACACATGTTTGCTGCCGGTTATAACATAGCCTCACCAAGAGAAATTAAAGTAGTCATGAAAGAATTTGATACAGAAATTGGTTTGGATAAACTAGTTGCGGTTCACGCTAATGACTCAAAAGTGGAACTCGGCGCTGGTGTTGACCGTCACGAAAATATAGGGGACGGACATATAGGAACAGACGGATTTAAGTGCATCATGGCTGAGCCTTCTTTTGAAAATGTTCCGTTCTTCCTAGAAGTTCCTGGTTTCGATGCGGAAGGTCCGGACAAGAAAAATCTAGACCTGTTAAAAGAGATCCGAAAAACCCTAGAGTGTAAGTCCCGTCATTGAACAAACAAAAAGATTTCTTCACCGATGGCCTAGGAAGAAGATTCGCTCATAGTGGAAGCCTGAGAGCTTCTGTGCTTGGGGCAAATGATGGTCTGGTATCCAATTTTAGCATCGTGATGGGATTCGCAGGCGGTACCACATCTGCTGGAAACCCAGAATTCATATTATTGGCTGGGATCGCCGGTCTGCTAGCGGGTGCCCTATCCATGGGAGCCGGTGAATATATTTCCATGAGGTCCCAGAGAGATCAATATGAGCACCAGATTGACCGCAAACGAATAGATCTCCTCAATAATCCTAAAGTGGAAAAAGAACGTCTTATACACTTATATGAGGCAAAAGGATTGTCTCAGCTGGAATCCGAAACAATAGCAACTCAAATTATCTCAAATCCCAAAGTAGCGCTAGAAACTCTTGTTAAAGAAGAACTGGGCATCTCGATAGAACAACTCGGTGCGCCATGGAGTGCTTCGGTCAGCAGTTTCGTCGCGTTCTGTGCAGGTGCAATCATACCAATACTGCCATTTTTCTTTGGCATGGAGATGATCGCAATAATTTGTAGTGCGTTCCTTTCTTCAGTTGCTTTGCTGGCTGTCGGAGGACTGTTGGCCCTAATCAGTGGAAAGAATCCGTTGTGGGGATCAGCTAGGATGTTCCTGACAGGATTGTTCGCTGCAACAGTTACCTACACCATAGGTTATTCAATTGGGGTTTATGTCAATTAAGTAATCTAACCTGTGCCAAGATTGGTAAACTATCAGCTAAAGCACACGTAAAAATGGATTCACAATAACTTTATACGAATAGGAAAACATTTTGACTTCAGCACAAAGTAGCCCTCGTCCGAGGTCTATAGATTTAGGAATCCGTGTCGGCTATCTTCCTCAAGGTAGTCAAAATTCAATCACTGACGTGGAAAGCGTACATGTAGGGCACTCCACAATCATTACAGGTGACGGGAGACTAATCCCAAATGAGGGGCCTATAAGGACAGGGGTCACAGTTGTACTACCCCACGCTGGCAATCTATACCGCCAAAAAGTTCCAGCTGCTTGCTACGTACTGAATGGATTTGGTAAATCTATTGGACTCTCCCAAGTGACTGAGCTAGGGCACTTAGAAAGCCCCATCGCTCTGACTAGCACGTTAAATGTTTGGAACGTCGCAGACTCAATAGTCGAGTATCTGAGTGACCTGAACAATGGAGTCCAATCATTTAATCCTATAGTACTGGAATGCAATGATAGGTTCCTAAACGACGCAATTGGAAGACATGTCAGGAAGCAACACGTTGACGAAGCAATAACCTCTGCTTCAAGCATAAACGCACAAGAAGGAAATATAGGAGCTGGCACAGGTATGACAGGATTTGGATGGAAGGCGGGGATAGGCACTTCATCCAGAATATGTGAATCCCTTCATGGTGACTACACAGTAGGTGTTTTAGTACTATGTAACATGGGTGATCCAAGAGATTTACGAATTGATGGGCTTCAGATTGGACGATATCTGATGCCCCCAGGTGTTAATGATGAATCAGGCGGATCTATATGTTTCATTGTAGCAACAGACGCTCCAGTTACAGCAAGACAATTAAACCGAATGGCTAAAAGAGCTCATCTAGGCTTGGCAAGAGCTGGGGGAGTGGTCAGCCACGGAAGTGGCACAACTGCTTTGGCATTTTCCAACTCCTCCGAAAGACCTCAAATAGACGATGCTCATTTAACTGTATTATTCAGGGGAGTTGTAGAGTCGGCAGAGGAGGCTATAATCAACTCTCTGCTAGGATCTGAGACCATGGCTGGTCGCGATGGGAATGTAAGACACTCTATACCTGCAGATAAGTTAGAAAATCTTTTGAATATACAAAGGAACTCTTTAGAAAACATTTTAGGTTCAGAACAAAAATCAACATAGCTCAATATATCAATATTTTCAGAAACCAGTCCTAATATTAAGAGGCTGAAGGGGGTACAAATGACTATCGCTAACCAAGGAGATATCTACAAAGAACTGGGTGCTACTCCAATTATTAACGCTATTGGAAGTGTGACGATGTTGGGTGGTTCCACACCAATTCCAGAAGTAACAAACGCAATGGAAAGGGCTGGAGAGTCCTATATTCCATTGATAGAACTTGAAGAAAAAGCTGGTGAATTTATAGCAGATATGATTGGCGTTCCAGCCGCCTATATAACATCAGGTGCCGGCTCAGCTCTCACTCTTGCAGCGGCAGCAGTAATGGCCGGGGACGATGACGATTTAATCCAGCAATTACCAAATACAGCTGGCATGAAAAATGAAATCCTCATTCAAAAAAGGCAACGATACTGGTACGACAGGTGTCTAGAGGCGTCTGGAGCTACATTAGTTGACTTTGGGAGCCCCGACGAAACCACTAGGGAAGATCTAGTCAATTCAATAACCGAAAATACAGCCGCAGTCCATTTTTATATGGTTGAGCAGGAACCTGACTCTAAAGCACTCTCCCTCGAAGATACTATAGAAATAGCCCATAATAATGGAATACCGGTCCTAGTAGACGCAGCCGGGCAAATATACCCACTGGATATATTCGGTAAATATGTACGCATGGGTGCCGATTTTCAGTGTATTGCAGCAAAATACATGGGAGCATCCCAATCTAGTGGACTTGCACTGGGTACAGAAGAGATGATCCGTAAAATCTCAAAACAATCTTTTGTCGGATATGAAGGAAGAAGGATAAGAGGAATAGGTAGACCACACAAAGTAGACAGACAGGAAATGGTGGGTGTGGTAGCAGCAGTGAGGCACTGGATGACCATAAATCATGAAGAGCGACTTGCTTCGATAGAAGAAAGAAGTGGAAAGATAATAGAGATCTTGGGCGGAATCGAGGGTGTGGAGGTAAACATGATCGATAACATCATAGGTCACCAACCTTTTGGGGTTCAGTTAAGAGTAGACGAAAAAATCACGGGCGTATCATTACACGATATTGTAGATAGACTAAAGGCTGGAGATCCCCCAATATGGACCCGGGTTAGAGAAGAGGAAGATTTCATGGCACTTCATATATTCGGCTTAAAAGAAGGAGAAGAGGAAATAGTCGGGTCCAGAATTGCAGAACTATTACGATAGTTAACTTGGATACAAGAATTTTAGGAAAATCTGACCTTGAAGTCCCTATAATCTGCTTTGGCGCGTGGCCTATCGGAGGTGGCCTGGGTCATGTAGACCCAAAAGAAGCTATAAACACCATTCACGCTGCCATAGATTCCGGAATCACTTTCATCGATACGGCAGAAGGCTATGAGACCAGTGAATCTGTTCTAGGCAAAGCTCTGAAAGGAAAACAAGGATCTGTCACGATCGCCTCCAAATTATCTGGCCCTGATCACTCCGAGAACCACATATTGGAGGCCATCGAAAACAGCCTCTCCGCTTTAGGGGTTGATTGCATTGACTTATATCAACTTCATAGCCCGCAACCTCAATGGCCAATTCAAGAAACGATGGAAATACTTGTTCGACTAAAAAACCAAGGGAAGATACGACACATTGGTCTATCTAATTACACCCCCAAAGAAACTGAGCAAGCAATGTTATTTGGTCCAATTGTGAGCTCACAACCTAGATACAATATGATTTTTACCCAAGAAGATCAAACCCTGAAATTCTGCAAAGCTAACAAAATAGGTGTCATACCTCATTCGGTTTTGTCCAAAGGTTTACTTGGTGGCAAATACAAACCCGGGCATACCTTCGCACCTGATGATGAAAGGAGATTATTTAACTTCTTTAGAGGACCACTATTTGAAACTATTTACGAAGTTACAGAGAAACTGAAGGCGTGGGCTGAAGATCGAGACAGAGATCTCATCCAACTGGCTGTAGCATGGGTGGTTGCAAATCCCGCCGTGACATCCGCAATTGTCGGAATGAAATCGGTTACCCAAGTTGAAAACATCGCCAAAGCCGCTACGTGGAAGCTTACCAATTCAGATTTATCGGACATTAAAAATATCATAGGAGATCTAAGTCCCTTATGGATCAAAGACCAGGTTAGCTGATCTAAGTCTCCAAGATACGCATATTCACATAATCAATGGTATGGCCAATAAAAGAAAAATCCATGTGATAAAATCTAGAGGTTTCGAGATTTTTATTTGAAATAACCTAACCATCAAACCTAACCAAGGTTTCATGTAGCATAAACAGGAGTTTGATCAGATGGAAGGTCTGACTCTAGCCACCAACAAAAGAAAAATTACTGGTAAGAAAGTTGCGACACTTAGACGTGATGGAATTACACCCATACATTTATATGGCACCGGTATAGAATCCCAGTCTTTGCAGTGCGACACCGCCACCGTAAGTAAAATCGTTCTGGAAGCCGGCACCAACATACCAGTAACAGTGACTGTTCCCGGAAATGCCGAAGAAAATGTTTGCTTTGTAAGAGAAGTGCAATATCACCCAGTCACAGATAGGCTAATCCACGTCGACTTCATGAAGGTAGATGTCACAAGAACCGTGCGAGCCGAGGTGCCCATAATCATTTCAGGGCTATCACCCGCCGTAAGAAACATGGGAGGAACATTACTGCAGCCACTCCAGTCTGTTACAGTGGAAGCACTCCCAATGAACATTCCCGCAATGTTTTCTTTAAACTCCGATCTTCTAATTGACTTTGACACAAATTTTTATGTCAGCGATCTTGAGGCACCGGATAATATAAGTATCATAAACGACGACGACGACCTTGTTGCCGGTGTAGTGGCACCAAGAATAGAACGTGAAGTCGACCTAGGTATAGATGGGGAAGAAGAGTCGGATGAAGACGTTGAGTCGGAAGATGGGGGTGATGAAGGAACTGGGGATAGCTCAGCTGGTGGGAATAATTCAGAAGATGAGGGAAGGGACAGCTAGAGCATAAGGCTTCAGTTTGTTTGCCCAGCAATCACTTTTAGGTAATAACGTTCAAATAGATGGGCGACTATATCGGTATCAGTTCTGTCTACTGGAACTTGTTTGAGGATAAAATGCGGCCATGTGTGGCAGATTTACCCTATACACAGACATTAATATACTCGCTGAAAGATTCTTATTTGATCCCTGTGATCTTCGTAAGCAAGGGGCCTTCGTTCCAAGCTATAACATTGCGCCAAGTCAACGGGTCATGGTTGTCACAAAAGAATCCAATATGAATGCTCATAAAGTGCAAATTATGAGATGGGGGCTAAAACCGGCCTGGCTTAAAAACCAGTCAGATTCCAAGCTCCTAATTAACGCTCGAAGTGAAACTATCTCTGAAAAACCAAGCTTTCAAGAGGCGTTCTCTAATAGGAGATGTCTGATATTGTCTGATGGGTTTTACGAGTGGGAAAATACCACAGCTGGTAAACGTCCCACCCGCGTGCAAATGAAAGAGACCAAACCCTTTGCCTTTGCGGGCATATGGGAACCTGGCAGAGATAATTCTGGGAATCATGATTCCGAGTTAATAAGCTCTTGTGCGATCCTAACCACTCAGGCTAGCAAATTTATGAGACCCATCCACAACAGAATGCCTATTATTCTCAAGCCCCAGAACGAGCAAAAATGGATCGGCAAGAAAATAACTGAACCAAAAGATCTAGAAGATATTCTCTCTCCAATTGCAGACAAGTACATGGAGGCCTGGCACGTTTCACAATTTGTTAACTCTACAGATAACAACGAACCTCTTTGTATAGAACGCGTGTTGAAGCTTTTATAACCATTTGCCAATAAAAGTTTCTCAATTTATCCTTAAGATCGTAAAGAATAAAAGATTCAATGTTTAAACCACTGAATCATAGAAAGGACATTAAATATGGCACAGATATCCTATAAAGGCCCGGCACATATACCTGGAATTGAAGAAGGTGTAGACCTAACCGCCACCATAGATGACTCCTCCAAAACAGTGACTATAGAATTCGACCGTGAACTTGCAGGGTCTTCTACTTGGCAAGGGAATTCCGTCGAGATTAATCAGAGACTGAAGTATAGTGAAATCGTATTTAAAACTACGAATCTTCCACTGGACACAATTAATCTTGTTTGGAAATTTAACGCGTCCAAAATCGATGACAGCCTGGCAGCAGTCATAGTTCCACAACCTAATAAATTAAGAGTTTCTGGGGAAAAAGGATTCGTCCTTACAAAATAGCCACCCTGTAACCACCTGAGGGATACTCACGTTTCCCAATTTCACACATAGGTTTTTAAAAGTTTTCCCCAACTGGTTTGCATGGCTTTATCCACCCTTTTTTTTCCTTTAAATCTGTACCAGTAATCGTTGTGATACAGATTGGAGGCTAGGTAAGCCCAGGGAGCTATCGGTGATCTTAAGAGGATATTTTCAAGTGGCCTTAATGGCCCCCAGTAAATCATTTTTTGTCCTTTACTAGCAAATGTATTCCCACTCTCAAATCCCCAGTCAACATTAGAAATATCCTCACCTTTTACATCTATTTTAGAAATATCGGCACATCCAAGACCTTCTTCATGTGCCAGACGTATAAATTCGATAGACATGGGGTCAAATCCCATCATACTGGCTGACACAGCATCCACCGCTACCTGATCCGCGCCTGCCAAAATTACATTCTTTGCATGCCAGTCCATAGCACGCGGACCAGCCCCAGAACCAGCAAAGGTCCCATCAGTGACAGAAAATATCCCGGGATGAATCTGTTTTTGGATCTTCAACAAATCAACCAACGTTTCATGAATTACAGAATGTGTCCAATGTCTTTGAAAATTCAATAGCCCACCAAATGCGTTTTTCATAGCTCCAGTTATAGTAGTAAACACATGGGTTTTCATCGTTGGAAGATGAACTATGTTTTTTCCGATCAACACTTCAGGTATATGAATACCCTGTTTGTAAATTTTATCTAGAACGAGAAATTTCTCTTTCGGCTCGAAAGGTACCCATTTTTGCTCTTCTAAGTGAATTGGCTCGAGACTATGTAGCTCTTCAACGAACTTATGTCCATTATTAATCCGCCCCTCCTTTGCATCTACAACCACGGTACCATTGTGCGTGGGAATTATGTCTTTGTAGCCGTCTTCCATCAAAGTTCGTATGACGCCATCAAGTTGCCAGGGAGTAGTTGAACACGCCGGGTAGTAATGCTGCCAGGAAATATTGATCTTAAGTAGGGTGGCAAGGTCTCGGGGAAGGACGCGTTTATAACCCGCGAGCTTCATTGCAACCTTTACATCATCTAAAACTGTCTCTGGGGATGTCTTTACGACGGCAACAACGGGACTAGTTTGAGTTGTTATTTCCTCTGAAGACGGGAGAGGTATAGATTCCCCGTCGAAAAGGTCGACAGTGGAATCGCCCCTCCCTGCCATCTAGGACTCTACATCCAAATAATCCTTAAGTTTTTTTGATCGGTTCGGATGCCTAAGTTTGCGCAAGGCCTTTGCTTCTATTTGGCGGATCCTTTCGCGTGTCACCCCAAAATCTTTCCCCACCTCTTCCAAAGTCCTGCTTCTCCCATCCTCTAGACCAAATCTTAATTCCAGAACTCTAGCTTCTCGATCATTTAGAGTATGAAGAACGTCGGTCACTTGTTCCCTTAAAAGCTGATATGAGGCTGCCTCAACTGGTGCCAAAGCCGTCGTATCAGGAATGAAATCACCCAAATGACTATCCTCTTCCTCACCAATCGGTGTTTCAAGTGAAACCGGTTCCTGAGAAATTTTAAGTATCTCTCTCACCTTCTCCGGACTTATCTCCATTTCCTTACCAATTTCTTCACTGGTCGGTTCTCTTCCATATTCTTGGACTAGCCGACGAGTCACTCGAAGAAGCTTATTAATAGTCTCGACCATATGTACTGGTATTCTTATTGTTCTAGCTTGGTCAGCTATTGCACGTGTAATAGCTTGTCGAATCCACCAAGTAGCGTATGTACTGAATTTGTACCCCTTTCTGTAATCGAACTTTTCGACGGCTCGTATAAGACCAATGTTTCCCTCTTGAATAAGGTCCAAGAGAGACATTCCTCTCCCAATATATTTTTTTGCAACACTAACCACCAAACGAAGATTAGCTTCAGAAAGGTGCTGTTGTGCCTCATCGCCGCGATCGCGCTGTCGTTGAATATGCTGGTGATACAGAAGCTGATACGGCTCCATTTTATCTAAAATTTCGCCTCCATCGAGCACCTCATTTAGCTCAGAAATTTGCACTCTGGGATCAACAGATCGAACAACATCTTCTGGCATAATCCTAGTGTTGATAGAAGCCTGCTTTATCATCTCTTTCAATTCATCCATCTCTGGCGGATCTTGGTCGGTTAATTCTGAATAAATAGCTGATACCTGTTCAAGTAACTCATCTTGGAATATCCCGTCTATAGCTTCACGTATATCGGGATTGACTGATGGCTTACCTGCACTCCCTGGCATCAAAGCCCCCAAGGTGCCGTCAAATGGCACCTCCTTTGCAGTTAAAATAGCCGTAATAATGTCCGAGCTGTTGGCTACAACTCTAAGCATATGAAGAGCTACTTCCTGAGGTTTAGGGCCCGTGTCTTCTTCATCAGAAAGTTCATCATCTAGCCTCTCGACATAACGTTTGGCCTCGAACTTCCTAGCTAGTTCTCTCTCTTCTGGTGCTTTAAGCAAGTCAACCCTGCCTATTTCACGAAGATACATACGTACTGGATCGTCTATTACGTCTGGAGTACCAATTTCTTTTTCCCACTCACGAGTAGCTTTGGCTTTTATCTCCTCCAGACTCGGTGGAGAATCATCATTATCATCCAGTTCATCCTCATCATCTCTACCAACTGGCCTGGACATACCAAGCTCGACTACACCAGCGTCTTCCTCATCTTCGTCATCCTCGTCAATCTCTACAACTTCATCCCCACTTTCACCTTCATCCGCACGATACCCATCCTCTTTCTGACGACTGCTACTAATTGCACCATCCAGCAACTCGGATTCGCCACCTAAACTTAATTTGGCATTATCTTGGTCCATTTAGACTAACTCCCTGTTCTTCCGAACGGCACTAACCGAATACATCTCGCCTATAATAACAATCCATCTACTAATTTTACCAAATCCTACGTATCTATTTACTGAACCGAAGTGGATTATCCGTTTCAACTATCTGTTTATTGATATTGTTGAGGACTTCATTATCCTCCACAGAGGGTGGAATATCAGATCCCTCTCGAGCAATAGCAAGGCTGTGCGCCTGCGACTTCAGTTGGTTTCTAATAACCCTTCTAGCACGGTAATCTAAATCCAGCTGAGCTTCTGCCAAAGTCATAGGTGGGAGCGAACTTTTTTTAAGTTGCTCAAACCTCATCTTCAATATGCCTTCTAACATGGCTTCAAATTCTTCTGCTTCATCAAAATCGACCGACATCCAAAGACTATACAGCTCTTTATCCTCTGTTCGGTGAAAAAAGTCAGGCTCAATATTCATATCAGAGGCCGTCTTACGTAGATCAGGTCTAGACATGATTAATCTAAGGAGGTGATCCTCAACACCTAGAGGCCTTTTTTCAAAAATACTTCCGTTGACGGGAAAACCGCTATTTTCTCTATATTCAGATTCACTCACATTTACGGAAATATCGGCAGCACCAACACTGGTGCCAAAATTTGAACCTCTTCCTTGCCGTGGTGCTCGTGTTGGAGCCTTCTGCAAAGATACCCGTACTGTTTCCGTCGATGCATCAAGGGCTTTGGCTAAGACAACAACATAATCATCTCGATCAAAAGGACTCATGGCTCTCAGAAGAGGAGCAAGTGCACCTACAACTCTCTCTTTTCCTCCCAATGAGTGAATATCAAACTTTTCCACCAACACCGGTATTAAATAGTCCATGACAGGTAAAGCAGACTCGACTACCCTCGACCAATCGCCCTCATCTGACCTCATAAATTCGTCGGGGTCTTTCCCTTCCGGCAACGAAAGTACCTTCAAATTAATAGGATTGTGCGCAAATATGTCACGATTTCTAGTACTCGATCTACCTTCAAATATCTTCCATGAGGTCTCTAAGCTCCTTAGGGTGGCCTCTTTGCCGGCGGAATCTTGGTCAAGTGCGAGAACATATGAAGAAGCAATATTACGAAGTTGCTGCACTTGTTCTGGCGTTAGCGCGGTACCCATGGATGCAACGACATTCTCATAGCCAAACTGGTGGGCAGCGATAACATCCATATATCCTTCAACAATGACACCCTCGTTGGAAGAGCGAATAGCTTCTCTGGACAAATGAAACCCATATAGAGTTCTCCTCTTGTCAAAAGCGGGAGTAGCGGCTGTATTAATATACTTAGGCATTGAATTGTCCAAGGCCCTTGCCCCAAACCCGACGACTCTACCTTGCCGATCATGAATTGGGAACATAAGTCGACCCCAGAAAAAATCTCTGACTCTACCGTCATCTGACTGGATCAAAAGCCCACATTCTGATGCCTTATCAAGATCAACACCATGAAAACCCAAGTGAGTTTTCAGAGAATCTCTACCACGGGGACTATAACCCAGAGCAAATTTTTCTCTGATTTCGGAAGAGACTCCACGTTTATCCAGATACGTTTTCGCTAGGGAACCTTCAGGAGATAGAAGCGCATCTTGATAAAATTTTGACGCTATATTATTTATTTCAAAATTCAGATTTTCCTTTCCAGAATCTCCTCCTGTATCCAACTCAACACCTGCACGTTGAGCCAAAACTGTAAGTGCTTCGCCAAATTCTATTTGGTCGATCTTCATCAAAAAGTTAAATACGTCACCACCTTCCGAACACTGTCCGAAGCAACGCCAAGATTGTCGACTGGGGTCTACGATAAAAGAAGGAGTTTTCTCATTATGAAACGGACAATTAGCTTTGTAATTGCGTCCTGCTTTCTGAAGTTGCACTCGTTCTGAAACAATCTCGACAACATCGAGTCTAGATTTTATTTCATCAGTGTCAGCCAACTAAACTACTCTCGTCTAACAAAGATTCTAATCACCCAATTGATATGCCCGCTGAGCTATACGTTCAATGGGTCCTTTAACACTCTGAATATGCCATGCCATATGTTCAAGCTCTGAACATATATCCGCCAAACAGTTAGCAAGCTTATTCCAACTATCATCTATCGAAGTTTCAGTATCAAGGAGATCTCCAAGGCGGTCTGTAAAAGACAGTTGAGCGCCCCACAAGTCACCTAAATCGGTACAGAGTTTCGCCAAATCCCCGTCATACGTTTCTTCCAGACCTTGCTCCTTCAACTTTACCAGAATCTGATGAGCCATCGAAGATGTTTGCCTTGCTTGAGCAAGATTGGGAACAGGAATTGTTCTGTCTACATTAGGCACTATAAAACTCCCTCTCTTGATCTACATACAAACTGATAAATACGTGTTCCTTAGCTAGGACTTCACCTCAACTGCTCCATAGTGAGTTATGTAATTGACCCAAGTCTCCCGGATCGACTCTAGAATATCTCTTTGGGAAGACTCTCCCATTTGATTGATCCGATCAAATGAACTCTTCCAGATTTCATCCACCTCCATTTTCCAAGGCCCAAACTCCAATCCATGGGGGTCACGTTGCATAGCCTCCAGGTGTTCTTCTATCCGAACAACATTATTCTGAACTATTCTTGAATGGAGTACATCCTGATACTGATCAGGGACAGTGTGGAAATCGTTTGATGGATGACTCATCGCCCGATTATAGCAGGGAGTGAATTATCTCAATTGCACTGAGAATTAAACCCTCAGAATGTCACAGAAGTCGACCACTAAAAACACTAGAAATTCCTGGATCAATCGATTCAGCAACCCTTATCGCATACTGGTCTGTCATGCCAGAAATATAATCCTTAACTGCATCGTCAAAGGTTTCACTACGAACACGATATTCCTCTGGTATGGACTGCTTATTTTCCTGATAGTGCTCATGGAGCAAAACAATTATATTCCTTGCAGCCCTTCCCTCTTTCCCTCTGTCTTCCGGCACATAGACATTCTGAAACATAAATTCTCGCAGAGCATAAACAGCATCTCTTAAATCCGCACTCATTCCAATTTCCGGAACAGTGGGCAAATGGCCTGTTTCCATGGTGGCTTGCGAAGTAACAACTATGTCACTAACCATAGTATTGATCCTCTGGGAGTGCCTTTTGCCCAGAACTTCTTGTATATCTTGCGGTATAGATGTTTCTGTGAGAACTTCTGCCCTAAAGGCATCCAACAAGTCATGATTCAAATAAGCAACGGCGTCAGAAATTCTTATCACTTGTGCTTCCAGGCTCATACCTTCCGCCAAGCCAGGGGAAAGGAAATCTCCTCTAGGTTTAGAGTGGTGCAAAATTCCCTGTCTAACTTCCCATGTGAGATTTAGCCCTTTTCCCTCTTTCTCAAGTCTATCAACAATTCGAAGGCTCTGATGATTATGCCTAAAACCACTGGGATGAAGTTTATTAAGTTCATCCTCACCAATATGACCAAAAGGTGTGTGTCCCATGTCATGACCAAGAGCCATAGCCTCTGTCAGATCTTCGTTTAAATTTAACGCTCGTGCGATCGTGCGAGATATCTGAGCAACCTCTAGAGTATGCGTCAATCTAGTAACAAAATGATCCCCCTGAGGGGCTATAAACACCTGTGTCTTATGTTTTATGCGTCTGAAAGCTTTGCAGTGAACTATACGATCTCGATCGCGCTGAAACTCCGTTCTAAGTTCACATAAGGCTTCTGGAGAAACTCTTCCTATAGTCTTAGAAGCTTGGGAAGCAAAAGGTGAAAGTAATTCCTCTCTCTCTTCCAGCCTTTCTCGCACTGTTGTCACTCTGATACACCTCTATCCAGCAAAAATACCGAGTTGATTAGGAGTCAAAATCCCTGACAACGGCTTGTGGAGCTTCACCTCTCAAAATTCTTTCCATGTTTTGGAATCCAAACTGCGCGCGGCGTGCCCATGTATCCCAGGTAGTTCCAGCCATATGTGGAGTTGCAACAACATTATTCATTTTTAACAAAGGATTTTCTGGATCAACGGGTACTTGTTCAAAAACATCAAGACCTGCACCGGCAATTTTACCTTCCTGAAGAACTTTTATCAGAGCTGATTCATCAACAACTGGACCCCTAGAGGTGTTGATTAAAACAGCGGATGGCTTCATTAGTTCAAGCCTTTCTAAATCAACTATATGATGTGTCTCCTTCGTCAACGGTGTGTGACAGGAAATAATATCTGAACTACTAAACAGTTGATCCAAAGACACTGACTTTACGTTCAATGACTCATTTGTTTTGTCGTCCATTGGATATATATCAAAATACTGGACTTTAGCATCGAAAGCCTGAACCCGACGAGCCACTTGTTTCCCAATGTTCCCAATACCTAAAATACCAACTGTTTTACCAGCCATTTCAAAAGTGTTTTGTCCCGTGATAGGTTGGCTCCATTCCCCAGATTTTGTAGCTGCGTCGGCTGCAAGCAATTGCTTATACAAAGTCAACATAAGCAAAAGAGCATGGTCAGATACTGCCCAAGAGTTTGCTCCACCATTGTTAGCAAGAGGAATCTCTAGGTCTTGAAGCAATTTTAAGTTCATGCGGTCATAACCAGCAGCCAGCAATTGAACTAGTTTACATTCCTGAGCGCTACGGACCACAGAGTCGGCCGGCTCCATTCCATAGCACAATAGAAAATCAGCATCTTTTACAGCCTCAATTTGCTCTTGCTCACGAGATAGTTTGCCAAAAACTGTCAAGTCAAACCCTTCCGGTACATATGAGACAACTTCATCTATGATGGCCTGATTAAGACCAGTAAGAAAAACTACTTTTGGATTCACCATTAATATAACTACCTTTCAGACTAAAATTGACCTCAGTTATCCACCATAGCGTTGGCGAAGAATATCTTTAAGTTTCTCTGGAGAAAAATCTTGTGCCCTGCAAACATCTATTATTTCTTTTTCTCCTTCCTCCACTTTGGCTATTGCAGCCGGCAAGTCCTCGACGATTTCACCCGGGATACTTATAACACCGTGTTTATCTCCTAAGAGCAAGTCCCCGGGATTCACGACAACCCCCCCTATTTCCACGGGAATGTTGGCCTCCACTAAATGTACATTGGCCCTTGAAACTAGCTCAGTTGTAGCAAAGGCATTAAATCCCCATTCCTGCATTTCATCTAGATCCCTTACTCCTCCATCAGTCACTACACCCACGCAATCTAGCGAACTATGTATCGCACTCTGCACTTCTCCCCAAAAGGATCCAATCACATTTGGATGGTCCAGATCCTTCATGACTATAACTCGTGGACCTGGAATTTTTAGGATCTCGTCCACCCAAGTTACACGTGAAAAATTCATGTTATCCGAGGGAGGAGTAGAGGCCTTGATAACTGCTGTCACAGCGTGACCAACCATAGTACCCATATTCGGGAACATGCTCTTGATGTTTGGCCCCATAAAACCTTCTGTACGAGACCGAATATTCAAGCCCTCAATTGCGTTAGAGACTGCACAGGTTTGCATTTCACCAACCGACTGAATTTGTTCTGATGTGAGCTCCACCATTACATCACCTCCTTAAATTTAATAGCTATATATTTTTTATTAACTTGCTACAACATTACCAATCAGGGCTTGTGGGATGCTCATGATATCAGAGGTGTTTTCCCTTCATTAGTTATCACCTACATTGCATCATTTCTTGACCATATTTAACGCACGCCTATAATTTACGATATATGCAAGTGATCTAATTACATACGAATACGTAAACATCTTTGTGTTTAAGCAAAAAATTAGAAATTTATCTGAGGAGAATTTAGAGATGGCAAGAGGAGAAATAGGTTTTGTAGGTCTGGGAATCATGGGAAAGCCAATGGTCCGTAACCTTATGAAAGCAGACTACAGTGTCACTGTATACGATATTGTGGCGGAATCAGTTGAAGAATTGGCAACAGATGGTGCGATCGCTGCATCATCAGCAGCAGAAGTAGCATCTAATAATCCAATAGTCATTACTATGGTTCCTGATTCCCCCCAATCAGAGGCCGCTATCCTGGGTCCAGGTGGCGTGTTAGAAGGTGCATCGGAGGGCGATACAGTCATAGATATGAGTTCCATAGCACCTGCCTCATCTCAGAAGATAGCGGCAGCATGCGAGGAAGC
>CAYWYV010000005.1:0-33761 GCA_964462705.1 uncultured Dehalococcoidia bacterium
TTTGCTGAACCTCACCACGAATCCTCCCAGGAATACCCATTATGATAGATCCAGCAGGAATTTCCATGTTCTCCACCACCATCGCGCCCGATCCAATGATAGTATTCTTTCCCATTTTCACCCCATCGTTGATGATGGACCCATTACCAAGCAGACAACCGTCACCTATTTCCTTTCCATGACACACCACTCTGTGTGCAATAACTACACTATCGCCAATAAAAACATCTGCATCACCATGAACGATAGAATTATCCTGAATATTAGTATGTTTCCCAATAGTTACTTTTCCCATATCCCCTCTAACCACGGCACCCGGCCAAACACTGGACCCCTCACCAATCTCAACATTCCCCACTACATAAGCATCTTCACTAACAAAAGCCGTAGGGTGAATTATTGGAGTACTACTACCAAGTGACTTAATCAAACTTCCCTCCTGTGATTTAGGTCAAAAACGATTCAAATTATTTTAAAACATATAGTGGTTTTTTGATTAGTGGACTATGCTATTCTGTGGCGATTTCTATAATAAAATGTCAGTCAAATTTCCAATACAACGGAAATTTTTGTCCTAGGGAGCTCGAAAACTTTGAAAATATATGACGGTCATAAACTTTTAGTTATTATGACGATTTTCATGCTACTAACAGTAGCAGGATGCGCCCGAGAAAAAATGAGTGACAACGTTAATGGCGCAAATGCGCAATCCCAGCTCGCCCAAGAGCTAAGTACACCATACCCTACCTCTACACCATACCCTACCTCTACACCATACCCAATATCCAATTCCACGCATCCCCAAGAATCCCCAACCCCAAAAGTAGACGCCCTCTTTATATATAACAGGGCTGTCCATTCACTAAGAATTGAAGAATACACTGATGCGGTTAATAGTTTTACACAAGTAATAAAAAGGTTGCCTGACTTGGCCATAGCATATAAGGGAAGAGGCGGAGCCTACTACTACTCAGAGAGAATAGATTTTGCAATTGAAGATCTCACAGTAGCCTTGTCGATAGATCCAAATCTAGGAGGAGCACATATGTATCTAGGTATGATCTACAGGGATCAAGGAGATATGGTCAAAGCTGAGGAATATCTGAATGCAGCAGTGGAGCTCATTCACCCCATTAGGGAAAGATGGGAAATGGAAGTAGCGATCAAAACTTTAAGGGATCTGAAGGATAAAACTCTTCAATAAGACCTAACGAAGAACTATCAAAGGTGCACCTTGCGATACCTGGTCCCCGGGATTAACTACAATGCTTATTACCACACCGGCAGCATCAGAAATAACACTTTGCTGCATCTTCATAGAGTCCAGAACACAAACCTGATCACCTATTTCAAGTGAATCTCCAACATTAACCGAAACCGATATTACAGAACCCGGCATAGGTGAATTGAAAAACTTGTGATCTACATTTTGAGATTCATGAATGTTATGTGCCTCGTCCAAATTCATTGAATGTGTTTCAGCTTGTGAGTTTTTTTCTTGCTCCAACGATATATCTACATCAGTTAAGGACACCTCGTACATTTCCCCATCAACCAATACCTTTACCGGATCACATGCAATGTCCTCTACCTCTACTTGATACCATTTAGTTCCAACGCGAATTTGCAATTTATTGTTCATATCAATGGACCAACGAAATGAACACACCCGCTATAACAGCTGATCCAATAACCCCGGCAACATTGGGTCCCATAGCATGTGGGAGGAGAAAAGAATGGGGATTTTCCTCCTGACCAATCTGGTGAGAAATTCGAGCTGCCATGGGCACTGCAGAAACACCTGCAGATCCGATGAGTGGATTTATCTTTTCTTTCAAGAAAAGATTCATGAACCGAGCAAATAAAATACCTCCCACAGTTCCGCAGGAGAAAGCCAAAAGCCCCAGCCCCAAGATAACGAGAGTTTGAAAATCAAACACTCTTTCCGCGGTCAGTTGAGTCCCAACCGTAAGCATCAAGAATATAGTCGCAATATTCAAAACCTCATTTGAAGCTGCTTTAGTAAGCCTTGGAACAACACCGCTTTCCCTGAAAATATTTCCGATCATAAACATAGCTATCAAGGGAGCAGACTTGGGTACTAGCAATATAATAGCAACAAGAGCAACATGCGGAAAAATGAGTCTCTCTAGCTTTGAAACCTCCCTTGGAGGAGACATGACTATTTGACGTTCTTTTTTTGTCGTAAACAGTTTCATCAATGGAGGCTGTATAAATGCAACTGACGCCATGTATGAATAGGCAATCACAGCGGTAACACCTAGAATCTCGGGAGCTAATCGAGCTGATAGAAATATTGTGGTAGGGCCATCTGCTCCACCTATAATGCCTATGGAAGCCGCTTCCTCTATACCAAATCCCATTCCAAGTGAACCCGCAAAAAGTGCTCCCCAAAAAGCGACAAATATACCCACTTGGGCCGCAGCTCCTAGAAGCAAGGTTTTGGGATTGGCGATTACAGGCCCAAAGTCAGTTAGGGCTCCTATTCCAAGAAAAATTATTGGCGGCAATATATTCCAAAAAGAAAGACCATAGTAAAAAAATATCCCAAATATACCCGCTCCCTGGACATCGCTTTTATCTGAGGGAGAATCCACTAACCCTGTAAGAGGTAAATTAGCTGCTACTATTCCCAAACCTATAGGCAACAATTCATAGGGCTCTAATTTCTTTCGAATTGCCAGTGCGATAAACCCCACACCTATTAGAATCATGATCCCCTGGCGCCAGTCTAAATTAACTATGCCCGTAGTAGATATAAAATCAGAAAACTCTTGCATTTACTTTTGTCGTTTTATCAATTTGCTGTGTTAGTACGGCGACCACTGGTCTTAGCATAAATAACAGAGGCACCCACAGCTGCAGCGATTGATTTGTTTTTGGATTCTAAAATTTTTTCCTTCTGAGGAAGGACATTTTTTAAAAATATTTTTTGCACCAAAATTCTTACCACAACAATAGACCCGATAAGAACCAGGAGAAGGGAAAAGGCCGTCACCATGCCTACTATGGTTAGATATAGCGCTTGACTGAAAGTGGAAGAGTCGATTTGAATAATATTACCTGCAGTGGGATTATATATCCTAGAAAGTTTACACTATTACCGTTTCCTCAAACCAATCATATTGTCATGACAAAAAGTTCGAAAAAGTCCCCCAAACCGAATGAACCTGATAATAATCCCCAAAAACCTAGGGGTCCATCATTAGTTGAATACGGCTTCAGGGCAGCAACACTAGACTCGTCCATATACCCAGCATTCCGATCTAAAGCTGAGCTGGTTCTTCATTCTCTAGGCTCTGTTGCAGTGACAGGTGTATCCCTGTCAATTTGGGTTCAATATTCAGGAAGTAATCCGGTTCCTTCGGGAGGACTCCAAAGTATATATCCAGTGCTGGTTTCATTTAGCACCGTTATGGTAGGTTGGATGATGTGGGCGTTTGTCGCAAAAGCCATTTGCAACATGATGGGCAGCGAAATAGACTTCCGGTCCAGCATGAGGTCAATTGGGATTGCCTATAGCCCTGGAGTTTTTCTCGTCTTTGCCAGCATCCCATTTATTGGGCCTTATTTATTTCTTATTGTTTCAGTCTGGCTTCTAGCGACAATAACAAGGGCAATTTCCGCGGCGAACAACGTTAGCTTAATGAAAGCGATTATTCCGGGGTTTTTAGGCTGGTTGACGTCTTGGATACTATTAATGGGATGGATGGTTATATATCCATTTGCTCTGGTATAAGATCCTAACCACTAGAAATATGTTCCTCAATTATGTGCCATCGCTTTGAAAGTAACGTTTTGGTATTAGCAAATACAACTTCTTCAACTTCTTCCGGGCATTTTCCTTGTAATTGAGCAATCTTATCTATAATCGGTCTCAGATGCCTTGGTTCAGTCCAATTATCACGATTCTTTTTAAAGGGCTGAGGTGAAGAATCTGTTTCTACGACGATGTGGTCAAGAGATAACTGACTTACAACATCAGCAAGGTGTTCAAGCCGAAAAATAGGTCTGGCAATTGAAATATAAAATCCGAGATCAATAACCCGTTTTGCGTCATCTAAGGTTACCTGAAAATAATGCATCACGCCAGGAACCTCGTAAGCTCTCTCTTCTAAGAGAACTCGAAAACAATCTTCGTGCGCCTCCCTGCTATGAAATACAATTGGGAGGTTAAGCTCTTTCGCAATAGAAATTTGCCTCCTAAAAGCATCAAACTGCCAGGCTCGATCTGGAGATGTTTCCAAATAATCAAGTCCTATTTCACTCATCACAATCACTTTTTTATTACTTGAGGCCATGAATTGTAATTGATCATAATCTTGAGAAGTAAGTGGTTTTTTTATATCCATTGGATGTACCCCAACTCCTGAGAAAAATCGATCATGGCGAGACGACAACTCTACAGAAATTGATGACGTTTCGAGCGTAGTTCCAGCATCAATTACAAACCCCACACCCACAGAACGGGCTCTCTGCAAGATGTTATTTATTTCCTCTTCTGGATAAGAATGAAGATGAACATGAGTATCGATAATCATTTTATTCTCATTGATTCAAAATACTTTTTCTCAACGTTATAGACTCCTTTGGGGATTATACTTAACTCTAACGGCCGATTTAAGAAAATTCAGTAGATGCTAGGTTGCAACCTTGCCTTATTTATCGCACAACAATAAATGGTTATTTAATATTCTATTTACTGCTACATTTTTAGCTTTTTCGTGTACTACAACACAAGAACAGGAGTCTTCCATTAGCACCACCACCCCAATAAGTTTCTCTAGTACGACAACACCAATAATGACCTCTAGAACTATGGCAGCAAATTTAATTCCCACACCAGAACCAACAGTAACATCGAAGGAACCATTTATAGAAATACAACCTAGGATTGTTCTGACAAGTACTCCCATATTTGACTCCCCAACTCAAAGAGCAACCGTGGACACATATATTCCCACTCCGATCCTGGAACCAATTGGAAATTATGGTGGGTCTCTAACAATTCCTACTGAAGTGTGGTTCGAAAACCTGGATCCCCACATGGAATCATCAGATGGATATGCAGCATGGGGACCTGGGATTGCTTATAGCAGGCTTATGAAATTTAAAACGGATAAAAATATGTCTTTACCGTCTCTTTCGACAAAATGCGATTTATGCTCTGAATGGAAGATGACTTCACCTAACGAATTTTTGTTCCAAATTCGAGAAGATATCAGTTGGAATTCCTCTGATGGACAAGAATTCCAGCGGGTAACTGCAAAAGATATTGAATACAGTTTGCAAAAACAGGGCCATGAGAACTCCCCTAACTCACATATCATCCACATGATCCATGAGATTGAAGCTATGTCTGACAATGAACTCCGAATCCAATTAGTCTGGCCAGACTCAGACTTTTTTGCAGCATTAGCGAATGGCAAAACAAAAATAGTTCCTGAACAGACTACTAATTTATCCCAAACAAACCTAACCTCATATGAACCTGTCACTTCTGGCGCATGGAGTCTCAGCAACTATGATCCAATGGGAGTAGTTAGAATGAGCTCAAGGTCAGGAATAGAAGATCCCCCCTACCTAGATTCTATTCAGTTTAATTTTGTCCCAGATTCAGACGCCCGTTTAGCTGGATATAGAGTTAACCTACTTGACCTAATTAACTTGAGTACAACAAACACTAATTCGAAAAATTTACAGACTCGCCTACAAAATCCAGTTCCAGGCTCTGGATTGGAAATAGCTTTTAATACTACTCATCCACCATTGGATTCAAAAGATACTAGACGGGGTATCATGGCTTCAATAGATCCAAGCTCAATAATAAATGAGGCCTGGAACGGAGAAGGTTTTTTTTCATTTGGTTTTCCCTGGGCAACCCCAGAATGGTCTCCTAATCCTGAATTGTGGAAAAAATATTTCTTAGATCCTACGGTATCAACCTCAAAAATTGAGGATCAAAACCTTTCACTTACCATAACGGTAGGCGATTTCAATAGCAGGTACAAAACCTCTGTAGAATTGATATCTGAACAGATAACAAAATCCGGCTTTCATCCTACAATCAATTATGTAAATCGAAGAACTTATGCCAACCTCTGGCAAACAGGCGACTTTGAGATATTGGCCGGCCCCACTTTCCCGCAATCAACTCCCAATGGGTACTTATTACCGGTATTACATAGTAACGGACAGTGGAACACTACCAAACACAAGGACGACGTATTAGACTCACTCCTAGAAAAGCAAGCAACTGAATACGATATAACGACCAGAACAGAAATTATTCAAATGATAAACAGTCATCTACTAGAACATGCTTATAGATTTATGCCAATTACGAATATCGAGAGATGGACCTGGTCCGACAGAGTAATAAATTTTTACCCAAACTTTTCTTCTAGTGAATACTCCCATTGGGGACAGGTGTGGCAAGAACCTTAGGCAAGGGTGGAAATACCGCTATCAAGGGCTGACCAAACCAATAGGGCGCATTTAACCCTAACTGGAAACTCTCTAACCTTGTACAGCGCTGATAATTCACCAAGGTTTATAGCTTCCTTGTCCGCAACAACAACGTCCTTCGGTAAAGAGGCTTCCATAATTCTGGAAAACTTTTTCGAAAGCTCAAGCACAGCAGTCAGTGTAAGACCATTAAGGGCTTCTGAAACAATTGATCCAGCGGCCTGATTTATTGCACAACCCTCCCCCTGGAACCCTACTTCTCTGACCCTATCACTATCATCAAGGTTAATTTGAAAACGAATCTCGTCACCACAAAATGGATTTATAGCCTCACAAGATACGTCGGGTAAATCAAGTACAGCAGAATTCCTCGGATTACGACAATGATCTAAAATCACCTTGTCTCTATATAAATCGTTGAGACTACCTAATGCCATCCCGGAAATACCTCATCGCCTCAAGAATTCCTTCAATCAGGACGTCGACTTCTTTTTTTGTGTTATACACATAAAAACTAGCCCTAGAAGTTGCTGCAACTCCAAGGCTTCTGACGAGAGGCATCGCACAGTGATGACCTGTCCTCACAGCAATACCCATCTGGTCGAGTAACGTGCCTAGGTCATGAGGATGTATATCTGGAGTATCAAAAGAAATTATGCCACCTCGTTGATCTGGGTTTCTAGGCCCGAACAACTTACCCCCTTCCTCCTCAACATCAATGAATTTATTTAATGCATATCCTGTCAGATCTCGCTCATATTCATCAATATTCGCCATACCAATAGCTTCCAAATAGTCGACTGCTACACCCAAAGCGATAGCGTCCGCTATATTAGGAGTTCCAGCTTCAAATTTCATAGGCAAATCAGCCCATGATGCCTTCTCATAGGAAACCTCTAACACCATTTCTCCGCCTGTTAGGAAAGGGTTCATACTTTCCAAAACATCTTTTTTTGCGTAGAGACATCCAATACCTGTAGGACCCATCATCTTATGTCCCGAAAATGCCATGAAGTCACAATCCATCTCTTTAACATCTACAACCATATGAGGCACGCTTTGAGCACCATCAACCAGGAACTTGGCGCCTTTGGCATGTGCTAAGTCACATAATTTTTTGATAGGGTTTATCGTACCTAGTGCGTTAGACATATGTACGACGGATACTAGAGCAGTCCGGTCATCAATTATAGAATCGATGTCTGATAGATCTAGTACACCTTCATTATCTAATGGTATGTACCTAATCACAGCGTTCTTCTCTCTAGTTAATTCTTGCCACGGAACAAGATTACTATGATGCTCCATAGGCGTCAGAACGATATTCTCACCACTTTCCACATTTTCTCTGGCCCATGAATGAGCCACCAAATTTAAACTCTCTGATGCGTTACGAGTCCAAATGACCGTGTCAGGATCGCCAGCATTGATAAACTTCGCCACTTTTTTTCTAGCATCCTCATACATATCAGTTGCTTCCATACTGAGAGTATGGACACCTCTATGCACGTTGGCATTAAAGTTTTCATAGTAATCGACCAGAGCTTGAATCACTTGCCGGGGTTTCTGCGTAGTTGCAGCATTGTCCATATAAACTAGCGGGTGTCCGTTGACTTCCCGACCTAAAATTGGAAAGTCATCCCTTATTTTTTGTACGTCCAACATATCTAGCTACATAGACTCCGTATTCTTTTTACTATTAATAAAAACTATATGCTCAAAGATATCTCACTCTTGAACAACGTCAAATCTTTCTTTGCCTTCGTCTTTTCTACGAGATGGTCGATCGTAATTGAATCAAGGATTCCAAAAACTGCATCTTCTACGCTTCTCCATACATCTCTTTGTGCGCAGTCAGGGCAATGAACGCAGAAGTTGGTGTTATCCAAACATTCGACAAGGTTTTCAGAACTATCTAGGCAATCGACTACTTTGCTAAGGCGAATTTGATCAGCAGGCATAGCCAAAGAATGTCCGCCCCCCGGTCCTCTTGTGCTATTAACTAATCCAGACTTTCGCATAGTGTGAAAAACCTGAGCCAAATAAGGTTGTGGAATAACAGCACGCCTAGAAGTATCTGCGGCGCGAACAGAGTGTCCATCCTCTCCATACATCGCCAGATCAATAAGAGCTCTGACGCCATAATCTACTTTGATGGGCACATGCATGAGATACCTCCTTCCATTTATCTGTTAATTGACGTTTTTGGCGGCGGTCACTCTGTACTAATATCACTCTCTGTGCCTTGAAGGGCAGCCTGAAGGGTGTGCCACGACAACGTGGCACACTTTATTCTCGTGGGATATTGGGCTACTCCCTTGAGTATTTCCAAGTCTCCTAGTATTTCAGAATCTTTGAAACCATCACTTTTGGCAGTAATCATTTCCCTAAACGCTTGAAAAACTGTGAGTGCTTCCTCAACTGATTTACCTTTTATCTCTTCAGTCATCATTGAAGCAGAAGATTTTGAAATAGCACAGCCAACTCCCTCAAACGAAATATCCTCAACAATATCCTCCGAAACCTTTACGAATAATGTGATCTGGTCACCACATAGTGGGTTGAATCCCTCAGACGTTGCGGTTGAGTCAATCATAGAACCAAAATTTCTTGGCCTCCGATTATGATCCATAACAATTTCTTGGTAGAGTTCTTGAGAGTTAAACACAGCTAAAACTCAAACTTATAACTTGGTAAGGATGTCAGAAAAGCTCCTTCTAAAAAATCTCTTAATTCAGGTATTTCTACTTTATCTATGACCTCTCCAGCAAAACCATAAATTAGGAGCCTGCTAGCCGTCTCTAAATCTATTCCCCTACTTCTCATATAGAACAGAGTGTCGGCATCCACATTCCCGGCTGTTGCACCATGAGCACACTTGACGTCATCAGCATAAATAAACAAAGCGGGTTTACTATCAACCTCAGCATCGTCAGACAAAATCAAATTTTTGTCTGACTGCACCGAGTCAGTTTTTTGAGCTGGTTTCCTAACAAGAACTGTGCCACCAAACACTGCTCTTGATTTTCCATCCAAAATCCCCTTATAAAACAGATTGCTTGTTCCGTAGGGTTTGGAGTGGTCGATGTTAATAAAGTTATCCATGTGTTGATCACCACTGGTGAAATATAAGCCCTGGAGATCGCACGAAGCATATTCTCCATCGATCAAAACATTAAGATCATAGCGACCAATATTCGCTCCTTTGAAAAAAGAACGAGAGTTAAAAACACTATTATCAGACAACTTGACCCTGCCATAACCGACATCATAGGTATGTTCAGATTCTGACAGAAACCTGTAATGGTTAACCACGGCATCTTCTTCAACAAGTATCTCTGAAACAGAATTTGTGAGGCTATAATCTCCGCCTCCCCCTACATAATTTTCGATAACTGATACTGAGCTGCCTCGGCCTGCTTTTACGAAAATTCGGGGATGTGCCACTGTGCTTGGGCTTCCATCTGAAAAGAAAATAACGTTTATAGGGAATTCTACAGTCTCACCTTGTTCAACTTTCAATACTATCCCGTCTCGGAGAAAAGAAGTATTTAGAGCAGCGAATCCATCGTCGCTTATATCGGTTAGAGAGCCAAGGTTCTCAACGGGAATTCTTTCCTCGATCAACTCAGCCAAATTGGTTAATTCAAATTCATTTGACTGATCAGATAAATCTTCCCTATAAAAACCGTTTACGAAAACAACATTCGTCCAACTATCGCTCCAAGGAGCTGTAGATTTAATAGCATCAATCGAGGTATTGCTGGAGCTTGAAAGTGCAAAAGGAATCCTAGCGATGGGAGCTACATTGGTGTACTTCCATTTCTCATTTCCCTTCCTTGTTGTCGGAAGGCCTATACCTGCAAAGGTTTCCATTGCATGACTGCGAATCGAAGAAACCCAATTATTATCATTTAAGCCTTGTAATTGTTGAAAATCCGAGGCGTAATGATCCACTTTAGAGGCGTTACTTACCATTACGTCTGAACCTTTGTTCCTGTAGATTCTCTAATCCATTCGTAACCTTTTTGCTCAAGTTCCAGTGCAAGTTCAGCACCTCCAGATTTGACTATTTTGCCATCTACCAAAACATGAACATAGTCTGGTGATATATAGTCTAAGATCCTCTGATAATGAGTCACAAGTAGAACAGACTTTTGGGGACCCTTAAAGTTGTTAACGCCTTCGGAAACAATCCGCAAAGCGTCTATGTCAAGTCCAGAGTCCGTTTCATCCAGTAACGCCAGTTTAGGATCTAGTAAAGCTAGTTGTAGGATTTCGTTCCTCTTCTTCTCACCCCCAGAAAACCCTTCATTTACTGATCTTTTGACGAGGTCCGGGTCCATCTCGACAAGTTGACGTTTTTCCTCTAAAAGCTTATCGAAGTCCCTAACACCCATCTCCTCCTCTCCATTTTCCTTCCGGATAGCATCTACTGCTGCCTTCAAAAACTGCCAAGTGCGAACACCGGGAAGTTCCACAGGATATTGAAAGGCTAAAAATATTCCTGACCTGGCCCTGATTTCAGGTTCCTTTGCAAGGATATTATCCCCTTCATAAATTATTTCTCCTTCCGTCACAGAGTATCCTGGTCTGCCAGCAATAACATTGGCCAGAGTGCTCTTACCTGAACCATTTGGCCCCATAATTGCATGCACCTCACCTATTCCCACTTCCAGATTAATTCCTTTAAGAATTTCAGTGTCTTCAACAGAGGCACGCAAATTTTTTATTTCAATAAGATTATGTTTGCTCATTTATCCAACTGTACCTTCCAAACTGACTCGAAGTAATTGAGATGCTTCCATTGCAAATTCAAAAGGAAGTTCTTTAAATATACCCCGACAGAATCCATTGATAACCATATAATTCGCTTCTTCCAAATCAATACCTCTCTGCTGCAAATAGAACAACTGATCATCATTAACTTTTGATGTAGTAGCTTCATGACCCATTTGAGCAGACGGATTGCGAACTTCTATATACGGCACCGTATGTGCACCACATTCATCTCCGATTAGAAGAGAATCACATTGAGTAAAATTTCTTGCGTTATCGGCGGTAGGCAGAATCGACACTTGGCCCCTGTAAGTATTCTCAGCCTTGCCGGCCGATATTCCCTTGGCAATAATCGTGCTTCGGGTATTTTTACCAATATGGATCATCTTCGTCCCCGTATCAGCCTGTTGGTGATTGTTAACAAGTGCGACAGAATAAAATTCTCCAACAGATTTGTCTCCCTGTAAAATCACACTTGGATATTTCCAAGTGATAGCAGAACCAGTTTCCACCTGAGTCCAGGATATTTTAGAATTCTCTCCTCTAGCCGCTCCTCGTTTAGTGACGAAATTGAACACGCCACCATTACCATCTTTATCTCCTGGATACCAATTTTGAAGTGTTGAGTACTTAATCTCTGCGTCTTTTAGAGCTACTAACTCAACAACCGCAGCGTGAAGTTGGTGAGTCTTCCGCATAGGAGCTGTACAACCTTCGAGATAGCTTACGTAACTTCCTTCGTCGGCGATTATCAAAGTACGTTCAAATTGACCGGAATCGACCTCATTAATTCTAAAATATGTCATCAATTCAATGGGACAACGTACACCGGGGGGCACGTAGCAAAATGAGCCATCGCTGAACACCGCTGAGTTCAAGGTCGCATAGAAATTATCGCTGTAAGGTACAACCGACCCAAGATATTTTTGTACCAACTCGGGATATTTCTGAATTGCCTCACTGATGGGACAAAAGATAACGCCGGCTTCCTGCAACATATCTTGATACGTAGTAGCAACAGAGACACTATCCAGCACGGCGTCAACAGCGACTCCTGTGAGCTTTTTTTGCTCTTCCAACGGAATACCCAACTTGTCAAAAGCTTCTATTAGTTCTGGGTCTACCTCATCCAAGCTTTCAGGAGCGTCATCCTTCGACTTTGGGGCGGAGTAATAAATAATGTCCTGAAAATCTATTTCTTCAAACTGAACTTTAGCCCACTTAGGTGCCGAATCTTCCCCTTGCTTCTGCCAATGAGAAAAGGCTTTGAGACGCCAATCTAGCATCCAATCAGGTTCATTTTTCTTGGCTGAAATAAACCTGACTATATCTTCATTCAGGCCTTTAGGAGCATTATCCGATTCTATATCGAACTCAAAACCCCATTTATATTGTTTTTCCTCTACTCCTGTCTGGCGGGAAATGACCTTTTGTTCAGTCATTGAACGTTTGCCCTCCTTTATCTATTAAAAACCCCTAGTAGTCCCAGCAGCAAACTATCTACCAACATAACTGTAGGTTGGTACAACTTTAATACTGCGAGCATACATGGAAGCCAATTGAGGTTTATAGTTGTTGAGTTAAATGGTCAACAATAACTTATAAAATATACCATCCGCCTATGTGGCAGGTCAAAGAATATAGGTGGACTTCACGCCTGACCCAAAAGCTGCACAACAACTTCACGGTATCCCACTTGCTGAGCTTTTTCACCGTCAAGTTCTACCATGAATATCCGTTGCCACTGTCCTAGAGTCATTTTCCCGTCAACAACTGGTATCGATTCGCTAGAGCCTAGTGTTAGATGCTGGCAATGGGAATGTCCATTAGGACATTCATTCTCATGCATATGGACGGTACGAACATCAAAATCGTTGTGCCCATAGTTGGCATCAGAGGAAGCTATATTATCCAGCAGATTCGTAAAATCGCCTAACAGAAGTGGTTCATTTTCCTGTATTACTATGGCAGCAGTAGTGTGCCTTGAGAACACAACTACGATGCCATTCAAAACCCCTGAAGACTCAATACATTCCTCAATTTTATCTGTTATATCGATAAATTCTGGTGAAGTCTCAGACCGCACTTTTAGTGTGATCGTAGAACTCCTCATTACTGCATCGGAAACGTTCATAATCTTGCTCTAGTTATGTTCCTAAATGAATTCTGCCAAAACAGGTTCTGTTTCGGATCACCATTAATCAATTTTAAATCGAACAACAACCATTCTAAACCTTTTTGATATGCGGTTCACATGTCCCACTATTTATCTACAACCCAAAGCTTTAACCAAGTTTCATTAAGGAACCGAAAGGGAATTTACTCTAGTTAGTATCTGATCCATCCTACGTGAGACCATTCTCCTACCAAAACGGAACTTAATAAACTCTGATATCCGATAGGGAGTATAAGCTACATTCGATTTCGAACTCCTGATACGTCTGTCTACTTGATATCTAGATTGGGAAAAACTACTAGACTCCTGGGAAGTTATTCCCCTGATTATCGCAAATGGCATGGAGATTTCAGAACAAGCTAATGCCATATAAGCGGCGTCCTGATCAATAGAGTCGACTCCCAAATCTCTCCCCAACCAGCTCCTCATATTACTGTTTGTGGCTATATGAGGTGCAGTCACAACAGAACCTTTAACCAGATTTCTCTCACTTTCATCAATATGTTTGAAAAGCATTTCAAAAGAACCATAGCTGGCAATCTCAAGTTCAGTCACCGAGTTTGAGGACCATAAAGCCATTTCTCCCACAAGCTTCTTAAGATGATCACACAATACGACATTACCTATTCGAACTGTCTTATGCAGAGAGGCCGCGGTCCCAACAGATAGCACAAAAGTGATCCCAGGCATATTTCCCAGTAGTTGTGCTCCTCGATATGCTCTTTCTCCCGGAGCTCCCGTTAGCACAAGAAGCTCAGTCAACTCTGGAGATTCATAACTTATAAACCTATCGCTGGACTTTGATACCCTAAAATGATGCTTCTTAAGAAAGCCTTGGAGTATGTTTGTATCTGAAGCTAATATACCTTTCATATTATTCTTCCAACGGTTACCTAACTAATACTCTCTTACTGCTAAAAAGTGCGAAAGAACACCAAAATCAAACTTGTAACTGTCTGGCAGAATTGCATCCGAAAATAGTTTGAGGGCTTCTTCCTCATATTGGTGAGCAAGACCTTGTGCATAATCTCTTGTGCCTGCCTGATCCATGATCTCTAAAACAGCCATCACCTCCGGTTCCCCCAGAGACTGCAAGGAATATATCTCTCGCAATCGTTCTCGACCTTTTGCATCAGCTTTATCCATGGCATGAACAATAGGAAGCGAATTCTTCTTTCTCAGAATATCAATCCCTACGGGCTTACCGGTTGATTCTTCCTGTCCCCATATACCAAGAATGTCATCTCTTATCTGAAAAACATAACCTAAGGATGTACCTGTTCTTCGAAAAATCTCTAGAGTCCTTAAATTTTCAGAGCCCATCACAGCCCCCAGATGAAGAGAACAGCGAATTAATGCTCCAGTCTTTCTCGATATCATGAACATATACTGATCCAATGTTATGTCGATTCGGCCCTCAAAGGATATGTCCATATATTGACCCTCAATCATTTCAAGACAAGCCTCCGTTAAAAGTTCCACCCCTTTCAGGACCCGCTCAATGTTTTTGGCATCATTTTCCTTCATCATTTCCATTGACTGATCTGCCACTATTCTCAAAACGTTTCCCGCCACAAGCGCTTTATTTATGCCCCACAAAGCCCAGAGAGTTGGCCTATGGTGTCTTGTCTCATCAAAATCTTCAATCTCATCATGAATTAGTGAAAAGTTATGTATGAGTTCAAGAGAAGCGGCAGCTGGTAAGGCATCTCTCATGTTGCCCCCCACCGCTTCACAGGCAAATAAACAAAGGGATGGTCGTAGTGATTTACCCATTACACCATTAACAGGTATTCCATCTTTATCTGACCATCCCATGCAATATCTAAGCATGTCATAAACAGATAAAAAATCTTGGTCTATTCTCGCCTTGAGCGTATTTACAATGATGTCCCGATATCTATCAAGAATCTCTGGGGAAGTCATCAGTTTTTTCTCATGTTCCAATTTTGGAGAGGTCCCACACCACAAAATCATTACGGACACACATATCCGATTCCCAAAGGATACTAGATCAAACTTGTCTAGTCACAATATATAATGCAACTAAATAAGGCTTTTTTACTTGCTAGCCGATCAGGGCCTGTGCTATATTTTCGACTCAGAATGGTCTGTGCTTTCGGCATTGGACGAGAGACGTTTCAACCTCCAAATATATGCGATAAACTGCAGGGAATATGCTCGACGAATACTTCAGACAGTACGGTGTGATCGCTATCTTTGCAGCACTAGCAGTTGCTGTCCCATCAGGAATGCTAATAATATCGTGGCTGTTATCAGTATTAAAGATAAGACCTAACAACCCATCCACGGTAAAAAACAGTATTTATGAATGTGGCTTTGAAACCATCACAGAGCGGTGGAGTAATTTCAATTTCCGATATTACAGTATCGCTCTTCTTTTTGTTATTTTTGATGTGGAGGTCGTATTTTTGTTCCCTTGGGCTGCTAGCTTTGGGACAATGTCCGTGGAATTCGGAATATATGTATTCATCGAAATGGCGATTTTCATAGGAATACTAGTCTTAGGGTGGCTTTATGCATGGAAAAAGGGGTCACTAGAATGGAGCTAAATATTTCTCAAACAGGAGAGGAATCCCCGGTGATCATACCCCTACAGGACACAACGTGGGTTTTAGATCAGGAAGAGGGAGAATATATTAATCACCTTAAATCCACACATCTGGAAGCACTGGCCGAACCTATTGTTGAGGTGCCGGATGACCTCCAGAGAAACATTGCGGTCACATCGGTGGATGCCCTCATAGGATGGGGAAGAAAGTCAGCAGTTTGGCCTCTATCATTTGGTCTAGCTTGCTGCGCTTTTGAGATGATGGCTAGTGCAATGTCACGGTTTGATCTCTCCCGCTTTGGTATGGAAGTGTTTAGACCATCCCCCAGACAAGCCGATTTAATGATCATTGCGGGAACAGTCACTTGGAAAATGGCTCCCGCGATTGAAAGAGTTTACGAACAGATGGCTGAACCAAGGTGGGTAATTTCGATGGGGGTATGTGCGACAAGTGGTGGACCTTATTATGGCTCCTATAGCGTGGTCCCAGGTGTCAACCATATAATTCCAGTTGATGTTTATGTGCCTGGGTGCCCTCCAAGACCAGATGCACTGCTCTACGGAATTATGCAGCTCCACGAAAAAATAAAAAGATATTCCATCAAGAAACGGAATCAATCTTGACCAAGATCATAAGCGGAAGTGATTTAGCTTCCTCCCTTGAAGAGAAACTACCCGGTTGTATTACTGGGAGTAATGAGGTTGACGTGTGGGTATCGCCTGAGTCATTACTCCCAGTATGTGAAATTTTAAAAGACCCAGACGGATTAGACTTCTCCTACCTTACCTCCATATCAGCTGTGGACTATATTGATAGCTTTGAACTTGTTTATCACGTTCTATCTATGAGAAACAATTACAGTGGTGTCATAAAATGTCGATGCTCTAGTAAAGGAAATGTCCGAGGTGAACCTACGGTTGCGTCAGTCACTGGAATCTGGAAAGGTGCTGATCTTCAAGAACGAGAAATATGGGATCTCATGGGAATAAAATTCGATGGGCATCCTAACCTGAAACGCATTCTCCTCTGGGAAGGTTTCGATGGGCATCCCCTTAGAAAGGATTACCTAGGATAATCAATTGACCGGCATTAGAACTGAACCAATCACTATCAATCTTGGACCTCAACACCCTAGTACACACGGTGTATTTAGGCTACGAGTAACTTTTGATGGAGAAGAGATAATTGACGCCGAACCAGTTTTTGGGTATCTACACAGAGGAACGGAGAAACTGGCCGAGACAAGAAATTATGTCCAAATTGTAACTCTGACCGACAGAATGGATTACCTCGCCAGCATGTCAAACAATTTGGCATACGTGAGGACCGTGGAGAAACTGGCAGATATTGAAGTCCCAGAAAGAGCACAATACATAAGAGTAATCAGCGCCGAACTTCAAAGGATTGCAAGCCATTTAATGGCAACTGGATTCCTATTAAACGATCTAGGGGCACTTGCGACTCCACTAGTTTATTGCTTCAGGGAACGTGAAAGAATTCTTGACCTCTTCGAGATGTTGTGTGGCGCAAGGATAACTCTCAGTTATATGAGGCCAGGTGGTGTATTTCAGGATGCACCGGAAGATTTTTGGCCTTCACTCGAGTCCTTAATAGGAGATCTACCACATTATTTCGATGAATTAGAATCTTTAATAACATCCAATGAAATTGTGTTGGCTAGAACAAAAAACGTCGGATTACTAACTGATGAGCAAGCAATAGACAATTCAATGTCAGGCCCAAATCTTAGAGCCTCTGGCGTGAAATGGGATTTACGAAAAGCAGACCCCTACGAAATTTACGATAGAGTGAAATTCGATGTACCTATAGGTGCGATTGGTGACACATTCGACAGGTACCTAGTTCGTATTCTGGAGATGCGGGAAAGCGTTAAAATTATTGAGCAATGCCTAGAGCAGATAGAGTCCGGCCCTATTAGGGCAAATACCCCTTTCTTCATTAGGCCACCAGCAGGAGAAGCTTATGCTGCTGTGGAAGGACCGAAAGGAGAGTTAGGGTTCTATATGGTAAGCGATGGAGGAGTAGCGCCCTACAGATGTAAAGTAAGAGCTCCATCTTTCATCAACCTCACTCCCCTTCGAGACATGTTGAAGGGCTGGAAAATGGGTGACCTGATTATCATATTTGGTTCTATCGACATAGTACTGGGAGAGGTGGATCGCTAATGAACCATTTCCCTGGATTCGTAGATTTTTATACCTTCTATGAGTTGTCCTTAAAGATTTTTCAGTACTTCGGCTTCGGTGATAACGCTCAATGGATGTCATATTTGACTGCAGGGCTGATCATTTCATTCATAGTGATCAATGTCATGATACTTTCTACAGCCTTTTACACATGGTTTGAAAGACGCGTCCTTGGGCGATTCCAAGTGAGACGAGGGCCAAATCGGAACGGACCTTTCGGAATCTTTCAACCTTTCGCTGATGTGCTGAAACTTATAATGAAGGAGGACACCATACCGACCGAGGCGGACAGACCCGTCTTTACGTTGGCACCTATAGCCTTGGTAGCTCCCACTTTACTAATAATGACGGTGATTCCAATGGGCGAGAATTCCTTCTTAGGAAGCCTAAACATTGGGATACTTTTCATCGTGGGCGTTACATCAGTTAACTCCATCGCCATCTTTATGGCCGGTTGGGGTTCAAGAAATAAATATGCGATTTTGGGATCGATGCGCGGGGCGGCTATGTTGATTAGTTATGAGATTCCAATGGCCCTTGGTATAACGAGTGTATTACTAATGTCAGGCTCATTAGCAATGACCCACATAGTGAATAGCCAAGATATTTGGTTCATAGTAGTAATGCCATTAGGATTTTTCGTGTTTATGGCAGCAGCAACCGCTGAAATCAGCAGGACACCCTTTGACCAGATAGAGGCAGAGTCTGAGCTTGGATCTGGATACAATACTGAATTCAGTGGAATAAAGTTTGCGATACTTTTCCTCGCGGAATTCATGGCTCCTATCGTAACCGCAGCTGTAGTTGCCACTCTATTTCTTGGGGGGACAAAGGGATTCGATCCAATTCCAGGTCAAATATGGTTTGCGCTGAAGATGTTTGTGGTCATTTTCGTACTATTGTGGTTTAGGGCGACATGGCCGAGACTACGAGTGGATCAAATAATGGGCTTCGCATGGAAAGGTTTATTTGGACTGGGCATCTTCAACATATTCATCGTTGCTATTGAGATTATGATTTTTAAAACTGAAGACGGCACAATAGGTACTTCCCACATGCTGATAATGTCGGGAATAAACTGGATAATAGCAATAGTGACACTATTGGGGCTAATGCGCCTTTATGGTCACAAAAAATTGGAGAGGCCAACTCCTGTTCCATCGCCTCTGGCAAACATGGGATTGGAGGTAGATTAGATATGTATGGGACTGGAATAATTAAAGGCTTGGGTATAACCATGAAAAACTTGGTTTTACCAACACGTCAATTCAATATACATCAATATCCCAACAGAAAGGCCAGCCCAGCAGATCTGGCAAAATTAGAAGAAAAAAACACCATTTCTTTCCTATTTTCAAATCCAATAAGATCCGCTAGGGCTTTAGTTGGACTGGAGACTATAGAAGAACGCTTGCCCCAACATGCTCGATTTAGAGGCGAGGAGTTCGCTTGGTACGACCAACGATGTACGGGTTGTGCAAGCTGCGCTAAATACTGCCCTTTGGGAATAATCAAAATTGTGACCGACACTAGCGGTGTTAATCTCCAGGAAGGTCAAAGTTACAACATAGAGACTTTTGACATCGACATAGGAAGGTGTATGTTCTGCGGTCTATGTGTGGAGGCGTGCCCTTACGACGCTCTTCATATGGGAAGCGGATTTGAAGAAGGTACATATCGCAGAAGCGAACTCGTGATTGATGTCGAACGTCTGAGAAAAGCTGATAAGAAACCCAGCACGTGGTTTAGGCCTCAACTTACAGACAAGGGTCACGATCCAATCAAAGGGTCTGAGGCAAACTGGGATGAGGTGGGAAGACACGAGAAACCCTCAGGAGTTCAGCAACGTGATAGGTGGGCTAAAAGATGATTTTAGGTGAGGGAACAGAGGGAGCGTTAATAACTGAACTAGTGTTCTGGGTAATTGCGCTATCAACTGTCGTATCAGCAGTAGCGGTTGTCCAAATACGCGATCTTTTCAGGGCATCTTTATTTTTAATCGTTACTCTACTAGGGGTCGCAGGCCTCTTTATTCTTCTGAGGGCCGAATTTCTCGCCGGTGTGCAACTGATGGTTTATGTCGGAGCAATATCAGTATTAATTATATTTGCCATCCTGATGACCAGAGACCTGGAAGATGGAAGTACCTCCCACAGTTTCAGAATTCCTGTAGCACTGGTGTCTTTGATTTTGATGGGTGTTTCTATATATGCAATCTCCAATACCGAGTGGAATATCATCGGAAGTGAAACCTTAAATCCAGATCAAATGAACCAAGCGGCTCATGTTTTTACTAATGGTATTCCAACGTTGGCAAAATTATTACTAAGAGATTTTGTTCTGGCATTCGAGGTGGTGTCTGTACTGTTACTTGCAGCTGTGCTGGGTTCGCTAGCTCTTGTGCGAGGTCGATAAATATGACCTTGGAACGTTTCCTGATAATCGGGGCAATACTTTTTGCAATCGGGCTATATGGCGCCCTATCAAAAAAGCATGCGATAGCGGTTCTTATGTCCCTAGAACTCATGTTTAATGGAGTCAATGTGACAGCGGTGGCCTTGTCCCGATATACCGTGCCCAGGGCTCTGTCTGAAAACATGGAAAACGCTGCGAGTTTTCTGCTGACAGGACAGGTATTTGCAGTGTTTATCATCACAGTAGCCGCGGCAGAGGTAGCTCTAGGGCTTGCGATAATAATTGCAATATATAGGTCTCGCAGCACCGTGCTCGTCACTGAAGCAGCAGACATGAAAAAGTGATGGTTAACTAGGCGATATGTGGATTGAATATATGACAGCCCCCAATCTCGCTACTGCAGAAATGTGGAAAGACGCGTTTGAAGGTGAAGGACTAGCTGCAAAAATAATGCCAGAAGGCGAAATTACTGATTGGGCAGAACAAGTTTCTTACAAAATCTACGTCCCGAAAGGCCGCGAGCACGTAGCTGACGAAATTCTAAGGAAACTTTAGAAATGGTCAACGAACAGCTAATTTGGGCCATATTCTTTCTCCCACTGATCTCGTTCGGTTTAATTGCCCTTATAATTAGGCCTTTTTTCAATCAAGCATCGGCAATAGCAGGACCCATAGCAGTTCTGTCTATAGGTGTATCTTTTGTGATATCAATTCTTACTTTTATTGAGGTCACCATAAATCACCACAACCCTGTGGGGGACCCAAAGAATTGGTTATCGATAGGAAACTTTGAATTACAAATCGGCATTCTCCTTGACCCTCTCACCGCAATTATGCTGGTCGTGGTAACTGGTGTCAGCCTAATGGTGCAGATATATTCCACTTTCTATATGAAAGCCCCAAATACTGATCATGGATCAGGAACTCATGAGCCCGAGAGTGAGCCAGTAGAACTTGGCCAGCCCGTGTACGCGAGATATTTTGCCTACATGTCCTTATTCACTGCCTCGATGCTTGGACTGGTAATGGCTGCCAACGTTGTTCAATTATTCGTATTCTGGGAATTAGTTGGTCTCTGCTCATACCTCCTCATTGGTTTCTGGTTCCATCGTCCAGCCGCAGCTGCAGCTGCAAAAAAAGCTTTCATTGTGACCAGGGTGGGAGACTTTGGATTCTTACTTGCTCTGATGTATTTATTTTCCAAAACCTACCAAGAAAATATCAACTATTTAAACATTCAAACAATAAACGAAAATTTGCCAGCATTAGTTAGTTCTGGAACCCTAGGTGCAGGGGCATTGACACTTATAGCAATAGGTTTTTTTGTTGGGGCAATAGGCAAGTCAGGACAATTCCCACTTCACACCTGGCTTCCAGATGCTATGGAGGGACCAACACCTGTAAGCGCTCTTATACACGCAGCCACCATGGTGACAGCGGGGGTATTCCTTGTTGGAAGATTCTTCCCACTGTTCCAAGCCTCGCAAGACGCCATGATGGTCGTCGCACTCGTTGGTGGAATTACTGCATTATTTGCAGCAACTATGGGATTGGTTAGTAACGATATTAAGCGAGTCCTCGCTTATTCAACCGTGAGTCAGCTTGGATACATGATGCTTGCGTTAGGAATAGGAGCTTACGGAGTAGCTATATTTCATCTATTTACGCATGCCTTTTTCAAAGCGTTACTCTTCCTGGGGTCAGGCAGCGTTAACCACGCAACCGGTACTTTTGACATGCGTTTTATGGGCGGACTAAGGAAAAAAATGCCCATAACTTATATCACCTTCCTAATTGGAAGCCTAAGTCTGGCTGGTATTTTCCCGTTAGCTGGATTTTGGAGCAAAGACGAAATTTTGCTTAACGCATTCAGATCAGGTTCGGGGGGTGGGGAACTCGTCAGCATGACAGTGTTCGTTCTAGCAATAATCGCGGTATTCATGACGGCCTTCTACATGTTCAGAGCTCTATTCATGACCTTTGAAGGGGAATTTAGAGGGGGATCGGAAAAGGATCCTGAAGCTAATCCCCATGGACCGGTACATCTGGGAGAATCACCGTTGTTGATGGTCCTTCCAATGTTAATACTAGCAATTCCAGCTGTAATTATTGGGTTCATAGCAAATCCACCTGGGGAATTGCTAGGCATAAAAGCGCATTGGATGGTGCATACACTGGACCATAGCCTTCCTGACAGCATGCATCACCTTCTGAAAGTAGAATCATTCAGCGTACCACTTGCTGCTGTTTCTTCCCTTGTGGCTTTATCAGGAATTGCTTTGGCGGTAGCTATGTACAAGCCAAAACCTCTCATATCACCAGAGTCAATAGGAAAAACGTTAAGACCTGTTCACACACTTCTATACAGAAAATACTACTTTGATGAGCTCTACGAAGGTATTTTTGTACGTCAAGTCTATTACAGAGGATTGGCACTGGCGTCAGACTGGACAGATAAAAACATTATAGATAGAGCCGTTAACATCGTTGGATGGACAGGTGCCAATTTTGGAGGATTGATAAGGCAATTCCAAAATGGGCAAATGCAGATGTATGCCACGGTGACCTCAATAGGCATTATAGTGATTGCCGCCATATTCATTTTTGGTGATTAGGAAGTAGATTGTTAACAGAATTCTCAGGACTACTGACACTAGCAATATTTCTCCCAATAGCGGGAGCAATTGTAATTGCCCTATTCTTAAACGGAAGAATAGCTAGGGGATTCGCTCTCGTAACCACTTTAGTTGAACTATTACTAACCTCGTATATTTTCCTGCTTTACGACAGAGAAAAAGGAGGATATCAACTGGTGGAAAAATTCGAAGGGTGGATACCCTTTGATACGTTCCGGGTAGACTATTTCCTAGGCATCGACGGTCTCAGTGCACCTCTAGTACTACTAACAGGCATTCTAGGAATTGTGGCCGTGTTCGCATCTTGGAACGTCTCCCAGAGAATGAAAGAACATTTCATGTGGCTTCTAGTTCTTCAAGGGGCCGTGATCGGTGTCTTTTGTGCTCTGGACTTTTTCCTGTTTTTCCTGTTTTGGGAACTAGAACTTATACCCATGTTCTTCCTAATTTCCATTTGGGGGACTGGTCGGAAAGAATATTCAGCAATGAAATTTGTCATTTTCACTATATTGGGTAGTGCGTTTATGCTCGTTGGAATACTTGCACTTTATTTCTCTACCAATACGTTTGATATGACACTGCTACCTGAAAAAATAGCAGCTGCAAATCTAATTATGCCTGCATCTGTTCTGTTTTTCCTAACCATCATTGGATTCGCTATCAAGCTTCCTGTATTTCCATTCCACACCTGGTTGCCAGATGCCCACACTGACGCGCCCACAGCGGCAAGCGTAATGTTAGCTGGAATACTGTTGAAAATGGGTGGATACGGGATGTTTCGCATCTCAGCAGCGATGTTCCCAGAACAATTAGTCGATTACTCTTGGCTTCTTGCAACTCTTGGGCTCATCAATATTTTATATGGGGCCGCAATCACTATAAGGCAGACTGATCTTAAGAGGTTGATCGCATACAGTAGTGTGAGCCACATGGGATTTGTACTGTTAGGAATTGCCGCAGCGAAAGGAGATACAGCAGATCTAGGCCTAAATGGTGCTGCACTACAAATGTTCACTCACGGTACAATCACGGGGCTTTTATTCTTAACCGTGGGATTCATTTATGACAGAGCTCACACACGACATATACCTGATCTTGGAGGTTTAGCGGGTAGAATGCCCTTTCTTGCCGCCGCGTTATTGGTAGCAGGGCTTGCTTCCCTTGGCCTACCTGGTACAAGTGGGTTTGTGGCAGAAATAACTATATTCCTAGGTAGCTTTCCAGCTTGGCATTGGTTTGCAGCACTTGCTGCAATAGGGGTTGTACTGACGGCTGGATATATCTTATGGATGATTCAGAGAGTAATGTTTGGTACCAGACCAGCGCACCATAATAACCTCACTGATGCTTCAATACCCGAAATGATTCCTATAGCGATACTAGTTGCTTCTATTTTCGTTGTAGGAATTTATCCTGCCGCAATATCAGATGTATTTAATTCAGGCCTGAACCCTATAGTTGATGGGTTAAGTGGTTACGTCACGGGGGCTAAATAGCATGAACCTCCAAGACATATATCTCATATCCCCAGAGATTGGCATAGCTATAGTCGCGGCATTTGTAATCATAATTGACCTGTTTGTTTCCAACAAAAAAGTACTTCCCGTTGTGGCGTTGGTAACTCTGCTAATCCCACTATTTCTCACAATCCAACTCCACTTAGATACAGATGTCGGATCCAAAACGGGTTTTTCAGGTACATTCCAAGTTGACGATTTTGCCATATTTTTCAAGTATCTGATTCTTGGGTCAACTGCCATCGTAATTTTATCTTCAACTCAATATGCAAGAAGATTTGGCGGACATCAGGGTGAGTATTACGCCCTAATTCTTTTTTCGGCTACAGGAATGATGCTCCTAGCCTCCTCCATGGAACTAATCACCTTATACATTGCGCTTGAACTCACTGCTCTGCCTTCAGCAGCGCTAGCAGCATTTATTCGCCAGCGAAAATCGGCAGAAGCCGGAATTAAATTTCTTGTGCTCAGTGCTGTCAGTTCGGCGGTATTACTCTATGGAATGGTCCTGGTTTATGGACTCACTGGGTCCAGTCACCTTAATGAAATAGCCTCCTCCATTGCTAACAACGGATTGAGCTCTAGCCCCGCTCTATTATTTGGAATCGTGCTTATTACAGCTGGTTTCGGATTCAAAATATCAGCTGTCCCTTTCCAAATGTGGGCACCAGATGTTTACGAAGGAGCTCCAACACCAGTTACAGGATTTCTATCAGTTGCGAGTAAGGCGGCAGGATTTGCGATCATATTACGAGTGTTTTATACATCTTTTGGCTTAGACAATGCCAATATTGACTGGGCCAACATGATGGCTGTTTTAAGCGCGATATCTATGTCTGTAGGAAACCTTATTGCAATTAGACAAAATAACATCAAGAGGATGTTAGCCTACAGTACCGTTGCACAAGCGGGATACCTAATGGTGGGACTAGCAGCAATAACAGCTTTACCTGGTGGAGACGATAACGCGGGACCAATAGGTGTTCTGTTTTACCTAGCAGGATATGCTATGACGAATCTCGCAGCATTCAGCGTTGTGATAGCCGTTTCTAACAAAACAAACAACGACTCAATAGACTCTTTTTCTGGACTTGCGAGAAAATCTCCATTAGTGGCGGGAGCTATGGCGCTAGCTATGATTTCCCTCATAGGTATACCGCCAACTGTGGGTTTTATGGCAAAAATATATTTATTTAGCGCCGCGATGGACACAGGATTGGAATGGTTAGCAATCGTCGGCGTGATTAACAGCGTAATCTCTGCCTACTATTACCTTCGGGTTGTCAAAGTGATGTTTCTTTCCAGCCCTGAAGAGAGCGAAAAAGATTCAGAAACTTCTTACGGCGTTGGAGCTGTTTCTGCTGCCGTAATAGCAATGGCAGGTACATTCTTTTTTGGAATATACCCTGAACCTATTTTGAGAATAGCCCATACCGCTATTGACTCTCTTATAGGCTAACAACTTAGACCTCATCCCATCTAACTTGATTGTTTGTCTATAATATTTATAGGCCTAGACACATGTTTGCTCATTCCAGCTTCAAATGTGCCTGCCCCGGTGAAGAAATATGTCTAATAGAAATAGAATAGCTTTCATTCATAATTCGCGAATGCCCGAAACTAAAGAAAAGGCACAAGAGTTCATAGATGGACTTGGCCTGAAGGATAGGGCATGGATCTCCTCTGCTGGAAATCTGCAGAATAATACATGCGAGCTTGAAGACACATCCTTAGTGATAGTGGTTGGTGGTGATGGAACCATTCTCAGAGCTGTGAGAGCTATAAGCCCTTTCAATGTACCCGTCGTTGGGGTCAAGATGGGGAAGGTAGGATTCATGGCTGAACTAAGTCCCGAAGAGGCCATTTCCCAATTGCCCGAATTTATATCCTATATATCCAACGATGAACAATCTGAAAATGTCATCAGGGTAGAGGAACGAATGATGATCGAAGCCAACGTTATGCCTGCTTCAGGTACCCAACCTCGTATCGCAATACACGCATTAAACGATATCACCGTTGGTACTAGCAAGGCAGCTAGACTTGTGGAGCTTAAAGCATCGGTAAACCAAGTTCACCTTACAAATTACAGAGCAGACGCGGTAATAATATCTACCGCTACAGGAAGTACAGGTTATGCCCTATCTGCTGGTGGACCTATAGTTTTCCCAGAGGCCAAAATGATGATACTACAGCCAGTGGCAGCCCATACTGGACTCAGGGACGGGCTTATTCTAGCCCCAGATTCATTAATTGAGCTCGAGGCTTCCGATGGCTACCAAGCATCTATCAGCGCAGATGGATTTGTGGACTCAGTACTTGAGTCGGGTGAAAAAGTTATAATCCGCCGAAGCCCTCACACTGCAAAATTTCTCAGAGCACACCAACCAGACTTCTTTTACACTGCCTTAAACATGAGGCTAGGTTTGGCCTATAGGTCACAGAGACCACCTGAAGATCCCACAACCTGACAGATCGCGAATGTGAGCACGAATGCAACCAATAGAACAAGATCGAACAATTAAATCCGAAACCAAATACGAAGGCAAAATTATTAACGTCAGGGAAGACACTATCTTGTTAGATAGTGGAGGTCAGGCCCAACGAGAAGTAGCTGAGCATCGACCTGCTGTAGCAATTCTGCCCATTGATCAAGAAAATAATGCCCTGCTCGTGAGGCAATACAGACACCCTACGAAGCAGATGATTCTTGAGGTTCCAGCGGGATTGGTAGAGTTGGGAGAGGAACCAGATGATAGTGCCATGCGAGAGCTCCGAGAGGAGACTGGATATTCCTCTCGGAACCTAAGACTACTTGGTGGCCTTTGGTCAAGCCCGGGATTCACCGACGAGTACCTTTATTGTTACATAGCCAAAGACCTTGTTGAAAACAGGTTGCAACCGGATGAGGATGAGGAAATAACGGTGGAAAGAATTCCATTATCTAGAGTAAATCAGTTAATAAGACTTGGAGAAATTCAAGATGCAAAGACAGTGGCAATCATTTTGATGGCCACAAACATCTTCTAATTTCAAAAAAATTGGGAAGGATCATATTATGGCCTCTTTAGAACAAATGTTGAGTCAGCTAGATGCACTTGAGGAAGAACTCGTAATACTGGAACAAGAACTTGTCCGTATCCCCTCTGTAAATACGGGCACTATGCCTACCGGAAATGAAACACCTGTCTGTGATTTCATTAAGAACTGGTTTTTAAATGATGGCATCGAATCAGACATCTTGTTCAGAGATCCTAACAGAGGCTACATAATCTCCTAGCTCGAAGGAACCAGCGGAAAAACTGGCTTGATTTTTATGTCTCATACCGATGTCGTTCCCGTCGAGGATGAAAGTAAATGGACCTACCCACCTTTTAGCGCTGAAATACACGATGGGCGTATTTATGGACGCGGTGCCTCAGATTGCAAGGGATTACTTACAGCTCAGATGATGGCAATGAGGGTTTTAAAGAATAACAACGTAAGGCTCAAAGATAGTTTGGTACTAATTTCAGGAGCCGACGAGGAACATGGTGGACGATACGGGTTTGGCTGGCTGGCTGAAAACCATCCTGAAGTGCTGGATGCTCCGTTTGCGGTAAACGAAGGAGGTGGAACTCCTATCGAGGCTGCTGGGTCCTTAACATACGTACTCGGTGTTGGAGAAAAAGGTAGATTACAGGTGGAAATAGATATCAAGGGAACGAGCTCCCATGCCTCAGTTCCGTGGCAAGGCAACAACGCCTTGTATCGACTTCAAAAACTTTTGCAGAGACTGGAAGAATACGAGCCAGAAAGAGATACGAGTACTAGTTTATTTGAGCATCTCTCTACATTTGCTATAGAGCACAAACCTTCAGCTGAAAATGTCGACGAAATTATCCTTGAACAAGAAAAACGGAACCCACGCTTTGCATCAATGCTTAAAGCACTGTCTAGAATGACAATAACTCCTACCATGATTAACGGTGGTATCAAATCCAACAGTGTACCCGAGGACATTCACCTCACATGTGATGTACGAACATTACCAAATCAAAGCGAAGATTATCTGAGGCAAGAGTTGGATAAGCTAATTGAGGGTATACCTGGAATCGAATATGAAATCGACTATATGGCTGAACCAAACTCATCGGAATTTGAAACTGAACTTATGGCAAGTCTAAAGATGGCCACTCAAAAGGCGTTAGACAGAGATGATATTCAATTCGTACCAGCTATTAGTACAGGGTTTACAGATTCAAGATTCACACGCCCGCTTGGGGTTACAACATATGGCTTTTCTGGATCACATCCAGAGGATGATCCAATGCTGAGTAGAGCTCATGGAACCGATGAATCAATAGGTATTAAAAGCCTGGTCAGCGGAGCAAAAGTTATGCTGCATCTAGCTTATGATCTTTTGGCAGCTAAATAAAAAATTATACGGAAAAACATTCTCCCCTTTCAGCCACCATATTGCTGTTCAGTACTGCTCCTAGACCAGGACCTTTGGGCAAATAGATGTTTCCATCCCTGATAACCTCAGCAGGTTCTATAAGCTCAGACCTCCAGTCTGATTCAGACACAGCATGCTCTAAAGCCATCGAACATTCAACTGCGGCAGTCGAGTGAGCCGATGCCAGTAAAGAAACAGGTCCTGACGGACTGTGCAATGAAACTCCCGCTCCCTTAGAGATTGCTGAGCGACCGATTCTAACGCTTTCCGAAACTCCTCCACAGTATTTTATATCCGGCATTACTATCTCCAAAGAACCACTAGACAAAAGTGCATCAAAAAAAGGTTCCCCATATCCTGATTCTCCACCAGCAACCGGCATTGATACTTTTTTTATTACATCAGAAAGTGACCTGGAATGATCATTAGGTGAAAGAGGTTCCTCAAACCAACCAATTGGGACAGACTCAAGTTTTTCAGCAACTTGACTAGCAGTCTCAGGAGTAAACCTACTATGGCAATCTATCAATACCGTTATGGGCTCCCCAACAGCCCTACGAATAGACTTAACTCTTTCAATGCCCATTCCCGCTGATTTCATTATCCCCTCTGAAGAATCACTTGGACTCACTTCATCAAACGGAGCACACTTAATAATAGAAAACCCCCTCCTAACAGCATCTTCCGCTGCTGCTGCAAAGTCGTGTGGTGCTCTATCTGTGGAAAATAATCCTCGATTGATATTTGCATAAACTGGGACTTTCTCAATTTTCCCCCCGCCAAACATCTCGTTCAAAGATATATCTTCCTCCATAGCTGCAAGCTGAGTAATAGCCGTTCGAACAGCACTTATAGCGGCTGATTCCACTGACCTTCCATCCATGATATGGTCAATATTGAGAATGGATTCAACATCTGACTCATCTTCAATTAGTTGTTCTGACAGGTAAGCGACTATCTGATGTATTAATTTTGCTACCTCTCCCGACGAAGATCCTTTTGTAAACTCAACAACAGTTTCTAGTCCGTTCGAATTCACTACCTTGGCAAAATACCACGCTGTCTTCGGGGTAACACTTACTTTTACAAACCTAGCTTGGTTAATTTGAATACTCATCAAAATTTAGGAATTCATTTTTTTATAGTAGTCAGACACAAATCTCATACTGCGGGAAATTGATGCGTGTTTTCCTGGGTCAGAAACTACTGAGACTAGAATTTCACTAGCCCCAGTTGCAAACAAAAAATCCAACTGCTGTGAGGCTTGGTGCTCCGTCCCACAAACTAAGATTGACTCGATCATCTCATCCGTCCACCCTGACTTAGCAGAATTCAAGAATCCTGCTCTCGCAAACATATTTGAATAAAACGGAATAGCTGGAAAGTACCCTAGTCTAGATTGAACTCCTCTCTTTCCCTCACTCATATCATCGGTCACACATAGCGCAACATGCAAAATCAGAGGAGGAGTAGGCCTCTCCGCTGCATCGGAACTCTCTTGAAGAATCGTTAATGCTTCACCTGTCGCATAAAAATGTGGAGTCGCCCAAGTGATGGCACCATCCGAAAATTTTCCCGCCATTTCATAGGACTTCGGCCCCAGCGCTGAAGACATCACAGGTACGTCATCAGAAATCCCAGGAAGTTCTGAATAAGCAGTGTAACAACGACCCTGAAAGGAAACGCTACCATTGTGAAGGAGAGATCTCACAATATGCATATATTCCCTTATATGAGTCATGGGGCTGTGAAACTTTACTCCAAAAGTGCGTTCAACCGTACTATTAATGCCACTCCCAACTCCTAAACGGAACCTTCCCGGGGCGATGGACGAAATCGTAGAAACTTGTTCGGCCGTTGTCACAGGATGGCGCGACCATATCCTCATTATTGAAGTCCCGAGTAAAATCTCACTTGTTCTAGCTGCAGCAGCCGCCAACACAGACAAAGAATCTCCCGACCCTCCTCCAGAGGTCAGCCAAACCGCTGGAATACCCTCTTGTTCTGCTTCTACTATCGTATCCACTACATACTTGGAGCTAGGTCCAGATATCGCAACTCCTACTATGTTTTTTGGAAGTTTCTCATCCTTCATTTAGGAACCTACCATGTAAATATGGCGAAATATAGAAGAAGAAAATCTTGTGTTAGAAAAGCTCATATGAAAATTATTATCCTCCTACCCTATTTTATACAACTATTCATGTTTAAAATCATAATCAAAACTCATTTGTATAAATTAAATAAGTCTAAGTAAAAACCACAAGATAGACATATTTAGAAAACTGTTATTGGCATATGTAGGGCAAAATGATACACTCAATCGAAATTAGGACTGCATGGAGCTATGAATGAACGGCTTGATCGTCCACGACATCCCAGAAGTTAAGCATTCGACTATGATATTGGCCTTCGCAGGCTGGCCTGACGCGGCAGAGGCTGCCACACGGGCTATCAGGTATATGGCAAGAAAATTGCCCACCAAAAAAATTATGGAAATCGATCCAGAATTCTACTATGACTTCACAGTAAATAGACCCCAAACCAGGGTGAACCGCCGGAAAGAAAGAATAATAAAATGGCCAACTAATGAGTTCTATAGTTACATACCGCAAGACGACCCCCAAAACGGCGTCTTATTGTACGTAGGAACAGAGCCAAACCTGAAATGGAAAACATTTTCTAACACTGTCTTGGATGCAGCCAGTAAAGTTGGCGTGGAATTAGTTGTGTCCTTGGGATCCCTTTTAGATGCAGTTCCTCATACCCGTGAAGTCAGAATAACAGGCCGCGCCAGCAATAAAGAACTCAGTAAGAAAGCTCAATGGCTCGGCATAAAAAACTCCGGTTACCAAGGTCCTACAGGCATACACTCCGCTTTTGCGGACGAATGTAACAACCGAGAAATCCCTCACGCTAACATATGGTGTCACTGTCCCCACTACGTACAAACAACCCCTAATCCAGTAGCAAGCTATGCTCTTCTTGAAAGACTTAAGAATTTAGTAGATCTTAACCTCGATATGAGCGAACTCGGCTTAGCAGGGCAGGCTTTTCAAGAAGAAGTAACAAAGGCTATATCTAATCAACCAGATGTCAAATCGTATGTAACTAAGTTAGAAAATCAATATGATGAGTCTGTGGGCGAGCCAGAGGATATGCCAACTGGTACCGATATGGTGCACGAAATTGAAGCATTTTTACGCAGCCAGAGTAGTGGCCCAGAAGGTTCATAGACTTACGGACTAATAAAATACAGATACAGCCAAAAGCAAGACTTTAAATTTAAAGGTTCAAAACGGTTGTTAAAGTTGTCAGACTTAGACATTAATCCTTCATACTACAAAGACCTGTTTGCTCAATGGACCTCGGCCCATACCTCTCTCCCTGAATTCCCAAAAGATCAAAAGGAACGACTGGTAGCACTTCATTTTGTCATGATGGCCTTCAAAGAAGGAGTTGACTACAGCGAGGAAGATTTACATCAAGGTATCAAGGACAGAAACCTGTTCGCGACTGACCACATTCAGATCAGATTAAATTTGATAATCAATGGATTTCTCACGCAAATAAAAGACAGCCCGACCGCCTCCTATAGACCTTCACGCCTCTTCTTAGATAAAGCAAATTGGGACCCCACCATCCCTGGAATTTCTTAAGACATTGCCAAACAATAACTATCCGCTAGAACACAAAGTCAACATAGGCAACCTAGAACTAAGCTACCGTCACTGGGCGCCAGAAGGTAGGCAAATACTACTGCTTCATGGCCTAGCCTCCAACGCAAGGATCTGGGATCTCTTGGCTCCAATTTTGGCAAAACACTTCTCCGTCATTTCTGTGGACCAAAGAGGCCATGGAAAATCTGATAAGCCTGACGATGGTTATGATTTTGATACCGTGACAAATGACATAGTAGGCCTTATAGATGCCCTAAAGATTAAGCACCCTATTGTCGTGGGGCATTCCTGGGGAGGTAGTGTTGCACTATGCCTCGCTGCAAAACGCCCAGACCTCATCTCCGGACTCTGTTTCGTAGACGGAGGACTAATAGAAATTTCAAGAACCCCAGGTAACAGTTTAGAAAAAGCCCTGGTCGCTATGGCACCGCCTCTATGGGAGGGAGTATCCGTTTCGGATGTAAAAGACCGGCTACAGAGGCGAGACTGGGGGGAGCAGGACGAAACTTCAACATCAGCAAATCTTGAGGAAATCGTCATGGCCAACTTAAGGGCTCATCCTGACGGAAGCATAAGTGCAAGACTCTCTAGGAAGAACCATCTGGAAGTCGTAAAGGCCTTTTGGAATCACAAACCCTCAGAACTATTTGAACACGTCAAATGCCCAACATTGATCCTGTCAGCCCGAATGGGTTCAGAAGAAACACCTCGACAAGTTCTAAAAAATGAACTCATAAATGAAGCCACACAAAAAATACCCATTAATAAATCCATATGGTTGGAAAACAGCATCCACGACGTACCAATCCAAAGACCGGAATTACTCGCGTCAATCCTGACGAATCATATTG
>CAYWYV010000006.1:0-27213 GCA_964462705.1 uncultured Dehalococcoidia bacterium
CGCTAAAAATCCAGGGATATGACGAAGCTTTGTATTCCCACCAGCTCCTATTAGACCTATATTAATGGTTTCCGATGTCATACCTAGCTCTCCTTCAGTGTGTAAAAGGTTTTTATCAAAAAATTTATTGATATTGTGTTGATACCCACCAGAATTATATTTTAGAGATCCGTAACAGTCTATTCATCGACGGATCTCCTCTATTAATCGAGTGGGAATAGACTCTTGCAAAGCCGGGTGGGCTTCTCCTCTAACTATAAGATCGGCAACTAGCATTCCCGACCCAGGCCCTCTCCCAAAACCTGACGAACCCAATCCAGTTGCAAGAAATAGATTTTCATACTGTTCAATGCGACCAATCAGTGGTAGTCCGTCAGGTGAGAATGGCATAATCCCCGACCAGGTTCGTTTCACTGATAACTGGTCTAAAAAAGGTAATATCTCACCGGCATGAGTTTTATTTACCTCTATACCTGTAAAACTTACTTCATCACGAAATCCAAGCAACTCCCTATCACCGCCAAATATCACCTCTCCATTAGCCCTCTGTCTGCCATAAAGATGACGCGTTACTCTTGAGTCACCGTTATGGGTTAACTCAGGTGGGGAATCCTCATTTACGATCGGCTTTTTATGCCAGTATTCCGAAGATTCCATAGAAGATATAGTGTGAAAAATGCGTGGCGGGATACTATCTGTCGCCCACATTTGGCCTCTGACAGGCTGAATAGGGATATTCAGACCTATCATATTTCCAATCTCAGAAGTCCAAGCTCCCGTAGCTATCAATAGTGCCTGGCAATTGAAAACTCGGTTATGTGACCTAACAATCCATCCTTGTCCGGCTTGTTCCAAACCGGTCACAGGTGCCGATGTAGTAATAATAGCTCCATTTTTTTTTGCTACTTCTGAGAAGGCTCTAGTCGATTTGATAGGGTCTGCCTGGCCCCTGTAAGAGGAGTACATATATCCGTTGAGGTCCCCATTAAGGTTAGGCTCATAATTTTTAGCCTCATTTGGCGAAAGAATCTCAACTTGCATTCCCTCAGATTTGAGATAGGAAACCCTTTCTTGCGCATATTCATACTGATTTAGCGATTGTATCGCCACCAAAGATCCAGATTGGCGAAACTCAATGTCATACCCTTTCTCAATCTGCAGACTTTTGAATATATCGAGACTTCCCATAGTCAGGTGTTCTTGCAGACTAGGACTACGTCCCCACCCATATCCACCAATAGAGCCAGCGTTTAGACCTGAAGCTTCACCAGATATTTCACCGCGATCTAAAAGATTTACATCCATTCCCGCATCAGCTAAAAACATTGCGGCGGAACAACCCACTATTCCGCCACCTACCACTATCACATCAGAATTAAGCACTCGGATAATTCAACCTACCCTGTCTATCCGTGAAGGCTCTCATAAGGACCCCGTCTCCGTTGGTGACAAAAAGAGTTGACAGGTCTTCACCACCAAAAGTGCAGTTTGTAGGTCTATCCAGCAAAGTAGGATGCCTTTCCAAAACATCACCTGACGGCGAGAAAATGTATATAGCTGGCCCAGGTCCACTTTCTTCGAACCCAGCGCAGGCTACGATGTTACCTTCTGTGTCTAAAACCATTCCATCAACCCCACGGTGATCTCCAAAATCATGGAGTACGCTGGATTCACCTAGCGTTCCGTCTTCGTTAACAGGATAGGCACGAAGCTCTCGCTTTTCCTCTGGAAGACGGCCACTTTGAGCGACATATAAAGTTTTGTAATCTAGCGAAAACAACAGACCGTTTGGTCGTGTCGTATCAAAAGTTACCCTAGATACCTTGGGGTTGTCCCCACTCATATCAATTTTGTAAACAGAATCATGTTCCAGTTCTTTATTAGCTCGATCGAGGCTCCAGTCACCGCCAGGTCCTTCATAATAAGGATCGGTAAACCAGACATTTCCATCCGGATCTAGAGCCAGATCATTTGGGACATTGAATTTCTGGCCTTCGAAGTTATCGGCTAGTACGACTGTATCCTCGCCCTCATACCGAACTACCCTTCTTGCTCCACCTTCACAGGCATAAAGGCGTCCAGCTGCATCAAAAGCCAATCCATTTGCGTGATTTGTACCCTCTCTATAAATCGTCGAGGTGCTAGTCTTGGGATCAAATTGCAGGATTATGCTTCCAGGAATATGTGTGAATAAAATATATTGGCCATCCCAAACAGGGCCTTCCGACGTACCGAGATATGGTCCATTAACAGGTATAAAATTCCACGACATGAGATTTTCTCCTTAAATTACTTCGTCGGATTCCACAGTATCACTGTCATAGTCTCCGCCTAGTTCTGCACCTACTTTTTTTATTCTCCCAAACTCATCCCGATACCCGTTGTGCAGTGTCCTTGCATCACTGGAGTACAACACAAACTTTGCCCCTTCACGCAGCCACTTTTGTGTTAACTCTACTGTCTGGTGGTGTATCAGAACAGGTGTTTCAGCTGCTCGGCACTTTGAAATAACTTCTCTAAGTGCAGCCTCATAATCGGGGTGATCGTATTGATCTGGTATACCCAGGGTAATCGAAAGATCGTTGGGTCCCACAAAGACCGCATCTATCCCATCGACTTCCAAAATGTTTTCAAGATTTGATATTGCCGGGACACTCTCAATGCCGATGATACAAACGTTGTTGCGATTACGATTCTCTAGATATTCTTTCGTAGCTGGACTGGGTAATTCACCCGTCTCAACAGCCTTCTCGGCTAACTCTCCTTTGAGAGGTCTCCATTTTGTGGCCGCAACAACTTCTTTGACCTGTTCTACAGTTTCGCAGTAAGGAGCCAAAACACCCTGCGCTCCAGCGTCCAAATACATAGTGACATAGTGGGATGCTGGAATTGGAACCCTCACTATGGGAACGACACCTGAGTAGTTGAATGCTGCCAGGTAATCAGCTACTTCTGATCTACTCCGAGCAGAATGCTCAGTGTCCAATATTGCATAGTCGATACCAAAATTTGAAAACGCCGTGCTCCATCTGGGATTTCTACCAAGACTAATCATGGTCCCATAAACGATTCCGCCGCTATTCACTTTTTGTTTGAGTTGCTCTCCATTCACTATTGAATCTCCTGACGCCTTTATGGTTCCGACGACAGCATTCTACATAGCCAGAGTCAGATGGTCTAATAGCGTCAGGGAGTAAGCATAAAATTATAATGTCTTAAAGCTTTTTACGACTCCCTATTACATATCCAGCGGCCCCAGTGAGAGCACCTATTCCCACAATCAAAAATGCAGACGCAACACCATATACCCCAACAACTGGTCCCAAAATGAAGTTTCCACCCGATGCCCCAACGTCCCAGGCTTGCTGGAGTGTGGCTAAAGCGGAACCCCGCTCTCGAGCAGGAACACGATCAACAACCAGGGAATTGATTCCCGGATATATAAGGCCGTAGCCAACTCCGTGTAGAAATGCAGCTCCCAAAAATAACCCCACCGAACTAACCTGCCACAAAATCAACATAGCTAGTCCTACGAGTAATAGCCCTGGAACTATCACAGATCCTCTTCCCAATCGATCCGCGATCCGTCCACTTATAAGCGTAGTAAGCATTGTCATACCCGACATAACTGTAAAATAAAACCCTATATTAAAATTCTCGGGTAACCCGTTATCTGACGCCAGACTATACAAAAACACACTAACAGGGGCCATCGCAAAGGCGTAGGTGAGAAATACTAAAGTAGGAAAGATGGCAGCCTTGCTTATCAAGGGAGCAGTTCCTTCTTCCTGTCGTTCATCTTGGCCTACGATAGCGGAGTCGGGAATCCTGGTTTTCGCATCCGATATCAATGTGGCAACCAATAAGGCCACAACTCCAGAAGCTGCCGCCACTATAAATGCAACACTGAATCCAATACTGTCCATGAGGAACACACCTACGACAGGTGCATAAAGTTGAGCAATTGATATGCTGTTCCCCATATAAGACATTCCTTCCCCCCGACGCTCCTCAGGCGCAAGATTTCCCACAATAGTGCTAGTGGCAACTGGAGCCATTGCTAAACCAACACCTTGCACCATCCGAACAGGAACTATCCACCATTCGCTAGGAAGAGGAATATAGAGAATCGTTGAACCTACAAAAAGACCTATGCCAACTAATGCAACTTTCTTTGGACCTGAATGGAGAATCCACTGTCCAGCCATGGGCCTTACGATCACTCCTGCCAACCCAAAAGTAGCAATTATGATCCCTGCCTCCCAAACTTCCCCTCCTCGAAATTCTATAAAAGCGGGCACTACTATAAAAAGGGAGAAAAAACCGGCAAGCAAAAAATGGGCAACAAGAAGATTAAGAAAAAAATCCTTGCTCCAAAGCTTGTTTACTTGGAAGCTGCTTTCGGCTTTCAACTGTGCCATATGCTGAATCACCTAGATAATTCTTCACCTAACTAGTGAACAGAAATACATGAAATATTTGACTGTGTTAGTCGCCAATGCTAAAGTCTTTTTACCCTATCAAAAGAGTCAAATCGGAGTCTCAAGGCTACATATTTAAATCAGATAAGGCCAGTGAAATTTCTACAGAAAAATCCTTAGAATCAGATTCGTCAAATCGCAAAGTGAATACTCTTAACTTATCCACTCTGTTAGATTCACTATCCTATAGGAATTTTCGCTGGATATGGATTAGTTCATTTGTTTCATTCTTAGCGATGAATATGCAGATGATCACTAGAAGTTGGCTCGTTCTTAGAGTCACAGATGATTCACCTCTCGCGCTAACTCTAGTAACCCTTACATTTGCATTACCCATGACAGTAGTATCCCCCTTGGCTGGAGCTTTAGCAGACAGATTTTCAAGGAAAAAACTGGTTGTCTTCAGCCAAGCTTCAAATGCCTTACTCACCATAGTCATGGGCACCTTAGACATTACAGGTGTAGTTTCATTTTGGCACATCATGGTTATTGGAATTTTTAATGGTTCCTTAATGGCTGTGAATATGCCTAGCAGGCAGGCTATCATTTCCGACATAGTCCCTGACGACAAACTCATGAATGCCATTTCTCTCAATAATTCCAGCATGAATTTAACCCGAGTCGCCGGCCCAGCATTGGCTGGGTTTCTAATTCTTTTTGTAGATACCGCTGGTGTTTTCTTCATAGTCTCAGGCACATACATATTCGCAGCCCTAACAATAGGGTTGGTGAAATATGCTCCCACAAGAAAACCTAACGGCGGAAGTACCGTGGGTGGTGATATAAAGGAAGGCCTTGCATATGCTTTCAGTGAGCCAATATTAAAAGGTCTCTTCATCATGACCTTCATTCCAGTGCTATTTGGATTTTCTTATTATGCATTAATTCCGGCTTGGGCTAGAGAAGCATTGAACATAGAATCTGACGGATTAGGCATACTGTTAATGCTCATGGGCATTGGAGCCACTGTTGGGACTATTGCTCTAGCGGCAGCTGGTAATTTGAAGCACAGGGGAATAATTATGTTGACGTCATGCTTCGCTTGGGGGATCGCTCTTGCTACATTCTCGCAAACGAGTTCATTCACTCTTGCTGTCCCATTTCTGATATTTATTGGCCTTACAAGTTCCGTTTATATGTCAATGAATATGACTATGGTTCAATTACATTCAAATCCTGAAATGAGAGGTAGGGTTATGAGCATTTCAATGATGACTTTTGGGATGATGCCATTAAGTGCAGTTCCATTTGGAACACTGGCGCAGCGGATAGGAACCGCAGATGCATTGCTTATAAGTGGCGCACTCTTGGCAGTCTTTACAATATTCTTTACCTTATTTAATAAAACATTCCGAAACATGGATTAATATTTGGTACACCACGTAGGAGATAAATAATGACTAACCCAGATCAGAAGGGAAAAATTCAAACTGTCTTGGGAACAATAGAGCCCGATGAACTTGGTCCCACTATGACTCATGAACATCTACTAATAGATTTTGAGGTTATGTTTAACCCACCGCCAGAAGCCACAACCCAGCAAATGGCTCACGCACCTGTCTCATTAGAAAATCTTGGTTGGATTAGACAATATTGCTACAGCAACCTCGACAATTTAAAAGTATTGGATGAGGAGACGGCAGTAGACGAAGCTCTACTCTATCGCCGTCACGGGGGTGGAACAATAGTAGACGCAACAACTATCGGCATTGGAAGAGACCCATTGGCACTGGCCAGAATATCGCGAGCTTCAGGGGTAAATGTAGTGATGGGCGCAGGCTATTATGTTCACGCAGCTCAGACAAATACTTTAGAAAACACTTCTGAGGAACAAATATCTCAACAAATTATCCAAGAGGTACAACAAGGAGTCGAAAATACGGGTGTAAAAGCTGGAATCATTGGAGAAATAGGTTGCACGTGGCCCCTAGAAGAGACTGAAAGTAAAGTTTTGAGAGCTTCTGCGAAAGCGCAAGTGGAGACAGGAGCAGCGATACTAATACATCCAGGAAGAAGCGAATCCGCACCCTTGGAAATTTTAAGTATCCTTTCGGAATCTGGTGCGGATATGTCTCGTGTCATTATGGGACATCTTGATAGAACAGTTTCCAACATTGAAACCCTCAGAGAAATTGCTTCGACCGGATGCGTTCTGGAGTGGGATTTGTTCGGTGTAGAAGTTTCGTTCTATCAGCCTTCAGATTTTGACATGCCCAGCGACGCCCAACGCATGAACATTATACGGAGCATGATTGACGAAGGAATTGGTAAAAACATAGTGATAGCCCATGACATATGCACCAAACATAGACTCGTAAAATACGGGGGGCACGGCTATGGATACATACTCGAGCACATAGTTCCAAGAATGAGATCCAGAGGATTTTCAGAAAGTGAGATACTAGATATTACTCAGGATAACGCGTCGCGACTCCTAACAATTACTTAGACCAGAACTCCAAAACCTGACTTCGTGCAAATTTCTATCCTGTTGCCTTCAGGGTCGTTTAAGAAAAATACTCTTTGTCCGTCATTACGGGTATTTATGTCTGTGGTTTCTACGCCTGAGCTCAATACAGATTTTTGGGCAGCTTCAATATCGTCGACCTCAAAGGCTCCATGATGTGAAGGAACTGAAGGGCCTTCATCAGTTTCGATTATGTGCACCATCGCTCCGCTGGGTAGCTGAAGCCAAATTATATGATCTGAGTCAACCTGACTCGGAATTCTTTTTACTCCAAGCACATCTTCCCAAAACCGAAGCGCAGCCGCCTTATCTCTAACATTGTATGTAACGTGGTTCACAGCCTTCAACCGTACATTATCATCACTTAAGGCCATTATTCCCTCCTTCTGTTACTATGCTCACCGCAACCGATCTGCTTTGGAAGCACATGTTAACAGCATGTAACACATCCCGACATAAGTGACCAACCATTAGGAGGAAAACTTGAGTAAGGTGGAATCAAGACTCGAAGAACTAGGCATATCACTTCCCGATTCACCGGCACCAGTTGCCAATTATGTTCCTGTAGTAAGAACGGGCAATCTCATATATCTTTCTGGTGTGGGCCCAGCCGCGAAACCAGATGGATCAGCATATATAGGCAAAATTGATAGCCAAATCAGCATTGAAGAAGGCTATGACGCAGCCCGCCTTACGGCTGTAAACATGATCGCAAGGCTGAAGGGTTATCTCGGAGATTTAGACAGGGTAGTTCAAATCGTAAAAGTGCTCTCTATGGTTAACGCAGATCTTGATTTTACCGAACCTCCAGCTGTAACAAATGGGTGTTCTGACCTGTTAGTTGAAGTTTTTGGTGAAAGTGGAAGACATGCAAGATCAGCAGTAGGTGTGGCTACTCTGCCCGGGGGAATGCCCATAGAAATAGAAATGATAGTGGAGATTTCAGACTAGGCCAAAACCTGCATTCTGTAGTTTGATTTAAGCAAATTTCCCGTTTTAAACCTAGAAGCATTAAGACGGGAAACGTCGACGGATGTAGATCTTCCATCAACCACGATTTCTGACATAACTTTGCCTATCATGGGTGAAAGTTTAAATCCATGACCACTGAATCCAACAGCGCAGTAAAGACCTTCTATTCCATCAATCCGGTCAAGTACAGGATGCCAATCGGGAGTTGTAGTAAAAAGACCGGACCAGCCCCCTATGAATTGCGCTGTTTCCATCGTAGGAACTCGACGAATCATATTTCCCATTGTTTTTTCCACTACCGGCATATCAACTCCCTGGTTAAAGCTATCAGGGCCAGCACTTTCATCTTCTCCAACTCCTATCATGGTCAACCCGCCAACATCTGGTCGGGCAGACAGATCGAGTGTCACATCCCCAATTATGGGATGGGTAGATCTAAGGGCGTTGGAATGTTTTAATAAAATAACTTGATGCCTTACAGTGGCTAAGTCAATTCCTGCATCCACCGACTTTAAAAGCGAACCTGACCAGGGCCCGGTAGCCACAATTACAGTATCACTTGAGACCACACCGTTATCGGTAACCACACCTTTGACACGTCCTCCCTCCACATCTATGGACAAAACCTTCGACGAAGCCTCTATTCTCGCTCCCAAATCACGAGATCTAGAGGCATAACCGGTGGTAACAAGATATGGATCAGCATATCCAGAATCTGCTTCCCACGAGTAGTATTCATCTTCATAAGTTGCAACCATGTCGCAAAGGCTAGAGAGGTCATCCTGAAAAACCTCCCTAGTATGGATACCAATATTTTTTTGCATAGCCACATTCTCTCTCATAGGCTGGGCATCTTCTCCAGAAACAATTAACAGGTATCCTGTCTTTGTATACCCAGAAGGTGTCCCTACGAGTTCCTCGAATTCTTTAAAAATCTTTAGGCTTTCCCATGCGAGACTGGCCGTGACTTCATTTGAATAGTGCATTCGAAGGATAGCCTGGGAACGACTGGTAGATCCAGATGCAAGCTCATTCTGTTCCAGAAGTAAACTATTCGTCACTCCCTTTTCAGCAAGGCCATGTTGGATTGAACACCCCATAACACCTCCCCCAATTATCACAACCTCTGAACTATTTGACATTAATTCACTCCAATCCAATGAAATGGGTTACATTTGAAGTCCAATTTAAGTAACTATAATGACACAAAAGGACCAAATATGAACCACTCACCAAGTTTGGTTGCCCTGGTTGGGGGAGATGAATTCTCTTCACATTGTCTAGAGATGGACACTAGGATTTTATCGCTAGTAAAACCTTTGAGTGGCAGCCCGAAAGTAGCAATAGTTCCAACAGCCGCCGCATTCCAACGGCCGGATCTCGCTGCTCAGAATGGGATAAAATATTTTAAGTCTTTGGGAGCAGATTCCTACGCCGTCAGCATCCTATCCAAAAGTGACGCAAACGACGATAAATTTATTCCAGATTTAGAAGAGGCCAACCTAATCTATCTCACTGGAGGAAATCCCAACCACCTAGTAAGTGTTCTTAGGAATTCCATTATATTGAGTCTAATTGGTACATTGGCGACTCAAGGATGTTTTATAGCCGGTTCAAGTGCGGGAGCCATGGTTTTAGGCAATCACATGTTTCACCGAGGCGTGACCACAGGTTTATCACTTATCGGAGACATAATAACCTTGCCACACCATGAAAATTCAGACCCGGCATCAATCCACAAATCGATTGTTTCCCTGTTACCCAGGAAATCCAAAATATACGGAATCGATGGCGGGACCGGATTAATTTTTACAGATTCAGGGACAGAAATATTGGGAAAAGGTACCGTCACTTCCTACAATCAAGATGGATGGGCTATAAGCAAATCAAAACAGCTTCCCTAAAACTCAACTATTCAGATCAATCCTCATTCCCTCATTAATATGTTCTTCCGACTTTTCACCTTGCACGAGATGCTTTTCGATCACTTCTTCAACATTTTCCGTATTGACTACGTACCATGTTGCTTCAGTGTCAGGCCCATAAACAATCATTGAACATTCCTGCATGTCACACAGTCTATGCTGACTCGTGCAACCTGCACTTGACACATAAACGCTACTTCTCAAGCCAAGTTTAGACAGTGTCTGTACTACCCTCTCTTTTACCTCTGCGCCCCCTTTATTTCCACAATGAGCCCCATCATCTCTTTCAACATCGCAAACCATGATATGACTTTTGAAAGTAGGCATATAGATTCTCCTTTCTTAAATTTGATTTACACGGGCATGATTCTAACAGCCTTAGTAAAATAACTGCACGATAACTCATACAATGGTGTCCATAGTGTAACGTTCGGATTGATATCTAGTCATTAAAAATCACGGAGAAAATAGCGAATGACATCCCAATCAGGCAAACTCACAGGTAAAGTAGCAATGGTTACTGGAGCTGGTTCAGGAATTGGAAAAGCCTGTATTGAAAGATTCAGTAAGGAAGGTGCCACAGTTATAGCGGTCGATATTACTGAGCCTTCAACAGAAGGTATCCAAGGACCTATCTCATCCTATACTTGCGACGTAACCAATAGTAATTCTATTCAGAAAGTTATCGATAACGTCTTAAGTAAATATGATGGTCTTCACATAGTGGTTAACAGCGCCGGTGTTAGCGCAAGGAATGCCCTATCTGATAGCAGCGATATTGAGCAAATATGGGATCGAGTCATCGAAGTAAATTTAAAAGGTACTTTTCTAACATCTTTGCACGCAGTACCTGCAATTGAAAAATCAGGAGGCGGGGCAATCATTAATTTGGCGTCTACAATGGGAATTGTAGGATATCCCACCGGCCTCAAAAACGGATTTAGCGCATATCCACCCTCAAAAGGGGGAGTCGTTCAATTCACAAAAACTCTGGCCATCGACCTTGCAGATCGAGGAATAAGGGTGAATTGTCTTTGCCCAGGATTCGTGGAAACAAGTCTCACAGAGTCGTTAACCACAGATGAGAAAACCAATGATTACTTAAAAAGCCTCCATCCAATGGGAAGACTTGGAAGAGCAGATGAGATTGCTAGTGCCGCTCTGTTCTTATCATCTGAGGAAGCTTCATTTATAACTGGGTCTTCGCTGGTGATAGACGGGGGTTACACTGCCCAGTGAGAACCTCACTTTGAGGCAGTTAAAGTAAAGGTTCTAACTCTACTTTTAAATATCTCTCTATGGATTGTCACAAGTGTTTCATGATTCGGACTGTCTACAGCTAGCAGTCTGGATGAAATCTTTTCCTCCATGATTTGAATCGATTTACATCTCTTCCTGAACCCATTCAAAATATGCTTGTCGCCACCTAAAAAGATTTTTGTTATCTCGGCTTTATGAGGCTCCAGTAAATTTTGAGCGACACTACAGGTTTTGTCGTAAAGTTCTCGTATCAACCTTTCACGACTTCTCTCAAATCTCCTTTGCGATGATCCCCCGGCTTTATGACGATTCTTAACGTACCGACCTTCAGTCTTTGTAGCTATAAGATCTTCTCCTCGAAGCACCGCTATAGCGTACCTGCCAAGCCTTAATAATAAAACCGCGCTTGTGTGTGGTTCAAGAAAAATATCTTCCAGTAAAAAAGTATCTTGACCCTCCATGATGGCATCCATCGGAATCGAAAAAGGAGGTTCGATCACTTCAAAATAAGCTTCTCTACGAAATATTACATAACCATTTTCTGATTTCCCAAGATGCCTTATAAGAGAACCGAAAGCAGGTCCTGCCAATAGAGCAGTTGCAGAATCCTCAGTCAGTGAACTAGGGGTTATATAAACTGTCTTATCTGTCCATGATTCAGACTCTATCTTCTCGAGATGAGAAAACAAAGAAGCCTTGTACAGATAACGATCACCTGTCTGAACTACTTCCATCGCTTTGCTAATCTACTTCAAAGTCCAAGAATATCGTCATACCTAAAAATGGCCTTTTCGATTATTCCGTCAGCATCTTCTTCTAAGATATATCCCTCAGAAACAAGTTCGGCCACCGAATCACGAACCTTAGATATATATCCATCTCTAGATCCATATAATTTCTCTATTGATGGCCGAGGATCTCCTGCGCTATCACCGAGTTCCTCGGTTTTTGGGAGAGGTATAGTCCACCCTGCCAAACCTCCGGTTATCCCAATCAATAACTCTTGATTACCCACGGAACTGTCTCTAGGATTCCAACCTGTATTGGTGGTAACTGGAACTGCTACATCAGGAAGTCTAATGCCAGCCAACTCATTAAATGTTTCATCTACATCTGAGACAAATGCAGGATACTGAGCCATCCGTTCTGCTGGCAATTTGACCGTTCGTCCCAGATGTTGTTCATCCCCGTAATCAAGCCTCATTGGGTTGAGTGCCTGCTCAGGAACTCTGACTCCGGGCACGGTATCAAACCTCTCCAAAAGAGTATGAGACTCAACCGCCGTTCCATCAGAGTGCCTTGGATGTCTGCTTTCGGGGGGTTCTTTTCCAGTTTTGATCCACTCATCAATATTATTGAGGCAAGCTTTCAAAATGGGTGAATAGTCAACTGCATTAAAAGGTAAGTGACCTTTGATCAAGTCAGATTCTCTCCGTACAACAGGAGGATAGGTTCCATGCCCGTGCTGCGTGCCCGCAAAATGATATCTCCTAACATTGGGATGTTCTGGCGCATCTCTTGGGCCTTCCAGATCTGTATGAATCAAACCAGCATCTCCACGCCAGTATTCAGCGGAACAATTAGTAAACATTATTTTAGGTACACTATCTTGCTCAGTAGCCAAGTCCAACAATCCTTCATGTCTCCCAGTTTCTGGATCTCTCTGTGGCAAATCAGTAAAAGGGAAAAGTTCCGGCATGATAAAACACACATCTTTGGAAGGCTGTCCAAACCTGAGATTAAATTCCCCTCTCATTCCGCCCCCCACGTGTGCTATTACCCCGTCCATTGCTTTGTTTCCACTCTCATCCGAGTTCATTCCCGTATGAAGATATTGGCGAAGAAAACGTCCCGTTTGAGATACCCCGTAGGAAATGGCCACATCCAGCTCCCCTGAAGACGGGTTCCCATCAGAAACAGACCCATATTTCATAAAGGAGCAAATATCCCGCATCGACGCAAATCCAAGACCTACAACACGACTGCCCCTGGCGGTGTAAACCAACTGATATATCCTGCCAAGCTCAAATCCATCCTTCATATACAGATGGGATGGATCAGGCTCTATTTCTTGATCCTCTACCCTTATTATTGACCATTGATTTGCAGGTACCTCTTCAAAAGTTCCATTCGGATGGTCCCCCACTAAAAGCTTGGCGTTTTCAGTATTTTCATATACAGAAGGATTCACAAGGTGGTACCGATCAGCTAGGGGAAATATATTCCTTTCCTCGTTCGCTTGGTATTGATTAAGAATCTGACCCTCCAAAGGTTCCCCATTCTCTAAAGCAGAGGGAGCTTGAAGTCCTATAAGCCCTGGTATCGGTGGCACATCGGCTTGCCAACCGCAGAACACTACCGTGTATCCCTCTTTCATCAAAAATCCATTTCCAGAACTGAAGGTTGTGGCTAGGTGACTAGCTCTCTCAACATCATTGAACCGGGTCACCACCGTTCGGTTGCCGCGATTAACCACGTCCAACAACATGGTTCGTCTACCAGCAGCGGGGTCTGTGGGTTTTAACATTGAAAAGTCAGCAGAAAATTCAACTCTACCGGCAGAGTTGAGAGGGGCTAGATCCAAATCCGTAATTCCGCTGTTAGCTTCGTTCAACGGGTCTACCTCAAAATAGACCTTCCCTTCCAAGTATGTGTAAGAACCCACATCTCCGAAAGACCTGCCAAATTCAAAAGGTGCACGGTGATTTATTTCTAATTTTGAAACTGCCATTAGATTTTGTTCCTCACTTATTGATTGTTCGGGATTCTATCACTGTGTCTTTCAAGAATTGACGAAATTCATTGAGCAAATCTACACTCTAAAGGTAGGCCCTTATGGTTGTTTACAATTTTAGGACTAAACAAAGGAGGAACAAAAAGTGAAAATTTCAGTGGCAGCCGATCACAACGGATTTGAACTGAAGTCAGAGATTTCTTCCCTCCTCAGCAAACTGGGGCATGAGGTTGTAGACGTGGGCCCATATTCCCACGACCCGCTCGATGACTATCCAGACTACGCCAAACTGCTCACGAAAAGTATTTCTACAGGTAACAGTGAAAGGGGAATTATGATTTGTGGGAGTGGCGTTGGTGCCTCAGTAGCCGCTAACAAAGTAAAAGGCATCCGAGCTGCCGTGTGCCATGACATCTATTCTGCCCATCAAGGCGTGGAACACGATGACATGAATGTTCTGTGCCTGGGATCCCGTATCGTAGGAAGCGAAGTGGCACAAGAACTTGTCAGGGCGTTTACAGGAGCAAAATACACAGGTGAAGAGCGTCATCAAAGACGTCTTGATAAGGTGCTAGAGATGGAACAAGATTTTAACTAGCTGACTCCTATACAAATTAGATGTACCTATATGGGTATTTCTATGTCTCGAAACCAATCCTTCATCACTCCCTCCAGGTTTCAGCGTTATCTTTGGGTTGATAACCGATCTCTCTTTGAGAGTTGCTAATGTCCCAGAATCTCCACTTGTTGTTTGAGACCCCATAATATATCCCGAATCGAATAGAATCTGGCCCCTTTATGCAGGCTTTCACGAGCCTAACCAAGTCATCATGAGTAAGCAAAGTTGCAAACTGTCGTAAATTCATCGGCCTACTCTCAACATTCAAAGTTCCTATCCGCAAGCACATTACCGATAATCCCTGTTCATCAGCAAAATAGCGGCCCGTAGCCTCTCCGAAAGCCTTCCCGATGCCATAAGGTCCATCAGGCCTAATTGGCATATCTGTATTAACTAAGTCAAATGATCCTGGAATTAATTTTTCGTATTGACCAGCCACTATTTCACGATAAGGACTATCATTCTCGTAATTCCCCGTGGCATGGTTGGAACTTGCGAATATAACTCTTCTGACCCCTGCAATTTTAGACGCTTCAAATGCATTATATGTACACTTTAAATTGTTATCATAAATCACATTCCACGGCGAAAAATTACTCGGTTCGCTAGCGAGATCTATCACCGTATCTACCCCTTCAAATGCTGGTACTATTTCGTCTAAGTTAGTCGAATCTGCCACCAGTGTCTGAATATCTTTACTATCTCTCAGGTCAATACCCGTAACATCATATTCTGACTTAAGGCCTTCCTTTAACACCGATCCAACCAATCCGGTAATACCCGTTATAAGAACCTTTTTATTCGTCATGGTCACCTTCCTTTTTCTAATTCTTTCATATGTATACCTTTGGAGACATTTTTACATTTTTTCTAGAATATTAAAGTTATTATTCACGGACTCATTATTAAGATAAATTTATATTCATTAAATTGCGGGTTGTTCACTTTACATTTATCTCTATATAATGCCCGAACGCTCCGCAATTCCATTTCGTAAGCTCACAGGTTTACCTACTCGGGCGAATCAAATGGAATTCGGCGAATACCTTGGAGGCCTCCTGGAATGCAAGCTTACTGTCTTAAATGTAAAGGTCAGCGTGAAGTCGTGGACCCTATTGAGAAAACGTTAAAGAACGGTCGTGCAGCAACCGAAGGCAAATGTGGAGCGTGTGGATCTAAAGTGTTCCGAATTGGTAAGGCGACCTGAACTATTGTCAGTTACCAAGAAAAACATCAGAGGCTGAGTGGAGGTATTTCGATGGCTACAAGAACCATTTCAGGTGAGCAACTTGAGGAATTAAAGCAGAAAGCTGCGGAGCATTTCTGGCCTCATGCCCGTCAGACGGAGGACATGTTTGGCGAAGGGGGAATCACGCTGGTCGACCAGGCAAAGGGAGTATGGGTGGATGATGTCGAAGGAAATCGCTGGTTCGACACCTTATCTGGAATGTGGCTCGTCAACATCGGTCACGGCAGAATAGAGATTGCAGATGCCGTTTACCAGCAAATGACCGGAATATCTTACTCTCCTGGTGGCACTATAACCCCAGTAACAGCTGACCTCGCCGGTCGAGTCGCATCACTCGCTCCTGACAAAAAATCAAGAGTCTATTTCGTGAGTGGGGGATCAGAGGCAGTTGAGACCGCTTTAAAAATGGCAAAGAACTATCAAAAAAATATTGGTGAACCTGCGCGGTACAAAGTCATTAGCCGTAGGGGCTCCTATCATGGAGCGACACATGCTTGTATGAGCCTCGGCGGTGGTGGAATAGCGGCTCCCACTAACTATGGTCCATTAATGCCAGGTAATATACATATTGAACAAGTAGACACCTATAGGGGCAGATGTTGCGGGTCAGAAGGTGGTTGCACTCTCGAATGTGCCAAAGATTTGGAGCGTGCCATATTGCACGAGGGCCCCTCGACAGTAGCGGCATTTATAGGCGAACCTATTTCAGCAGCATCTGGAATACACATTCCCCATCCAGAATATTGGCCCACCATGAGAGAAATATGCGATAAGTACGGTGTTGTATTAATTTGCGATGAAGTAATTAACGCCTTTGGTAGAACGGGAAAAATGTTCGCCACAGAACATTGGGGCATCCAGCCTGACATAACCACCGTTGCGAAAGCTTTAACGAGCGGATATCTACCCATTGGTGCCGCTATAGCAAGCAAGAAAATTTCTTCAGCCTTCGAGGGGGGAGAGGATGACACATTCAGGCATCTCATAACATTCGGAGGAAATCCGGCCTCTTGTGCTGCTGGAATAGCTAACCTGGACATAATGGAAAAGGAAGGTATCGTCCAAAATTCCGCTGAAATGGGAGACTATATGTATGAGAAAATGCAGGGTCTTTACAGCCATGACATCGTTGGACACGTAAGGGGAGGCCTCGGCCTACTTAGTGCAGTAGAGCTAGTAAAAAACAGAGAAACAAAAGAAAAATTCCCAAAGGAATCTGGTATCACGGAGAAAGCTTCGGCGATCCTTCGGGACCATCATATCCTTGGGAGGGCTGGTGACTCCATTCCCGTAGCTCCACCTCTATGCATAACAAGTGACGAAGTTGATCATTTCGTCAATCAACTAGATTCGGCCATCTCGAAGATCGAAAATACACTTTAATTATTGGCTAAACCAGATCATCCAGACGTATGCATTGTAGGGGGGGGTATCGTAGGCCTAAGCTGCGCCTACTTCCTCTCACAAAAAGGACACAGAGTCACGATACTAGAACGTGACTCTGTGGGAAGTCATGCTTCAGGATTTGCATATGGAAGCCTAAGCCCCCTTGGTGAAGCTGGTCTCGCTCAAGATATATTGCCCGAACTGGCCCTGGCTAGACATGCTATGGATATCCACACTGAATGGGCAAAATCCCTGCCCGAATTAACAGGGATCGATACTCAACACAGATTCAGACCTGCTTTGGATATCGCGTTCAGTGAAGAAGAAGTTGCGTTGGGGAAATCCCAGGTGGAGTGGCGTAGCAAAGAAGATGGATACATATCAGAGTGGGTTGACGGAAACCAGGCAAGGGAAATAGTACCTGCGATATCTAAAGAGGTTATTGGAGCCGCTTATACTGAAGGCGTCGCCGATCTCGATCCATACCGACTATCGCTAGCACTCGCACAAGCATGTGAGTCGAGGGGAGTCTCTATAAGACATGGGGAGGTAATTGGCATAGATCAACCTGACGATAGGGTAGTAAGCATAATAACCTCCAACGATAAGATCCAATGCCAATCATTAGTTTTGGCAATGGGGCCGTGGTCAGGAATAATTTCTAAATGGATCAATGCGGAAGTGCCTATCAGACCTCTCAAAGGTCAAATATTGAGACTAGATGCTGGAGATTTAGAAATTCATTGTTCTGTTGGATGGCGAGGTAGTTACGCTTGCACAAAGCCTGATAAATTGCTTTGGACCGGTACAACGGAAGAAGACGTTGGATTCAACGATACTCCTACTCCAATAGGGCGAGATTCAGTTATTGCATCATTGACGAAAATGATTCCAAATCTTGAGGAAGCACGAATAGTGGAACACACAGCCTGCCTCAGACCTTTACCATCAGACGGAAAAGTCATTGTAGGTCCCGTTCAGAACAGGAACAACGTGTTCATAGCGACAGGAACTGGCAGAAAGGGCATATTACTTGGTCCCGGCCTGGGGCAAATAATATGCGATTTAATTACCGCGGGTCAGAGTCATCTTGACATCGAACCTTTCAGACTAAATCGATTTCAAAATTAGATAAACTTGTACCTGTCCAACTCCAGAACTCTTTACTGGAGTGGTGAAAAGTCATACGGCAACAGTATTTTGTTCTCCTGGGCAATGGGAGTCGCAGTATTTCCAGGAGGGGGCCAAATTCCCTTTTTCCTAGTCTCAGCTCTTATTCTTCCCCGCTCTTCAAAAGATTCATATGCCCACATATGCATGAACCGGTTTAAGTTACCTATTTCTGAGTACCAACACCCTACTAACGGGGAGTACTTTTGACGCTCCTCTATAGCATCAGACCAGGCATCTAAAACCTTCGGAATTTCACCAACGCCGTACGTATAAATTCTGAGTTCATAAATAGGACCCACTTTCCGCGGCTCCAATGGAGGCATAAAAGGAGCGGGAATTAACACTTCAGAATTCATATTAACCATAATGTCCGTAGAATTTGGAGGCCAGGCTCCATCTGCTACCGCGCGAGAACGTACATCTGCCCTGTGATTGGCATCATCGTAAGGCCAAATATGAACAATCTGATTTAAGGGACCCATTTCTGTGTACCAAAAACCTCCAAGGGGTGAATACTCAAGTCGCCCATCCAACATTTCTCGGAGTCTATCCCCCATAATATCGACTGTTCGGGGCTTTAAGTCATAGGTCCTCATCTCGTGAATCATCTGGTCTCCCTTATACACTCACATATTTAATTAGTTGTAGAGGGGCAAAGGCTAGCACTAAACAGAGACATTTGAACAGGTCTGGGGCTAAAATAACCACAGCATTCCATTAGCATTGATATCACTCAATTATGATGGCGTTTTTTGGAGGGCAACCAAAAGTGAAAGTTTTAGTGACTGGGGGTGCAGGTTACATAGGAAGCACAATTTGTTCGGCCCTTGAAGACAATAACCATGTCCCAGTAATCATGGATTCCCTGGTTAATGGTAGAAGCACGTTTACAGAAGGAAAAAAATTTTATAAAGCTGATATTTCTGATTCAAAAGCTCTGAAGAAAATATTCAGAGACCATAAAGACATAGAAGCGATTATCCACTGCGCCGCACTCGTTATAGTTCCAGAATCGGTTCAAAAACCTTACCTCTACTATCAGGAAAACGTCTCTAAATCACTGGAATTGTTCAAGTTTGCTTCTGATTCAAAAATCAAAGTGATATTCAGTTCCACTGCCGCGGTCTACAAATCCTCGAAAGAACAAATGGTTACCGAAAATTCTCCACTAGACCCAGACAGCCCATATGCTCGTACCAAAATCACCATCGAAATGGCCCTACGTGACTTCTGTAATGCCTACGGTAGTAAGGCGATATCGCTGAGATACTTCAATCCTATTGGGGCCGACCCCAAAATGCGTTCAGGCCCCGCATCGGAGACACCCACCCATATATTGGGAAAACTATTGTCCATTTACGAAGGGAAAGAGTCCGATTTCAAGATAGCTGGTACTAACTGGCCGACCAGAGATGGGACAGCTATACGGGATTACATACATGTATGGGATTTGGCAGAAGCACACATTAGAGCACTCGAATTATTTGACGATTTGGTAACTCATGAAAATCCGTACTCAGTCATAAATTTAGGCAGTGGTCAGGGAACAACAGTTTTGGAGTTTTTGGAGGCTTTCGAAGAAGTTTCGGGCGTCGAGATAGCACGGATTGACAGCTCCCCACGTCCAGGAGACACGGCGGGTGCCTACGCAAGTGGTGATAAAGCCTGGGATAATCTACGCTGGAAACCTAGAATGTCGATTGAGCAGGGAATTGCCGATGCGATTAAATGGGCCAGGAAAGTAACTTGATAATATTTCTGCTCTCGATATGTTGACAGAGACATCAACCAATGTGACAGTAGCAAGGGAACATAACGGCCTCGACACTAGGAGGATTTAGATTTGGTAACTCTTGCGAATTTATTAGACGGTCATCCATCAAACAAAGATTCTATAATTATTCCCGGATTGGAACCTATTAGTTACGGAGAATTCTCCGACGAGATAGAACGAATAGCTGGGCTGTTGGCTGGTAATGGGTTAGAAAGGGGCAAGGCAGTCTCAATTGTTTTAGGTAACGATTTAGAGTTTATGGTGACATTTCTTGCTGTTACCAGGGCCGGGGCGATAGCCGCTCCTCTGAACTCTGCCTACACAGTGGACGAATTCAAATTCTTCATGGAAGACGCTGATGCCCAGTTAATAATAGTTAGTGAAGATTCTGACGCAGCTATCCAGGCGGCGGAAGGTCTCAAGATTCCAGTAGCAACTATTTCAGGAAACCGAATAGGTCAACTTAAACTTTCTCAAAAAGGAACTGTGCTTTCCCACAATATCGACGTTGCCCCACCTGCACCTGAGGATATCGCACTGTTCCTACACACTTCAGGAACGACAAGTAGACCGAAGGGAGTTCCTCTAACACATGGAAACTTAATGGCATCTCTCTCCAATATTGTTGGAACATATGACTTAAGTGGGGATGACACCGCTCTTGTAGTAATGCCACTTTTTCATGTTCACGGTTTAATTGGTGTAGCACTTTCCTCTCTTAGAAGTGGTGGGACTATAGTAATTCCTCCGAGGTTCAGTGCCAGTACATTCTGGAAGGATCAACAAAACACCAGGGCCACGTGGTATTCCGCAGTACCTACAATTCATCAAATTCTCCTAATGAGGGCTGAAGACGATAAGGCTCCTGACAAATCATTCCGGTTCATACGATCATGCTCAGCTGCTTTGGCTCCAACCGTATTCAGTGACCTCGAGGCACGCTTTGGAGCGCCGGTTCTTGAAGCATATGGCATGACAGAAGCTTCTCACCAGATGTCATCGAATCCTTTACCCCCCGGGTCTAGAAACCCCGGTACCGTTGGCATTGGCACGGGAGTAGAAATAGGCATCATGGGGGACAATGGTGATTTAGCAACCATAGGTGATCGAGGTGAAGTGGTTATTAAAGGTCCCAACGTTACTTACGGATATCATAATAACCCCGAGGCCAATGCTGAAGCATTTATAAAGGGTTGGTTCAGAACCGGAGATCAAGGGGAGCTTTCAAGTGGTGGCGTGCTAACCTTAACCGGCAGACTCAAAGAACTCATTAATAGGGGCGGAGAAAAGATATCACCCTTGGAGGTTGATGCCGCTTTAATTAAGCATCCGTCGATCTCCGAAGCGGTGTGCTTTGGCGTTCCGGATGAGAAATACGGCGAAATTGTGCAGGCAGCGGTAGTGCTGTCCTCTGATTCAAATGAAGGAGCAATCAGAACATTCTGCGAACAACAATTGGCCGACTTTAAAATACCTGAGCGGGTATACATAGTTGATGAGCTACCTCGAACCGCTACAGGTAAAATCCAAAGAAGACATGTAGCGGCGAAGTTCGCGGAGTAAAGTAATGGCTAACGCTCACCCTATTTCTCAGGTAAAAGCTTTAACATTCGATGTTTTTGGAACGGTAGTCGACTGGAGAAAAAGTATTGCTAGAGAAATAAAGAGTGTCGGTGTTGCAAAAGGCTTCATACTCGACTGGGACGGATTTGCCGACGAGTGGAGAGCTGGCTACGGTCCCTCAATGAACAAGGTCCGGACGGGAGAAATAGAATGGACAAATATAGACACACTTCACAGAATGATCCTCGACAGCTTGCTTGAGACTTACAATATCAGTTCTTTAAGTGAGTCAGAGAAACAACATCTCAACAAGGCTTGGCACAGGTTAGATCCTTGGTCAGATTCGGTTGAAGGTCTCACATATTTGAAAAAAAACTACATAATAAGTAGCCTCTCAAATGGCAACGTTGCTTTATTGGTCAATATGGCAAAATACGGTAGGTTACCATGGGATACAGTCCTTTCCGCTGAATTAGTCCGGCATTACAAGCCAGACAGAGAAACTTATTTATCTACATCTGAATTCTTTGGTTTACCGATCGAAGAGGTCATGATGGTAGCTGCACACAAGAACGATCTGAAATCCGCTAGAAGCACAGGCATGAGAACAGCTTATGTTCCCAGGCCATACGAACATGGACTAGACGTTGAAGTCGATCGAGAACCAGAAGAATATATCGATATCATCGCCGATGACTTTATAGATCTCTCGGAAAAATTAACTGAGGCCAGAGAAACTGGTTCCATACCAGAATAAGTAAAATATGAGCCTTGGAAACATCCTGATAATGCAGTCAGGTGGCTGTACTTCGGTTATCAACCAAAGTCTGGCCGGAATCATTACCTCCTACCAAAATATTGCTCCTAAATCTCGTATTTATGGGGCGGACCATGGAATTGAAGGAATCCTCTCTGGAAACATCCACGATATTACTGACATCTCGAGCGAAGGTATAAAATCCGTTGGTTCATCTCCTGGATCTGCTCTCGGATCAACAAGGAGAAAACTTCTACCAACCGACACCGATACCATTTTTAACCTCCTCGATAGGCACAAGATCCAGACTTTCCACATCATAGGAGGGAATGATTCCGCAACGACCGGACTCACATTTCAAAAAGAAACTGAGTCAATCGGATACAAATTAACCATCGTAAACGTACCTAAAACTATCGATAACGATCTTGTCCAAACGGATCACTGTCCAGGTTACGGTTCCTCTGCTCGGTTTGTCGCCCAGGCAACATTAGGGGCTGGAAGAGATGCACTGGCCATGGGCATATCATCACCAATCACTATCATGGAAGTTATGGGAAGAGATGCAGGATGGTTAGCAGCATCAGCAAGTCTCTATAAAAGAAATAATTTTGATCCCCCGCACTATATCGGTGTCCCAGAAATACCATTAGATGAAGAGAAATTCCTTATACAAATGGAACATGCCTACAGAGAATATGGCTACGCCATTGCAGTAGTAGCGGAAAACGTAAAAGGTATCAATGGAATTATAGGTGAACAAACTGAACCATGGTTCACCGATGACTTTGGACATCCCTACTATGAAGGCCCGTCGCGATACCTGGCAGAGCAGGTAACGAAAAAACTCGGAGTAAGGTGCAGATACGAGAAACCTGGAACTATTCAAAGATCACTAATGGATTCAGTCTCAAAGACAGACTCAAATGAAGCCTTTGAAATCGGAAGAGAGGCCTCTTTGAGGGCAGAAACTGGTCAGACAGGAATTATTATGTGTTTAGATAGAAAGTCAGGGCCAGTTTATGAATGTTCACCTTCAACAGCAATTCTCGAAGATGTGGCAGGTAAGGTGAGGCTTATGCCAGATGAATTTTTGAATGTGGAACTGGCAAGCATAGGTAATACAACAGAGGAATTTAAGAATTACCTCGAACCCCTCACCGGCGCTCCTTTAGATGTTCCGAAGTATCTGTTCGAAAATTAGCCATATAAAAGTCTGCTAGTCACAAATTGAGCTTATAGGAATATTTTACGATTTCTATAAGATCATGCCTCCTGTTTTCTTGACGGTTTGTTCGTCACTCTAGTACTATTTTTTGGTTAACAATTGAATACAAATACTCTTATTTCGAGTGGCTGAGGGACTGGCCCTTGGACGCCCGGCAACCGGCTCCTGAGATTTCTAGTGGGATATAGGAGCACGGTGCCAATTCCAGCGGATTAAACATCCGAAAAATGAGGGAAGTTATGAGCTGATTTTTTGCAAGACTTCTCTTTAATGGGAAGTCTTTTTTAATGCAATGTGACAGCTTTGGAGATATTTGGTTGATAGATATCATGTTTATTGGAGGCTCCGGTCTCTACAAACTGGAAAACCTTGGACAAATTGAAGAGGTTAATATTCCTACTCCTTTCGGAGAGACAAGCGATCCTATTATTATTGGTTCGATAGACGGACTAAAAGTTGGATTCATGCCACGACACGGAAAGAATCACTCTCTACTGCCAAGCGAAATACCCTATCGAGCAAACATATTTGCTATTAAAGCCTTAGGTGCAGACAACATAGTGTCCATTTCCGCCGTGGGTAGCCTGAGAGAAAATATCAGTCCCTTGGATGTTGTGATACCGGATCAATTGATCGATAAAACTTCATCAGTTTCGAGAGGAAACACTTTTTTTGGGAATGGCGTCGTTGCCCATGTATCTTTCGCAGATCCTTACTGTCCCAACTTAAGAGCACTTATTCGCAGATGTTGTCAGAGCATAGACGCTAACTTCCACTACGGTGGAGATTTAGTGGTGATTGAGGGCCCGCAGTTCTCATCGCGTTCAGAATCAAATTTGTACAGATCGTGGGGGGCTGACATCATAGGAATGACAGCACTACCTGAGGCAAAACTAGCTAGAGAGGCAGAAATATGCTACGCCACAGTAGCGATGGTGACAGATTATGATTGCTGGAGGCCTGAACAAGAGGAAGTCTCAGCGAATCTGGTTGTAGATAATTTAAAAAATAACAATTTGATATCAAAATCTCTCATTAAACTAATATGTGAAAACATAAACATCACTGAAATGTCTTGTAACTGTGATAAAAGTTTAGAGAAAGCCTTGATGGGCGAAATAGATATGGAAAATGAATCCGTACGAAAAATACAACCAATAATTGAAAAATATATTCAATGAAACTGGAGGGATAGAGGATGCCAAGGCAAGTAGATGGTGAACCATATTTCAGGATTAGTGTTGACGAAGCAGCTGATTTACATGGAAACGATGACTATGCATTCGTCGATGTTAGAAGACTGGACGAATATGTGGAAGGTCATGTTGAGGGAGCTATCTTTATAACAGTAGACGACATTCTGGCTAGAATAGACGAACTACCTGAAGATAAAAAACTTCTCTTTATATGTGCAGCAGGAGTCAGAAGTGGATTGGCCTGTGAAATGGCAGCTGCGATGGGTATGGAAGCAGACCGGCTGTACAACATTGAAGAAGGCACTCCAACCTGGATCGAAAAGGGTCATCCAACCAGCAAGGGAACTGATATCTAAAAGTGTCCTTGCTTGTAGTAGGAACTATCGCCTATGACTCGGTCTCCTTGGGAACAGAATCACGTGTTGATTCCCTGGGCGGGTCAGCTACATATTTTTCCATTGCAGCAAGTTTCTTCACCTCAGTTGCGGTAGTAGCAGTGGTAGGTAAAGACTTTGAAGACGGTGACAGACAGTATCTATTATCCAGGGGAGTAGATATCTCCGGAATGGAAACTGCAGGTGGGCAAACGTTTAGATGGTCGGGGTCATATGACCCCAATAACATGAACATACGCAAAACTCTTGAGACTAAACTGAATGTTTTAGCTGAATTTACACCTGTTATAGATGATAAACACAGAAATTCAGATTATCTTTTTTTAGCCAACATAGACCCTCTTATACAAATCAACGTTCTAGAACAAATGGCTTCCAGACCTAGACTTGTTGCTATGGACACAATGAACTTTTGGATCGATGACCATGTGGAAAATCTCCGTGAAACGGTGGCTTTAGTAGATGTCCTCTTTATGGATGAAAACGAAATTAAAACATTTACGGGGAAGCGAAGTGTGATAGAGGCTGCAAAGTCAGCCAGAGAAATGGGTCCCAAGGTAGTAGTTGTTAAAAAGGGAGAACATGGCGTTTTGGTATTCAACGAGGGAGATATCTTCTCTGCACCCGCTTTCCCGTTAGAAAAAGTTAAAGACCCTACTGGAGCCGGTGATTGCTTCGCAGGTGGATTCATGGGATACCTATCCAGATCCGGGGATTTATCGGCAGAAGGTTTCCGACGAGCGACCATAGTTGGCTCAGTAATGGGTTCATACGCAGTCGAAAATTTTGGTAGTAACAGATTTGAATCTCTTGTATCCGATGAAATTGATGACCGATTCAGAGGGATGGCTGGAATGACTTACTTCAACCCGCTTTCCAACAAAGACAAATTACTCGACGACAATCAAGGTTCTAAATTAATAGGAGAAACGCATTGACAACAAATTCTAATTCCGGCGATGTATTAGATCATTCTCTCGCGGGCGCTGGAGTAAACAGAATCAACTGGGCTAGCAGGGAGATGCCGGTTCTAGGACAGATACGTGCACGATTTGCAAAAGAAATGCCCTTAAAAGGGTTAAAAATTGCAGCATGCTTACACGTCACGTCCGAAACAGCAAATTTGATGCTCACTCTCAGAGATGGGGGAGCAGAAATTGCACTATGTGCTAGTAATCCTTTAAGCACCCAAGACGATGTGGCGGCGGCACTGGTCTCAGAATACGGAATCAAAACCTTCGCTATTAAGGGAGAGGATACAGATACCTACTACAATCACATCACCACCGTATTGGAAACAAAACCACATATGACAATGGATGATGGCGCAGACTTGGTTGCAATGCTTCACGGAGAACGCAATGATCTCTTAGAAAATGTGATAGGAGGTATGGAGGAAACAACGACAGGTGTTATACGCCTAAAAAGTTTGGCTGATGAAGGAAACCTGAAATACCCGGTTATAGCCGTCAACGACGCAGACACAAAACATTTTTTTGACAACAGATACGGAACAGGCCAAAGCACTTTGGACGGTATTACTAGGGCAACCAATATTCTCTGGGCGGGCAAAACCGTAGTTATCATTGGATATGGATGGTGTGGCAGAGGCGTTGCGATGCGAGCTAGAGGAATGGGGGCCAATACAGTGGTTTGTGAAGTAAACCATATAAGAGCATTAGAGGCAGCAATGGATGGCCATCAGGTAATGAAGATGGAAGAAGCCGCGAAACTGGGTAATATCTTCATCACCGTCACTGGAGGTATGAAAGCCGTTGATGCAAAACACGTTCAGGTTATGAAAGATGGGGCCGTTCTCGCCAACAGTGGACATTTCAATGTGGAAATCGACATAGATGGCATCGAGGAACTGTCAGATAGTAAAACAGAGGTGCGGCCATTTGTTGATCAATACACACTATCAGATGGACGTAAAATAAATTTACTGGCAGAGGGAAGACTGATTAATCTTTCCGCTGCTGAAGGGCATCCCTCAGCAGTCATGGACATGAGCTTTGCCGACCAAGCATTGTC
>CAYWYV010000007.1:0-4034 GCA_964462705.1 uncultured Dehalococcoidia bacterium
AAAGACGTCAGTGCCCCAGACCTAGGATCTACAGCTATAAAGTCTGCATTAGAGTGATCAGGCGTTGCCGCCGTTTTGGTTGATGAGGTTGTAATTGGAACTGCTGTACAAGCGGCTGAGGCGGGCTACGCAGCTAGATTATCTTCTCTTAAGTCAGGAATACCCGAAGAAACCCCAACAATTGCAATAAATAGGCAATGCTCTTCAGGTCTCGAAGCAATTAATATTGCAGCTCAATTAATAAAAACTGGGGAGGCTGACATAGCAGTAGCAGGAGGAACTGAGAATATGAGCCAGGTGCCATATCTCATTGACTACAAGGCACGTTTCGATGGTTTAAGAATGGGCGACTCCACTTTAAGGGACGGACTTACTGAAGGACTCGGTTGTCCCGTCAATAGGTATCATATGGGCGTGACGGCTGAGAATGTTGCCGAACGTTTTGGAGTATCTAGAGAAGAGCAAGACGAGTTAGCATATATTAGCCACCAGAGATCCAGCACGGCAATTTCAGAAGGCAGATTTACCAACCAGATAACTACGGTAGATGTCCCACAAAGAAGATCCGATCCTATACAGGTGCACACCGACGAAGGTCCTCGATCTGACACTACCATCGAGGGTTTATCAGGGTTGAGGCCTGTTTTCAAAAAAGATGGAACGGTCACTGCAGGTAATGCTTCGAGCATCAATGATGGCGCTGCGATGGTCGTGATGATGTCGAAGGAAAAGGCAAAGTCACTTGGAATAACTCCCCGAATGAAATGGCATACTCGTGGAGTTGCAGGTGTTGAACCTGCCATAATGGGAATTGGGCCTGTCCCCGCCGTAAGAAAAGCAATCGCTCGAGCAGGTATGTCTGTCAACGACATAGACGTCATTGAACTAAATGAAGCTTTCGCTTCCCAAGCGCTGTACTGCATAAGAGAGTTAGATCTTGATATTGAAAAAACTAACCCGAATGGGAGTGGAATAAGTCTCGGCCATCCGGTCGGAGCAACCGGGGCAATAATGACCGTTAAATTAATGGAAGAGTTGGAACGAAGTGACTCACAATTAGGGCTGGTAACAATGTGTGTAGGTGGTGGGCAAGGGGTAGCAACGGTATTTGAGAGACTCAGCTAATAAACAAACTCAAAAGGAAATGAATAAAGTGGTTCAACCTACAGACGCCGGCGTGAAAACAGTGTTAGACAATATGGAAATAATCGTTGCCTCTGAAGGTGGGTCATTAGAATTCATATCTCTCGAAGACTCCCAATTAATCATAAAGTACATAAAAGGTGTGAATGAGGAATGTCCTGAATGTGTTCCAGACCACGAAATGGTCCAAATGTTGATGGAGAATTCTCTGACAATCTATGCGCCGCATGTAAGCTCGGTAGAACTTAGATAAACAGACTATAGGAGTATGAATTTAGCCTGAATCACCCTTTAGGTTAGATTGAATGTCTCCTAACAAGTCTAGGTATTTCAGTCCCGAACCTGTATTTAAGAGAAGAACTCTCTCGTTGGAAGCTATAGATCCCTCCGCCATGAATTTCGTGAGAGCCACCGCAGTTGCGGCACCTTCCGGACATATAAACATGCCTTCTGATGATGCAACAGTCTTCATCATTGAAAGAATTGAGTGATCTGACACAGCAAGAGCAGAACCCTGACTTTCCCTAATGGCTCGAAGTATCAAATAATCGCCAATAGCTCCAGGTACCCTTATTCCAGCAGCAAATGTATCAGCGTCCTCCCATGGAGTGGCAAATTCATCTCCATTTGCGAATGCCCTCACTATTGGAGCACAACCATCTGATTGCACTGCATACATTCTTGGTCTTCTTCCATCAATCCATCCCAATTGCTCCATCTCATCGAAGGCCTTCCACATACCAACTATCCCAGTTCCTCCACCGGTTGGATAAATTATCACGTCAGGCAATTCCCAGTTAAACTGTTCAGCAATTTCATAGCCCATGGTTTTCTTCCCTTCCACCCTGTATGGCTCCTGTAGAGTGGATACATCAAAAAGATCCATTTCCTCAGCTTTCTGTCGAGAAATGATGCCCGCATCACTTATTAGCCCATCGACAAGATTTAAATCTCCTCCAGTGAAATATACTTCTATCTGATTTGCTTCTGGAGCGTCCCTAGGCATAAACACAAATGCCTCAATACCTGCCCGTGCAGCGTAGGAAGACATTGCCCCTGCAGCATTTCCGGCAGAAGGCATCGTCAACCGCATCAATCCTAATTCTTTGGCTTTTGAAACCGCTGCAGACAATCCACGTGCCTTAAACGAGGCTGTGGGATTTATCCCCTCATCTTTAAGAAATAATTTCGATAACCCTAATTTTGCACCTAATGAAGGCATATCAAATATGGGTGTAAATCCTTCTCCAAGAGTAACCACATTCCTTTCGTCGAGAATGGGCATCATTTCAAAATACCGCCACATGTTTGACTGGCGGTGAGGAAGTAGTTCTTTAGTAAAGACTTTCTTCGCAGATTCTAAGTCGTATCTCGGATACAATACTTTGCCGCAGTCAACACATAGTCTTTGAGGCTCTCTGGAAGAATGTAGCTTTTCACAATAAGTACATTCCAGATGTGTAAAAAAACTTTTCATTATCAATCCATTTCTTAAACTTACGTAAGTATTCACATAAATCTAAACAGCAAAACCAGTAACTGGTTTTCTCTTTATATGTTCACGAGCTATCATACAACGGCAACGTATAAAACTTGCTTTCAAATATATTAACTTCATTTAGTTTTAAGGGGTATCAAATGCCTACCGCAATAGAAAAACAATTTATTGATCTGCATCCCGGTTCCAGATTAAGACACGAAACTGCTAAGGAAATGTTTCCCGACGGAGTCACTCATGACGCTAGGAGACAACACCCCTTCCAACTCTATTACACTCACGCTAACGGTCCCCATAAGTATGATGTTGATGGGAACAAGATAATAGATTTTTGGAGCGGACACGGCTCACTTATTCTGGGCCACTCCCATCCGGATATAGTCTCAGCAGTGCAGGAGCAGATTACCAAGGGAACTCACCTAAGTGGCTCCACAGACCTCGAAATAGAATGGGCCCGAATGGTTATGGATTTGATTCCCAGTGCAGAAAAAGTCAGGTTCCACAGTTCTGGTACCGAAGCCGACATGATGGCTATCAGAATGGCCAGGGCATATACAGGCAGAAAAAAAGTTATCAAATTTGAAGACCACTTTCATGGTTGGAGCGACTACGTATCTTTTGATGGTAATGGAATAGGTGGCATTCCAGAAGAGATTGCGGAAACCATGATAGTCATTCCCCCAAATGATATTTCAATAGTCAAAAAAATCTTAGAAGACGACGACAACGTGGCTGCCATAATACTAGAACCCACCGGTGCTCATATGGGGCTTAATCCGATACTTCCATCATTTCTACAAGAACTTAGAAGCATTACTAGCCAAGAAAATATTGTCTTAATATTCGACGAAGTAGTTACCGGTTTCAGAACCTCAAAAGGCGGAGCCCAGAGCTATTACGGAATAACACCTGACCTCACAACCTTAGCCAAAATCCTAGGTGGTGGATTACCTGGTGGTGCGGTGGCAGGCAAATCGGAAATAATTAACATGATCGAACCTTCCGGAGATCCTGATTGGGATAAAACCAGACGGATAGCCCACAACGGAACATTCAATGCAAACCCCTTATCTGCAGCAGCAGGGATAACTGCTCTGAAACTTTTAAGAAATGAACCGGTTAACGATTTAGCCACCTCCATGGGCCAAAGACTGAAAGAAGGTTTAAATGGCCTTCTTGCTAAACTTGAAATCCCAGGATGTGCAAGCGGAATTAATTCGCTCATACACCTACGCCTGGGCGTAGATCATGAATGTGATAGGGAACTATGTCTTATGACTGATCAGGAGATGAAAATCACTACTGACAGCGCAAGAAATGCACAATTGAACCTAGCATTGTTAAACAGAGGAATTCATTCGGGCACTCGATTTATATTAAGCGCCACTCATAC
>CAYWYV010000007.1:4044-16903 GCA_964462705.1 uncultured Dehalococcoidia bacterium
CGGATATAGATGAAACTGTGGAAGCCTTCGAACTCGCTTTTACTGACCTAAAGAATCAAGGTAATTTATAAAACTGAAGGAAGTTTGATGATTGAAAAAGACCTGATAGTGATAGGTGGAGGGGCTGCGGGGATGTCCTCCGGCATATTTGCCTCCCGACTAGGATTAAACACCCTTCTTCTTGAACAATTGATGCCGGGTGGACAGGTGATAAATTCCGAAAATATAGAAGACTATCCAGGGTTTCCTGAAGGTATATCAGGAGCAGAATTAGCAGCTAAAATGCAAGAGCAAGCGATGGCTAACGGGGTAGTTTTTGAGTTGTCAGAAGTTACAGGACTTTCACAGAAATGTGATCAATGGATGGTCCAAACTTCTGACGGGGTCAAGAGCGCAAAAGCAATAATAGTTGCAGGTGGATCTAGTCTCCGTAAACTGCAAGTAAAAGGAGAAGATGATCTTGCAGGTGCAGGTGTATCTTATTGCGCCACTTGCGATGGGGCTTTTTTTATTGACCAAGACGTTTGCGTAATTGGGGGAGGTGATTCGGCCCTGGAAGAAGCGCTAACGTTAACTACTTTCGCCGCCAGCGTAGATATCTTTTGCCGGGAAGAAAACCTTCATGGGCAGAAAACACTCCTGGACAGGGCAGTTTCAAACGACAAAATTAATATCCATACCAACGTAGAAGTTACAGAAATACACGGTGATGGCATGGTGAGTGGAACATCTCTAAAAAACTTGGTTTCGGGAGAGACTACACGTATAGACCTAGACGGCGTTTTCATTTTCGTTGGACTTGAGCCAAATTCAGATTATTTGTCAACCCTAGTAGAACTGGACGGGGGAGGTCATATAAAAACCGATTCCCGCATGAGAACGTCTAAAGTAGGGCTATTGGCAGCCGGAGATATAAGAAGTGAATCTGCTTCTCAATTAATTTCTGCCGCTGGAGATGGCGCAACCGCAGCAATAAATGCATTCGAATACGTAAGATCCGGTAATTGGAACACGGAGTAGACACCATTGAATTTGATTCTAATCGGGGTAGGTGGAGCTTTAGGAGCCGTGTCTAGATATGGCGTGGATAAGCTCATAACCGGAATAGTGGGCCAAACCGTGCTTGGTACATTTGCCGTAAATATATCGGGGTCTTTGATGCTTGGGTTAATCGCTGGAATGACTTCATCGAGAACGAACGTGCCGGAGGCTTTCACAATGCTACTTGCAGTGGGATTTTGCGGTTCATTTACCACATTCTCAACTGTGACAGTGTCTAGCTTTCGCTTGTTTGAAGACGGAGACTACATAACGGCATCTACAAACATATTCGGTAGCATTGTTGTAGGGCTAGCAAGTGCCGGCATTGGGCTGTGGCTTGGAAGACAATATTTCTAATCTCTACCTGATTCCATATCTGAGAAAAAAGATCTGATCTTCTCCGCCTCATGTTTCCCGATTTCCTTCCTCCCGTAGCATATCCGAGCAAAAGAATGAGTAATTGCACTTACTGATTTATAACTGAACACAGTAGACAGTGATCTCACCATCTCGGCTGGAGTTGAATCCAGGGTCCGTTCTATTCCTTTTCGACGACCCTTGTCGAGCATACGGTAATAGTGCTCTAGGACCGACTTTGTGTCTTCATTAATGTCTGCTGGAAGATTATATACTTTGGACTCAGTTTTGGACTTGTTCGTAGATGGTAGAAGTCCTCTAGCAAGTCTCAAGAAATCGGTAAATGGGTGGGTATTTTCAGAAATGCTCACACGATCAGATTCCATAGGTTTTCTGATCCATCTAATTCTTCTCGAGAAGGCGTAACCTAAAAGGGCAATCAGTAATGAAGCTCCTAGCACGATAATCAGGATTTCAAATATATCTGAAAAAATGGATGAAGTGTCTTCAGTAGTAGGTTGAACAATCTGACGAGCCGACATACCCAATTCGAATACTCCCTCCTGCCTACTAACATATTCTTCAGCAGAAATGGGATCACCGAATATCCATAGCAATCCCTTAATTAAGTATTCTGCCAAATACGCAATTGGAATCACAACCACATAAATGAAAACATCCAATATCCATCCTAGTAAAGTAGTTATTGGAGAAGCAATCGCATCTAAAATTTCCCTTTTCATAAAGCTAAATAAAAGGCCAACCCCACCTATTAAGACGACTAAGAATCCAGCCACTTTTAACCAAATGCTTCGGCTGTCAATACTTCCAACCGATGGCATAACCCTTCCTACTGCTAGCCCCGAAAGGGAAACCATAAAGAAAAGAACCATTAAAAATTTAAGTCCTAGATTAGAGATGTGGAAAGCATCCAATATCGCCCCTGCAGCAAGCACCAATATACCAATCCTAAAACTCCTCGAAAGAGATTCCAGCGGATAATCGGTTCCAGAAGATAGGCCTCCCTTGAACCATGAAAAAACTGCGAAAATAAACGCTAGTACCAAAACCACCCCAACTTCACTGCCGGAATATTCCCATTCGCCGATCCCTTTAGCCCAGCTGAGCGAAAAAGCTGTATCGCTCGGGATACTTACATAGCCTACGGCAAGATAAACCACGATAGAACCAATCAGTGCCTGTATGACAAAGGCAGTAAAGTTATTGATTCTAAAGAAGGAAATCCCGCGAGAACTGTACAAAGAAGAGCCATATAGAATCACGCATGCTCCCCAGGGAATGGGACTGTGCCCTATACCTGCAATGATTCCTAGCACGGAATAAATTACATACAACCAGATGCTTTCAGAAAAAATCAAGGCTACGAAGATTAACCTATCTTGAGACAAATTCACCTCGTTGTTCCATCGACTCGAAATGTGCTCCTATCTCGTAAAGCAAAACTCCTTCAGGAAAAAGAGGGCAACTGTCATCCGCTACATACAGGACAACTATTTTGTATCCCATATGATGTAGACGAGTAATAATCCCAACAAAATCATCCGTCATCAGAGCAGCAGTTATCACTAGGGTTGAGCCAGTTGGAAAAATTTTAGAACTGGTGGAAAGATTTTCAGTCATCGACCCCATTGGAAGAGGCCGAATGGTTGCCAATACCTCCAATATAATCATCAACTGATCTACGGAACTTGAAGCAGGGACATCCATAGGCCTGTCGGAAAGGATGGGTGTCCCGTTTGAGAAAAGACCAAGCGAATATCCTTTATCCGCACAATAAGAAGCAATGGAAGAGGCTGCAGTGATAATCCTCTCCAGGTTTGCCACCGAATATCCCTCCCAAAAACGAAGAGCTGTTTCAATCGCCACGATCAGAATAACCGTGTGTGAAGAGCTTGGTTCAAACGTTCTGACTTTAAGTGTCGTTGACCGAGCAGTCGACTTCCAGTCAATCGTTTTCATAGGATCACCATCCTGATAATCCCTTATCCCAGATGGTCTAGAAGGATCATGAAACATGCGAATCCCATTTTCCACTTCACCCAGTGGACGTAATTCAGGTAACCCGATATTTGGAAGGGACACTACAGTGGGATAGACCAGTACATAGTCGTCAGAGTCTCGTCTTTCAAAACAATCAAACAACCCAAATACATCGCCGCTAGTTATGGAACTTGGCCCCAACTTAAAATATCCTCTTTTTGTTCCTGTTAGCCTATATTCCCATTTAACTTTTTCATACCAAGATAAAGAGGTTGAGTGTCTCATCTTCATGGTCTTGGGATTAGGGCTATGTAGCAATTCAGTACCAGCAATTTCTAAGTCTTCGGGAATATCATCATCAATGTCTATTCTGGAAAGTGGAATAGGCTTCATATTTGAAAGTTCTATCGTGAGAGAAACAGATTCTCCTTTGAAAATCCTATTTTGACTCATAATTCGCTTGTAGTTCAGCTCCCGAAGTGACAATTCGTTCCAAACCCATGAAATCCCTGCGACGAGAAGGCCCATCACACCAAAACCAATTACAAGAGACCTTCCTGAAAAAATCCCTATAAATATTAGGACAATGAATATACCAATCCACCAGTCATGCCAAACTTTTTTAAACACTTTGACATGCTCGCTTTGTTCCAGCGGAGACATAACTGTGGAGAATTATCACTGCCTTTCTATTGGTACAGGAACAGAGGAAAGTACATCTGCAACAATGGCGGATTGGGAATATCCCCGTAATCTAGCATTTGAAGTAGGAATAATTCTGTGGGCCAGCACAGGTTCTGCCAGATATTTCACATCATCAGGGATCACAAAATCCCTGCCGGATAGTGCAGCTTTCGCCTGGGACGCTTTAAAAAGGGCAATAGATGACCGTGGGCTTCCCCCTAAAGTTACTCTTTCATTTTCCCGACTTAACCTTACTATGTTCATTACATATTTTCGTATCCCATCTTCAACCGTAACGTTGGAGACTTCAGCCTGAAGAGATAATAACTCCTCTGTATTTATTGCAGGCCTTTGGTCAGGAAGGTTCTCTTTTGCAGCAAACCTTAAAACAATATCTTCTTCCTCCTCTATTGAAGGATATCCAATAGCAAGCCTCAACATAAACCGGTCAAGCTGGGCTTCAGGAAGCGGAAATGTCCCCTCCATATCGATGGGATTTTGAGTAGCAATGACAATGAAGGGCTCTGGGAGCAATCTAGTTTCTCCATCAAGTGTAACCTGACCTTCCTGCATAGCTTCCAGAAGAGCCGACTGAGTTCTAGGTGTGGCGCGATTAATCTCATCGGCCAAGACAATCTGACTGAAAACCGGCCCTTTTCTAAATTCAAATTCATGCTTTTTCTGATTAAACCAATTAATCCCTAATACGTCTGACGGCATCAAATCAGGGGTGAACTGTATCCGGCCGAAAGTGCATTCAAGAGCCCCGGCTAGTGCCCTAGCCATGGTAGTCTTTCCTATTCCAGGCACATCTTCGGCCAATATATGCCCTCTACATAAAACCGCCACTATAGCTAAATCCACCACACTTTCTTTCCCAACTACTACGCTATTAATGCTGGTTTTAATTTTTTTAATAGAATCCTGGAAAAAAGAAGTTGGCAAATTCATCTCCTAAGCAAAAGATATGATACGAATAACTGGTTGATATCAGTATCCAAAATTAACGCAGCACACTAACCATATAAGAGTACAAACAAACCACACACTTATACAATGCGTTAAGGAAAAATGCTCTATACTGAAGTACTGTTAATTAATGCCCGGTGGTGTAGTGGTAGCACTAAGGACTTTGAATCCTTCGACCCAGGTTCGAATCCTGGCCGGGCAGCCAACACACTACCTATCTCGTAGACATTGTTTCCGCTAATCTTTTTTCCAGTTTCAGACCCGCCTGTAAAGATAAGTCTAATCCTGATAAAACTGATTTCCTCGCAAGGAAAAGCGCGGATTCATCGTATCCAGTCAGTAATTTGGATACTGACAAACATTCGTCAAGTAACTCTGAAGTAGTAACAATCCTGTCTACCAGTCCTATTTTCCTTGCCTCTTCCACTTTCACGACCCTATTACTCAATATAAATTCTAAAGTGCGAGAGGTCCCGATAAGACGTGGCAAAGTTTGAGTTCCACCGGCAGCAGGCACCATACCGAGAGCCACTTCAGGCATACGAAAAATACAGTTGTCAGCGGCTATACGTACATCGCAAAGAGAAGCAATTTCAATTCCTGACCCGATTACGTAGCCGTGAAGTGCCGCCACTATAGGCTTTGGTTGAGTGTGGAAAAGCCCCCATAAATCTCTTTCCCATCTCACTGAACGCGCAATAACCTGTGAGGGAGCCGTACCAAATTCCGTTAAGTCCGCCCCAGCACAAAATCCTTGTTCTCCAGAGCCTCTCAAAATAGCTACTTTGGCATTTGGATCGTCTCTTAGAAGACTAAGTGCCTCGTAGAGCTCATCCCTCATTTGCACAGAGAATGCATTTATATGAGAAGGACGATTTAAAGTAATCATAGCTATATCGTCGGAGCATTCATATAAGACAACAGAATTTTGAATACTAATTAGTCTCCCTTGAACTTTGGGGCACGCCTCTCCAAAAATGAATTTATCCCTTCAGTCCTATCTAAGGTACTTTGGAGTATGACGCTCATATCAGCTTCCAAACTCATACCTTGACGCAAGGTCATGTCAGATCCAGTGTAGACCGCTTCCTTGAGATATTCAGCTGCCCTAGGGCCATGTGCAGCAATTTTTTCTGCTATGCAATAAGCGTCCTTCAAAGGATCAGCATTGCAAACCTGATGGACCATACCCATCTCAAGTGCCTCCTGTGCTCCGACGACTCTGCCAGTCAATATAATCTCTAAAGCCCTGCCTTGCCCTACCAGTCTAGGTAATCTTTGAGTACCGCCATCAGAAGGTATCACTCCATGCGCTACATGTGGCATGGAGAATTTACTTTTCAAGGCACAGATCCTTACGTCAGACGCTAAAATAAGCTCGAGGCCAAGACCGTGAGCACTATCATCAATAACACCCAGAACTGGTTGTTTTATCAGTGAAACAGAAGAGGCTAAGCCAAAGTTATTTTCCAACGAACTTGAGACAAAGTCAGGAGAAAAAGAGGTTAATATCACAACTCTAACGTCAGAATCCTGTGAGACGGCAATACAACTGTCCTCGAGCTCCCATTGAATAGCGTTATTCATATCGCTATTGGGTAGCCTCAAAACCACTATCTCACCATCGTTAGAACGTTCTATATCTATCATCTCGACTACACTGTGGTGTCCGTCACATCTTCAGAGTTGGGCGCACTTCGAGCTGAGATTACTTCATTTACCTCATCGTTCTTTTTTATATTGGAAAAATATACTATGAGTTCCTTTACGGAAGCCGCTATAGGAGGACCCAAAATCACTCCCCATAACCCACCAACTTCACTGCCGATCAAAATGGAGACTAAAATCAGCAATGGGTGAATTTTAATTGCAAGACTCTGAATCCGCGGAACCAAAAATGCTCCCTGCATTAATTGAACTCCTGCGTAAAGCAATAAAATCCAAATAAACTTATCTGGAGAGGTTGAAAGTACGACCACTAAAGCAGGAATAAATCCAAGCCAGGCCCCTATTATGGGAATGAATTCAAACATCCCAGCCACTACTCCGAGGAGTATAGCGTAATCGACTCCTATCAAGAATAATCCAAGCGATATGAAAACCCCAACAACCGCAGCAAGCGTCACTTGAGCTCTTACATATGCCCCAACTACACGATTCAAGATTCTTAGAACATGCACTACGTGTATCTGAGAATCAGAAGGAAAAACATCTATAACTGAATCTCGCACTTTTTCTCTATCTTTCAACAAATAAAACACAAATATTGGGACCACAATTAGACCAATAACAAGAGAAAAAGCATGTACAGCAGCTACCGCAGCACGCCCAATAAAACTTTGGAGGTAGGAGAGTACTATGACCCCTAGATTATCTATAAGCCACCCGATAGCGGCGAGAATACCACCTATTTCATACTGTAGCGGCTCTGGAAGGCTGTTTGAATATTCTCTATTCCAACCTTCCACACTTCTTATGGCTTCACTAACAAACACTGGTAATTTACCAATAAGTTCTGTCGATTGAGTGAAAAGAGGTGGTATTATCAACAGAAATGCTACTACTAACAAAACTATTGCCAGCAAATAAACTATTGCAATAGCAATACCCCTGGATAGTTTTGGGTACAAAGTTTTCCCAGGCAAAACCTTTTCCACCACCCTAACAATTGGGTACAGTAAATAGGTGAAAACAATGCCAATCACAAACGGAAGCAGAGCACCTTTTACGAGATATAAAACAAATAGAATTGCTGCCGCTATGAAAATGTACAGCGCAACCTTGGCGGACTTTTCTAGAGATAGGCCCATCACTCTCCAACTTTTTCTGGGATATAAATCTGTCGGGTACTGTCTAATATAAGGCTCTCCATCTTGTACAGACCCAATTATGTAAAAGAGTCATGCGTTAAGCAACAATACTGGACAAAACGGTAGTGGAATCGGGTATGAACCTAGGATAATTGCTCTCTGAAGGTATTAACGACCCTTCTAGATGGAATTTGAGAGACCCCCTGAGACCTAACACTGAGTCCAGCCACAACTGATGCAAAGTCAGATGCCTCCTGCAAATCTTCGGTCTCAAACAATCTCACTGCAAAAGCTGTAGCAAACACGTCCCCTGCTCCTGTGGGATCAACTTCTGCCACATTTATTGATTCTGATTTAAAGTTGCATTCATCTGAATAAATTCTTGCACCGTACCTTCCATTTGTAACAATCAATACCTTGGAAAGTTTTCTCCAATGGGAAATATCATTCGCATCATAAGCATCCTGCTCTGAACATATTGCGACATCAATATCAGGTAAGAATTCCTTCCCATCCCACTTGTCCGCATAGACTCGCCCATTTTCCCCGACTCTCCTAGTCCAACCTTGAATAGAAGCCACAACAAGTGAATCTGGAAACTTATCAATAATCTGGATTGGAATTTCATCAAGTAGTGGTGCAAGATGAAGTATGGGGACGCGGGTCCAAGCTTCTGGGAGTACAGCTAGGGAGATAGGATCTGCAATGTCATGAACATACTGGAGCCTGTCTTTTGAATCAGTGGCGCAAGTGTATATATTCTCAAATGTGGTTGTTAAGCTTGAGACAGAGACTCTTACTGAACAGTTTTCGAGCTCACTCGGAAAACTAAAGTCTGGAGAGCAAGAAGTAAGTACAGCTGGCTTAAGGCCTAATCTATCTGCTGTGACTGAACCGTAGTACACAGCTCCCCCTGAAACATAGCCTGAAGCAGTTATATCTTTGGCTATGTGCCCCACTGTCAGGTACTGCACATCATCTTCATCTCCGTTACAGATCCCCACTTAACTGGGAAAGATTACAATCTTGCGGTCACTCCCTGAGCCAGAACTTTCTGTAAATACCCCACTGTCATCAGCCAAGAACATGTGTACAAGACGTCTTTCACGGGCATTCATGGGTTCCAACTCTATCGATCGACCCGTCTTAACAACCCTCTGTGAGACTCTTTCAGCGAGATTGTGGAGGGATTGTTTCCTTCGATCATCGTATCCTTCCACATCAAGAGATACATTCGTTCTTTGACCCATACTTTGACCAACCAGAAATCTAACTAAAAATTGAAATGATCTGAGAGTTTCACCTCTTCGACCGATTAAGAGCCCTGAATCGTCTCCTTCAATCTCAAAAAGAGGCCCGCCACCATCTTCATTATCGGCGCGGCGTAAATTAGAAGTAACCTCGATTCCCATTAATTCAATCAACTTATTAATGGTTTCTCTCCCTTTCTCAATTACGTCTCCCTGTGATACAGGATCATCCTCCGGAGAAGAGTCATCCAGTACGTCCTCTGAAGTTAAAACCCCTTGCGAAATCCGGGTGACAACGACCTTCGCAGGCTCACTGCCTATACCAAAAACGCCAGATTTTCCCCTACTAACGACGTCTATTTCTACCTCGTTTGGGTCTGCGTCTAGCTCTCTTATTGCGATCTCGATCGCGTCTTCCACTGTTTTCCCCGTCATCTGTATTGAGTTCATATTGATCACTCTCCTCGACTGCAGAAGCTGAAGCGCCCGACAATGAAACAGCTGGCTCTGGCGGTGCAGATCTCCTGAAATTTATTAAACTTACTAGTGGATCCCATCCCGTTATAAAACCCTGGATTACTATACCCACAATATTTGAAATAACCCAATACAGGGCTAGCCCACTAGGGAACTGCATCGAGAAAAATCCAAACATCAGAGGCATCATCCACAGCATCATTTTATTAGTAGATGCCTGCTTATCATCAGCCGCAGGCATCATAGTCATTTTCTGCATGAGAAACATTGAAACGCCAACCAAAATTGGCAGCACTGGCAAAGTATCAGGACGGGCCAAGTTCAACCACAAAAAAGAACTGTCCAAAGGGATAACATCTTTTATCATGGGCATCCAAGGGTATAAATTGGTTGACAAACCAACTAAACTCTCAGGCGTGGATGGAACGGTTTTTATGATAGCCTGATAAAGACCGATCCATATGGGCATCTGTATAAACATAGGCCCAAGGCAACCAATCGGATTTACTCCCTGTTCTTTATAGAGCTTCATGGTTTCCTGAGATTGTTTCTGCTTATCGTTCGAATACCTAGACTGAATCTCCTTTATCTTTGGCTGCAGAGCGGACATAGCTTTCATCTGCCTGCTTTGTTTGACAGTGAGCGGCATCATTGCCCCTCTTATAGCTATAGTAAATATCGCTATTGCAATCCCAAAATTACTAAACGCGACACTATAAAGAAAAACCAAGGCATTTATCATCGGTTGGACGATGACTCCGCTCCATATTTGACCAAATAATTCCACTTGGTAACCTTTACGCACTCATAAAATTTATGTGACTAATAAATGCAATCAACAGGATGGTGCCCAGTCACTCGGATTCGGGATCTCTCCATCCTTTGCCTTGTCTGAAAAATACGGAGCATCCCATTTTTCATCCGGATTTCCATTTCCTTTTATCTGAATGGCTCTGATCGAATGATCTCTCACACTAAAATAAACGGAGTTTCCATCGGAAGTGATAGGGGCCTCAATTTTTTCACCTGTACTACAGGTACCCATGATTATCCCAGAGGATAACTCCGAGATATAAAGATCGCCATCTTTGGAGCCGTACGCAATCATACCTGAAACGATTGCTGGTGAACCCACAATAGCTCCTTTTGTTTTACTTTCCCACCTCAAATCTCCATCACTCTTGTCAAGTGCATACAGACTTCCATTCAAGGAGGGAGCATATACGGCACTCCCATCCGCAACCGCAGTCCCCCAATACCAATTTGAAGCACCTGTAAATCTCCAGTTCTCAGTCCCAGACATGGCATCCAATGAATAGAAATTGCCGTCAAAAGAGCCGATATAAACTTCCCCGCCCGAAATAAGTGGCGCAGATGCTACAGCGGCACCGGTCTCGTACACCCATTTTGTAGACCCTTCTTGAATGCATGTGTCGCAGTTTAGGTCAAGCGCATAGATCTTGTGATCAAGTGACGAAAAGATCAAAAGATTTTCATATATTTGGGGAGTGGACCATATACTCGATCCCGTTTGAAACTTCCATTTTCTCTCCATCGTCACTTCTTGTCCACGAATGGAAATATCAAAGGCATTCATAAATCCATCACTGGAACCAACGTACAAAACTCCTTCCTCTATCAACGCTCCACCCACGATCTCATCAGCAATTGGCTCCGTTTCTAATAGAATCCCGTTATCCAGTGCATAGGCGTGCATCTTTCCATCATAGGATCCAACAAAAGCAACACCTTCGTAAATTGCAGGAGTCCCGTATATGGCCCTTCTATCATCCTTATCCTCATCTACCCGCAACAAAGTCGGGGCCCAATCGTGCCGACCAGTTTCGACGTTTAATGATAGTAGCTGACCGTCCATACTCCCGATAATTAAGGATTCGCCTACAAGCACGCCCCCGGACCATCCTTGAGCAGTTCCAACACGTGAGCAACCCACAAATATAACCAGTAACGATATGATCAAAACTGACTTAAAAACTAATGTGCCGAGCTTTGTCGACATATCGTAGTGACTGACACTTTTAACCAAAATGCTTCCTATTTCAAGGAACTGGGTCATAGCCTTTAGTTCCTAGTGGGTTACATCTAAGTATCCGTCTGGCTATCAATACTGATCCCTTCCATAAACCATGTTGATCGATGGCTTCCATCGCATATATTGAACATGTTGGATGATGCCTACAAGCTACGGGAAGATAGGGGGATATGGCTCTCTTATAAAAATTTAACGTCCAGATAGCACTTCGACCAAGTTTGTAGCTAAACATATTTTCCAACTGATGGACAATCGGCAACGTTCAAATATTTCATGCAACTAAACTAAGATCAGCTTTATTAACAAGTTTGGACATAGAGCCACATACTTCCTCAAAAGAGGCAGCACTCGCATTACGGCGAGCTATGAATACAATGTCGTACCCGGCTATAACATTCAGCAATTTCGCAGATTCTCTCATTCGTCTTTTGCACTTATTGCGTGCCACTGCATTACCTATTCTTTTAGAGACCACGAATCCAAATCTGGACTGGCAATCTTCATTATTCAGGAAATCACGTCTCCTGCATGCTGCCAGCACAAAAAAACTGTCCGACCAGCTGTTCCCCTGCTCACGTACGTTAGCGAAGTCCAATGAGGCAGTGAGTCGCATTTCTTTTTGCATATACAAACTATACAACCATTAACGCGGAGGTCTATGTTTATATTAGTATCTGTAAGGTGAAACTATAGGCAGAGTCAGTGACTACACTACCTAACCCACTATAATGCAACGAGGCATCTTGCACGCCTCACACGGTAAGCCTTTGGCGTCCTTTAAACATACGTCGCTTTAAAACGTTGCGACCGCCTTTAGAGCTCATTCGTGATCGAAATCCGTGAACTCTAGCGCGTTTTCGTTTTCTAGGTTGATAGGTTCTCTTGGGCATATCTTAGCCTCTCTAAAATAACCTATCAATTGTACTTTTGGGATAATTGGGTGTCAATTTCATATACAACTGAATCTTTAGAATTTATCAGTGGGCATAGGGGCCTATCATAAAAAATCATGATCTGGGGCTTTCCATTAATACGGTTACTCCCATGTCAAAGTATTTATCTCTCAATTTATAATCGTAGCTTCTGAAACTGATCTTCGTGTGACTGTCACCTAGTTGATCGAGAGCATGTTCAACGCAGTCATCCACAGTACTGAGAAGAGGATTAGAATGGCTTTCAATATCATTACAAACCAGTCCCAAAAATTATCCCAAAAT
>CAYWYV010000007.1:16913-26943 GCA_964462705.1 uncultured Dehalococcoidia bacterium
CCATGTGAGGCAATCTACGCCTTCTATCGCAAGTTTCTTCACAGTAGTCACAGCCCTAAGAGATTCCATCTGTATAGACAGAAATCCTGTGGAGTTCCACCAATCCGCGTATTCGATTCTATCCCCTCTCCCTTCAACGCCATATCGAGCTGCTCCTCCTACACTTCTTCCGCCTTTATGGGGATAATAGAAATAATGTACTGCTTCCTTCACAGTTTCAATGTCCTCAACTTGAGGTACCTCAATACCAACAGGTCCTAGATCGAGAATATTTCCAATAAGGTATGAATGTCTCGTATGCTTTATGCGAAACTGTGAAGGAATTCCCAATTCAGAGGCATAACCACAAAACTGAACCAGTGTCTCCTCGTTGAATGGTCCATGTTGGCTGTCACTAAACACGAAGTCATAGTCGTCTTTTTGAATTATAGAATCCATTTCAAGCTTGGTCGCATTCAGTGGAACCGACACACCTATCAATTTTTCCCCTTCACGAATACGTTGCTTAAGATTTTTCTCAGCCATAAAAGTCACCTCCAATTACAAAGTTTATAAAACAATTCAAGTCAGTCAAAACCCTATAGAAACCAGATGTAAAGCCTATTTAAGTCATAACACCAGGAGGCATGAAAAACTCAAAGTCATCTGAAGAGCCATAACCTGGGATTTCTACTGGCGAAACTCCATCGCTCAAAATAGCGGCTCTGACAATAGTTTTATTGAATAAATGAATTGTATTGGAACTCAAAAATTCGTCCACCGGCATCCACAGGCATTCAGCAATTTCCTCTTCCTGCATAGTAATATTCTCACTCAAGGGCTTGAGCCGAGCAACAAAATATATATCAGATTTCCCATACCTATATCCGTGCCAATGTCTGAAACAGACTATAGCCTCGAATTCAGTCTTAATACCCGTCTCTTCTTCAACTTCCCTCACAGCAGCTGATGCCAAATGTTCTCCCTGGGTCAAAGCCCCCCCTGGCAGTTTATAGGAAGGGCCCCTACCCCCCAATCTATATTTCTCTGAAACAACTAAAATTTCATTATCTTCGTTTATTACTACCCCACCAACCCCCGTGTAATGAGTTGCATATGGAGGTACAAAAGCTCCCGGATCCACGTCCAGGGTCATAGTCGCCGAATCATTGTCAGCATGATGGAAGTTGAAACCCTTTCCACCAGCAACGGGGATAGCTGCCAAGCAATTTGGAAAAATCTCCAGCCATGCTACTTTAACGTCATCAATTTTCCAGGTTTGAAAGGCACGATCCAACTGGTTAGCAAACGCCACTGGATCAGGATCAATAGATATAGGATCAACTATAGCTCCTCCGAAAGGGTTCATCTCCCAAGTTAGGTCTGTCATTAATCTCCCTCCAAGTAAAGCCGATGCGAAGTATATTGGTGCTTTGAACAAGTGGCAATATTTAGAGGTTACTACTGCTATATAATGCCCTCATTCCTCTTTGTTCAACCAAATTCCATTATGGAGTCTCAACATGAAACTTATTCTAAAGGCTGACCGATTAATAGACGGTTCTTCTACAAAAGTTATGCCACATGCCGCCGTTGTTATTGAGGGAGATACTATATCCAAAGTTTGCTCGCAATCTGAACTGACTGAAACTGAGCTAGATGATGCCCGCGTCATAGACAGTTCGAATGGAACCTTAATACCAGGTTTCATAGAAATGCATTCGCACATCCACTGCAGTGCAGAATCCGATGCCTACACTCACATAACCACAGAGACAAACGAAACATTTCTTCTTCGGGGTAGCCAAGCCGTTCGTTCAGCTCTTTCTTCTGGTGTAACAACTATGAGGGACCTCGGCAGCAAAAATGAGGTTGTATTTCCTCTCAAGCAAAGTATTGAAGACGGTATCGTACCTGGCCCAAGGCTGTTGGTTGCTGGGACTCCCATCACAACCACGGGAGGCCATTGCAACACCTTTGGGACAGAGGCCGACTCTAGCGATCAAGTCGTTACAGCTATCAGGAATCAATTTAAGCTGGGAGCCGACCATATAAAAATCATGTCTACTGGAGGAGGATTTACTCCTGGAACCAATGTGCGAGCCCCTCAATACGACTGGACCACCCTTAGAGACGCAGTAAAGGACGCAGAAAGATTAGGCCTCAAGGTGGCCGCTCACTGCCATGCAACCGAGGGTGTAAAAAATTGCGTTAAAGCAGGCATCCACAATTTAATACACTGCTCTTGGTTGTCAGAAAATCCTGAAGAGCTATATGACTATGATCCTGATGTTGTGGATCAAATTGCAGAAAAAGGTATATATGTCGACCCAACGCTAGCACTCTCACACCTAAACAAGCTTCGTGGGCGTGTAAAAACCCCAGATTCAGGCGCCATGGCCGACCCAGAGAGACGATTTGAAATTCTAAGAGATATGTGGGACAGAGGGGTAAAATTCGTTACTGGAATGGACTCAGGTATGACAAATGCCCATTTCGACGACTTCGCTTACATTCCTGAGGTAATGGTTAATAGCATGGGGATAAGTCCCATGGAAGCAATAACCTGCGCTACGAAAACATCTTCTGAGTGTCTTGGAAAAGAAAGTGAAATCGGAACCATTACGCCAGGGAAGTCAGCCGACGTTTTAATTATTAACGGAGACCCGTCTGAAAAAATAGAGGCTCTTCATAACGTTGATACCATAGTGGCCAGAGGAAGCGTTGTAAAAGAGGCGGGGCAGCTCTTAATATAAATTCCATTAAAGGACAACGCCTAAGGCTAGAATCAGTTGCTGAGCACCATAATGCTGCTAGCCTTAATTATTAGAAACACCTCTGTACCCGGATAAATTCCTAGTTCGGATTGAGACTTGGATGTGATTTCCACATAAATTGGCTCGCCAATATCGCATTCCACCAGCACGGAATTATCAGTACTATGCACTTCCTTTACTCTGGCTGCAATCACGTTGCGAGCGCTTAGCCCTATCGGTTCAATCTTGCTTACTATGATGTCTGAAGCCCTTATCGACACTATCGCAGGAACCGTCTCTGCCGTTTCTATTGCCGATCTTTCAACAGGAAGGATTAACTTAATATCTCCAATTGCAATAGATTTCTGACCATCGATACTGTCTGGGCAAATAGACCCCTGCAAAAGATTTTCAAAAGATGAAAAATCTGCTACACGTTTTACATTAGAGTCCCTCAATAAAAGACTTACATTTCCATTAGCAATTACATTGCCTTCCGACATGACGACCACCTGATGTGCCAAAGCAATCACTTCAGAAAGGGAATGAGAGACATAGACCATAGGTATTCCTAATTCTCTAAAAATGACTTTTAGTTTTTGGATAATAAGGCCCCTAAAAGGAGCATCCAGAGAAGCTAATGGTTCGTCTAAGAGAAGTATGTCAGGGAAAGCAGCTAATGACCTAGCCAAGGCCACTCTCTGCCGCTCACCCCCAGATAAACTTCTCGTATCTCTTTCCGACAAATAAGTAATGTCTAGTATTTCCATTACTGTCTCTAATGAATATTTTCTTTTTTTCTCAGAAGTGAGAGAAAACCCGTAATTGATATTTTGTTTTACGGTAAGGTGAGGAAACAGGGCCGAATTCTGCACTACGTACCCTACCCCACGCTTATTAGGCGGAACATTTATAGATCGTTCGCTCGAAAAAACGATTCTGCCAAACTTAGAAATACAACCGTGATCTGGAGAAAGAAAACCAGCGATACAATCCAAAAGCGTAGTTTTACCACTACCTGAAGGGCCAAATATCGCGGTAATCCCATCTGATATATCAAGTTGACAATCCAGGATGAAGTTTCCTTGGTGCTTCTTAACTCCTAGGCTGATGGGGTTACGGAAATTTGTCATATCCCACCCCTGCTACCCGAACGAGACAATAACCAGTTATGAATCCCTAAAGAAATAACAGCCAAAAGTACTGATATAGCAACGAGCTCAAAGGCATCTGAAGTCCTACCAGTTTGGACCCTAGCGAAGATCGCTAATGGCAGTGTCTGTGTAACTCCAGGTATGTTTCCAGCAACAATAATCGTAGCCCCAAACTCGCTTAAAGCACGGACAAACCCCAGCAATGTGCCTGCAATAACACCCTGATATGACAACGGAAGTGTTATAGAAAAAAAGGTTTTCATAGGTCCCGCGCCCAATGATCTCGCAGACCTCTCAAGTCGAGGGTCAACTGTAGACATCGCAACGATGATGGAACGAACCATCAAGGGAAAAGAAACCACCGCAGCGGCCAAAGAAGCAGCTACCCATGTAAATATAATATCGCTCCCAAAAACTGCCTGAGTAAAGGTCCCTATTGGACTTCGGCTGCCTAGGGCTATTAGCAAAACGTATCCAGTCACAACTGGTGGAAGAGCCAATGGAAGAGAAATAACAACTTCTAATATCAATCTTCCTCTAGGATTTCTTCTACCTAAAATCCATCCAATATATAGGGCAAACGGGAAATTTATAAGAGTAGCCAATATAGCCACTTTGAGAGTTATATAGGTTACTTCTAACATCAAATATAAGTCACAAACTGGCTAGAAACATTGACATGAAACGTTAAGCCAATATTGCTTTTCATCGATTTATTCTTTCTCTAGCAGATACAAACCCATATTTCTCAAAGACTGAAGATACATAAGCAGCAGTAAGAAATTCCAAATACTCCTGCCCTAATACCGGCTCATTGGCATTTTTAACGACCGCCGCAGGATACACGATAGAAGTATGGTACATCTCGTCGATAACCAACTTCGTTGACACTCCCTTAGCTATGGGTACATCAGTGCTATAAACCACCGCTGCATCCACATCACCAGTTTGCACATAAGCTAATGCAGTCCGAACATCTGACGATAATATGGTTTTTCTGGAAATCGCAGTCCAAATATCCATATTCTCCAACGCTTCCCTAGCATATTCCCCTGCTGGTGCCAGATCCGGATCTGCTATAGCAATACGGTGCATGTCTAATAATTGGTTTATATCATTGAAATTTGCATATTGCCCGCGATCAGATGTAGCTACGACCAAAACATTCTCTACTAATTCAACTATATTTTTTTCGTTTATATGTCCACGATCGACTAAAAATCCAGCGGGACCTTGGCCGGCGGATATGAATATATCTGCCGGAGCCCCATTGGATATTTCCCCCGCCAAAGTCTGTGAACCAGCGAAATTAAAAATTATTTTCGTGCCAGTTTGGCTTTCAAATATAGGGGCCGTTTCCTGGAGAACATCAACAAGACTCGCCGCGGAAAATATCATGATCCTTTGACTTTCGGGTTTCGCACACGAAAAACTCAAACTCATGATAATTATGGCTAAAGGAAAAAACGCAGCTAAATAAACCAGTTTAAAGATCATAAACGAGTGTTTTTTAGAGAATGAACCCGTCATATTACTCCCCGAAACACAGTGTAGAATTTCCCGATGCCGAACCACTCCATATTCTATCTAATACCTTGTCCTTTATCCCACATGCTTTAAGTTGTTTTACCCTCCCTATTTTGCTATAATAATCTAGCGGTTCGCAGTCGCTTATATATATGTTTTTTATGAAAGAGGGTAGCCCCCTCTTTCTTTGTTATATAGACAAATTACTCGCTGGAGGTGAAGGAAAATGAAAAGTGATTTTCTAGTCGCTTTAACCCAACTTGCCGCTGAGCGAGGCCTTCCAAGAGATAAGGTGATGTCCGCTATAGAAGTGGCTCTTGTCTCAGCATTCAAGAAAGACAGTGTAACCGAAGGCAGAAATATCTCTGTCAGGCTGGATCCTGGATCAGGTGATATCCAAGTAGACATTATAAAAACTGTCGTGGATACAGTTGAGGACCCGTTGCAAGAAATATCAGTTGCAGACGCACAAAAGTCTTTTAAAGCGACAGCTGAAGTCGGCGAGACCATAGCAACAGAAAACCTCCCTAACAGCGCCGGAAGGATAGCGGCACAAACAGCTAAGCAAGTTGTACTTCAAAGGCTTAGAGAAGCTGAAAAAGAGATTATCCTGTCTGAGTTTGAAGGTAGAGAAGGAGAAATACTCACTGCAACAATCCAGAGGATTGAGCCGACTAAAATCATTGTGGATATGGGCAGGGCCGAAGCATTACTTCCTATCAGCCAGCAGGTTACTTCAGAAAGGTACCGCCAAGGCTCAATGATCAAGGTTCTTCTTCAGGCGATCGACAAAGAATCGCTTAGAGGACCAGAACTTATTGTTTCTAGAACCGACGAATTACTGTTAAAACGTCTCTTCGAGCAAGAAGTACCTGAAATATATAGCGGCGCAGTCGAAATTGTGAGCATCGCCCGGGAAAGTGGTTCCAGAAGCAAAGTTGCAGTCAGGGCTCGCCAGGATGGTGTAGATCCTGTTGGCTCTTGCGTGGGCCTCCGGGGAGTGCGCATCCAAAGCATAGTCAATGAACTCCAGGGCGAGAAAATAGATATTTTAGAGTGGAGCAAAGACCCTAACCGATATATACAAAATGCTCTCAGCCCTTCTCAGGTACACCGCGTATTAATTAGCAGTGACAATGAAAATGCAACCGCTATTGTCCCTGACAGGCACCTTTCACTAGCAATTGGCAAGGAAGGACAAAATGCCAGGTTGGCGGCAAAACTTACAGGCTGGAAAGTCGATATTAAGAGCGACCTGGAAGTCGATATCACTAAAGAGCCTGAAACTGTGGCACCTTCTCAAATTGAAGATGAGTCTCTATCTGATAGCGAACTGCTCGAAAAATTAACGGCTTCTATTGAGTCAGCGCAGCCGGAAATAATAACTGAGCAAATAGAAACAGAACCAGTTGTGACGGAATCTGATGCTCAGAAAGAGGCGGTGCAATCGGAGACTGAAGAGGAAGAAATACTCGCAGCGATGATTGCTGAGGAAGAAGCTGCCAAATTAGAAAATACTTCTGACACAACTGAAGAGACTGAAGTAGAGGGAGCCTTAACAGCCGAAGAAGAACTCCTTTTACTGGAGGAAGAAACCGTAGTCGAAGAGACGGAAGAGGAAGAATTCGGAACCGACTTGAGTGAAGTGCCCGAAGACATATGGTCGATCCACCGAGCAGGTTCTGGTCAACAGACTGTCGGTGCGATCAGATTCGCAGAGGACATAGAAGACTTACGGGGGGGAATTACCGCCCGAAAGGGAAGAAAGACTTCAAACCAGTCGAGCGCTAACAGAAGTAACCGTAGAAACCGTCCAGCGAGAAGACGCAGATAACCCCTGAAAGTCCTAAAGATTCGCCACGATGATAAAAGTGTTCGAACGTTGGGGGGGCTACCAAGTAGAAATCGGCTAGGTGACACCTCGCGATGTTGCGGTGGATTGCTTGTATTTGAGACGGAATAAACTAATAGATGGCCATACGACTAATATAGGTACAGACAGATACATTAGTCACACTAAAAGCACACATACAGCCAAAAGGACTCACACTGATAAATATGACGAGCGATAGTCAAAATACAACAACTCGGAGAGTGAGGGCGATCGACATCCCCCCAGTAATTTCTGTTAGCGATCTCGCCGACAAAATGGAAGTTAACCCCGTCGAGGTTGTGAAGGGACTGATGCGAGGCGGTTATATGTTTGCAATAAACGATGTTATCGACCGTGACATAGCATCCATTGTAGTGCAACTATTCGGGTTTCAGGCAAATGAAATTGAAGATGAAGACTCTGGTCCAGGATCCCTTACGATTGATAAGGATAGTGAAAATCCAGATCTTTTAGAAACAAGGCCCCCAGTAGTAACCATCCTAGGACATGTAGATCATGGTAAAACTACCCTATTAGATAGCATACGAAAAACTAATGTTGTGGACGGGGAAGCAGGCGGTATAACACAGCATATAGCTGCCTATCAGATTGAAAGCGAAGGGGGATTGATAACATTCCTAGACACTCCAGGACATGAAGCCTTCACAGCAATGAGAGCCAGGGGGGCTCAGGTAACAGACCTAGCAATACTGGTTGTGGCAGCTGACGACGGAGTTATGCCTCAAACGATAGAGGCAATAGATCATGCTAGAGCAGCAGATGTCCCAATTATTATCGCCGTCACTAAAATAGACCTGCCAGGTGCCAACATTGACAATGTATACAGGCAACTTTCTGAGCATGAGCTGCTTGTCGAACCTTGGGGTGGAGACATAATAGCGGTACCTTTATCTGGACTCTCAGGTGAAGGAGTACCGGAACTTATAGAAAACATCCACCTAGTCTCTGAAATCAGTGAATTTAAAGCTAATCCAGAAAGAGATGCCAGAGGGGTGGTAGTCGAAGCGCGGTTGGAGCGTAACAGAGGCACCTTAGCTACTGTTCTAGTCCAAACAGGAACCTTACATCAAGGTGAGATTGTCGTGATGGGTGAGGTTTACGGAAAAATACGTGCGATTTTTGATGATAAAGGCAACAGGATTAAAGAAGCTGGTCCCTCTGCACCTGTAGAAATAATGGGATTAAGTGAGATTCCTGAAGCAGGCACAATATTGGATATTGCTAGCACAGAAAAAGAAGCCCGAAGGATTGTTGATGAACGCCAGGTTGAAAGCAACAGAGAAGCCATAAGACTTCAAGACGCTCATTCCAGAGGGACAACCGGAAACACCCGTCAAGTTGACTTAATAATAAAAACAGACGTACAGGGAAGTATAGAGGCTGTTCGCAATGCTCTAGACGGACTCAACGGTGATGATACGAGGGTCAATATAATCCATATTGCTAGCGGTAGCATCACCGAGAGAGATGTCCTATTAGCGGTGGCATCCCAAGCAGTCATTATTGGCTTTAACAGTATTCCTGAAGGCGGGGCTCAGTCTTTGGCTAACCAGGAAGGGGTAGAAGTTCGACAATACGAGGTCATCTACCATCTAGTTGAGGATATTGATAAAGCACTAGAAGGCTTACTAGAACCTGAATATGATGATGTTTATTTTGGGAGAGCCTCAGTGAGGGCGGTGTTTAGTTTGGGCAGACGAGCCAAAGTTGCAGGAATCTATGTCAACGACGGCAGAATTACTCGCGAATGTACGGTTCACGTATTGAGAAATGGTGAAGAGATCCATGTAGGATCTATATCCACCCTAAAACACTTTAAAGATGATGTCAGAGAAGTAGCAACAGGATTTGAAGGTGGCTTAACTGTTGATGGCTTCAACGACTTTGAAGAAGATGATGTCATCGAAGCTTATTCTGTTGAGCAACTTTAACATATTCGACCGCATAGACTAATAAAAGATGTATGACAGAATCGACAGCGTTAACTCTCTGCTTAAAAGAGAGATAAGCAGAATAATCACCAGCGACGTCAAAGACCCTAGATTGTCTTCTATGACATCTGTGGTTTCTGTGGAAACATCAAGAAATCTTCAGAACTCAACTGTATACGTCACAATAATGGGCGAAAGAGAAGAAAAGCAGAAAACTCTGAAAGGTTTGAGATCAGCTGGTGGATTTATTCAACGAACTCTCAGGAAAAATCTCGATTTGCGTACCATCCCTAATATACGTTTCATGGTGGATGATTCACTAGACCGAGTCAAACAAATTTCAGACCTATTAGATGAAGCAGAGAAAAACCTCTGATAGGATGTTTAACCCCTTGAATTATATCTCCAAACGAGGTGCTCGATCTTGATCTCGACCGGTGTAATTAATATAGATAAACCGGAAGGATTAACATCAATGGACGTGGTCAGACGGATTCGCAAAGCCGCCAATATCAAGCGTGTTGGGCACGGCGGAACCTTAGATCCATTTGCATCAGGAGTCCTTCCAATTGCAATAGGAAGTGCTACCAGACTACTTGAGTATATGTTGAATGGCGACAAGGCCTATGACGCCGAAATTGAATTGGGTAGAAGCACAGATAGCTATGACAAAAGTGGTGTTCTCACCGATACTGGTGATACTTCCGGAATAACCCATAAAGATCTGATAAAAACCCTTAAAGAATTTGAAGGCGACATATTACAGACCCCCCCCATGTTTAGTGCAAT
>CAYWYV010000008.1:0-26247 GCA_964462705.1 uncultured Dehalococcoidia bacterium
ACGGGATGGTCTGTATTACGACTGAACGTGTATATCTCATCTTGAGAATCTACGGCTACCCCAGGAGTTTCTATTAATCTTGCTCCCTCCGGCAGTGTAGGCCACATGTCTACAGCTTCATATTTGAAATTTCCGCTTCCTACTGTGACGCTCATCTTAAATTCTCCTTGATCTATTTCGTATTACAGGTTCTAAAAATGTATCTCTACTACACGTGACAGCTTTTCATTCTGAACGCGAAGATACCATTGCCTTATAGCAGGGTCAATTTATCAAGAAATGTGTAACTGATAACGATAGCTACAAAATCTAGTTCATGGCATTTGAATAAAGAACATATGTTCTAATATAATAGTAAGATCATGGACTTTGAACATAAAAAAATAGCATGCTTACTTATAACGCATTTAGGGATAAAAGAAGAAACACTGCGTCATCCTGAACTGGTTGATAGAGATCTTATTTTGTATACACAGGGTGATTCTCGATCGTCTCGTATTTCTAGTATTCGCCCTGTGGTATTTGACGTATCAAAAGGTGTTAGTGGTGTTTCGATAGGCATGCCTCTTGCATTAGCTTCGCGGAGACATCCCGATTCAGTATTTATTCAGGCAAACTTAGTTAGTTATGGAAAGGTATTTGCAGAAGTTGTGTCTAAGCTAGAAAAAATCGTCCCTGCTGTTCAAGTGGATGGTCTTGGCAAGGTTTATATGGATATAACCCGTATATCACAGGTATTCAATTCTAAAAAAATTACTTCTCTAGAAATGAATGATGCGGAGATATGCTCACGTATTCTCAGATCTGTTCCCAACTATTTACAGGCGCGAGTAGGAATTGCTCATGGTAAATTTCCTTCTTACCTTGCGGCACTATCAACTAATCCAGGTGGAGCTACACGGGTAGTTCCACAAAAAGACCATGACGATATAACTCAGATCACATCGGATTTTATTTCCTCTTTTTCTGTTGATCATCTACCTATTGAATGGAAAAAAATTTCAGCATTGCATAGGTTTGGAATCCATAACATAGGTGGTCTTGCTTCTTATGATCTTGGAATCATTCAGGCACGTTTCGGGCTTGGAGTTTCCAAAGTATGGGAATTGGCTAAAGGTATAGATACTGACAGAGTGCCTATAACTAAAAGATGTGACGAGGTATCAGAATATATTTCATTACCGTTTGCTTCAACTTCAAGAGAAGTTTTATTAACAGCAATTGATTCGATTTTGCATAAAGCTTATATAAGACCGGAGTTAAAAAATCGTTACGCAAGCGAATTTTCACTTGAGTGTTCCATTCTCAATGCGCCTGGCTGGGCTAAGAACATAGTTTTAAAAGAACCTGCTGGGAGTTCGCACGCTGCCTCATTTTCTATACGCAGTATCTTCTCAACATTGGATCTTCCCGGTCCTATTGAGGATGTTGCAATGTCGATATCTAGATTCTCAGGAGAATTTGGGATTCAGTCACGAGCATTCATGGATTCTAGGGAAGATTCACAGAAACTCGCGGAAAGATTTGTTCGAATAGACCGCCAGCTTCAATCCAAGATGAATAGTGTTAACTCTTTGTATCGCATTGTAGAAATAGATTCTGAACATCCTCTTCCAGAAATGAGAGCAGTAAAAGTGTCGATTGACCCTAGTTCAAGTAACAGCGTTCTTCCGACTAATATGCCTGAAGAGATTAAAGTACTTGAGTCGAATGGGGTTCCTGTTTCAATAGCGATGCCATCAAGAAATAAAACCATTGGAATAGCTAACATAAATATTTCAGCAAGGCCTTTAGATATGTGGAAGATTGATTTGTGGTGGATGCCTGTGCCTGTAAAGCGGATTTACTACCTTCTTCAAACCGATACTCACAATTTCGTTACAGTGTTTAAAGACCTGAGTCATAGTGCATATACATCATCCCCAACCAGTGTCAATGGTTCACGATGGTATCGACAACATTATTGATGAGATATCAGCTATGAGTCATGAGCAGTATGTAGAGTTACATTCTCATAGCTTCTACTCTTTTGGGGAAGGAGCATCTCATGTTCATGAACTTCTTGACCGTGCGGTACAACTAGGGTACCCAGCGATGGGATTGACTGACTACAACATGTGTGGAGCGTTGGAGTTTGCACGTCAGGCAAAAAGTTTGGGAATCAACCCATTGACGGGAGGAGAGTTAATTCTGGCAGACGGGTCACACGTTGTTCTTTTAGCTAAGAACCGCAAGGGCTATTCGAACATATCTCAGTTATTCACATTTGCAAACATGTCTGACCGTTGTAATCCTCGGCTAGATCCTAGCTACATTCCATCATACTCTGATGGAGTGGTTTTACTTACAGGATCTACCCAAGGCACACTGTCGCGTCTTGTTTCTAAAGGCAGGATTGAAGAAGCTGAGAATAAGCTTCATCAGTATTTAGACTGGTTTGGTTGCGGATCTGTTTATGTAGAACTGAATCGGAATTTTGTCCATGGTGATAAAGCTATAACTCGTGCTTTGAATAACCTTGCACGTAGAGCGCATGTACCCGTTGTTGCTACTAACAACGTTCATTACCACGTTCCAGAACGTCACCGTTTACAAAATTTGCTCGTTGCAATGCGGCGTAATACTACTATTGATCAGGTTATACCTCATATAAAACCCAACAGTGAGTTTTATATGAAGTCCACCAAGCAGATGTCAGGATTGTTTGAATCTATTCCAGACGCACTTAGTAATACCTTGAAAGTGGCTGATATGTGCAACTTTGATCTCTCATCAGATTTGGGGTATGCCCTTCCTAATCCAGATGTACCAGATGGATATACACCTTTGACATATTTGAAGAGACTTTGCCATGAGGCAGCTATAAGGCGATATGGGTTTATAGACGAAGTAGTGGAATCTAGATTGGCTGAGGAGCTTAGACTAATTCATAAACATGGACTTGCTGGATTCATGCTTATTTACAGGGAAATAGCGCAAATTGCGCGTGAAATTATGATTGAGATAGGTCGAGCTAATCCAGAAGATCCTTTGGAATGGAGACCTCCTGGGAGAGGAAGAGGCTCGTCGGTTGCTATGCTCACAGGCTACCTTATTGGAATATCTCACATAGATCCGCTCATATACGATCTGACGCTAGAGCGATTTTTACCAGATGATTTGCGTGTTATGCCAGATATAGATCTTGATTTTCCTCGTTCTTTGAGAGAGAAACTTCTGGTTCGTGTGCAGGAGCATTTTGGATCTGATTTTGCTGTACTTGCCGGTATGATAACCACTTACAGAGCAAAAGGTGCTATTACTGATGTTGGGAAAGCGCTTGGGATTCCAAAAGAGGATTTGCTCCGTCTGTCAAAGCAAATTCATAGTCATGAAGCATCTCATCTTCGTGATGAGATGCTTTTAACTAATGATTTTAGGCACAGAGTGGATAAGCCACTCTGGAGGGATCTTATATACTTGGCTCCTCAACTTCAGGGAGCACCAAAAAGGCTAGGCCAACATGTTGGGGGAATGATTTTAAGCTCAACCCCAGTGTCTCGCATGGTTCCATCACGCCAAGGTGCCATTGAGGGTCGATATATCATTGACTGGGATAAGGACAGTGTTGCCGATGCCGGATTTGCCAAGATAGACATACTATCTCTTCCTGTACTAGACCAACTAGAAGAAGCTGTTTCACTTATTGAGCGTAGAACGGGAAATCGTATTGATTTGAGCCGTATTGATCATGAAGATTCGGATGTGTATGACATGATCAACCGTGGTGCGTCACGTGGAGTTTTTCTTCTCCAGTCACCAGCACAACTCAAGATGGGACAACGTTTTATGTCTCGAAATCTTCAGGATTTAGCGTATCAAGTGGCCCTAATTCGTCCCGGTGTTGGACTACAGGGAAGCGCCGTTTCAGATTTTATCAAACGATATCGTCATGGAATGCCATGGACCTATGATCATCAGCTGGAGGAACGAGCTCTCAAACGAGGTTATGGAATCATAGTATGGCAGGAGCAGGTTGTGCAGTTGATATCTGATGTATCAGGTCTTAGTCAAGCTGATGCAGATGAAATGCGTAGAGCGTTTACCCGTCGTAACAACGAATATGTTATTAACTCTTACTGGGAGCGGTTTCGTGACGGAGCTCTAAGTAAGGGTGTAGATCAGAATATTGCGCTGAAAATATTTGAAAAGATTAATGGGCACTATATGTTTCCAGAATCACATTCTCACGCATTTGCTGTCTCAGCCTATCAAGCAGCATGGATGAAATACCATTACACTCTAGAGTTTTTTGTGACTCTCATGAATAATCAGCCCATGGGGTTTTACCCTATAGAAGCTATAAAACAGGATGCTCGAAGATTTGGTGTCTCTTTTCTAAATCCATGTGTTAATCTCAGCGATTCAAAATGTTCCTGTTATAAAAATTCTCTTCTCTTAGGTCTCGAGTTTATTAAAGGTGTAGGTGTGCGATATGCAAATGAGATAATTAGAGAACGCGTTGAGAATGGACTATTTTCGTCTGTGGGAGATTTTGTGCGTAGAGTGTCAGTGGATTCAAGCGTTGTTGAATCTCTCGTATATGCAGGGGCCTTCGACTTGATACCTGGTATATCGCGGAATCGCAAGAGATTTCTTTGGGAAGCAGGGGTTTATCCAACTCCTTCCGGAGAAAACAGACCTTTGCCGCTTTTAATGGATGACAGCGTTCCTAAACTGATCGATTTTAGCCCATATGAGAAAATGTTGGGGGAATATAAATACATGGATATTTATCCTAGTGGCCATATCATGGAATTTTTTCGTCATCGGTTGCCTTCAAACACCAAGCGAGCAATAGATGTTTATTCACTCTATGAAGGTCAAGAAGTTACAGTTGGAGGCTGGGCTATTGCACGGCAACATCCTAGTGGTAACAAGGGAACGGTGTTTGTCACTGTTGAAGATGAAACGGGGGATGTGCAATTAATAGTTTGGCGTGACGTATTTGATCAGTACAAGCACTTGTTAAAAGAACCTTTGTTACTGGCTACGGGGTTTATATCCAACTGGGACGGAACTACAAATATTGTGGTGTCTAGATTGAAGGCAATAACCGCGACAGCCGAGTTACCAGCAGGCCATGATTGGCATTAATTCTTTACCCAATAGATCGTCTGTAAAAAATAATGTGTTTCTACTATTCCACTGGGTTTGATTGAATAACTACGGAGTGCTTATCCGGTAGTCAGTAATTCTCGAACTATGTTTCGCTCAAGTTCAAGTCCCAGCATTGTCGTGAGTTCTGTTCTCCCATGGTCGCCAACTGTTACCACAAATGAAACCCCTAAAATTCTACCTATCCGGAAATCTATGACTGTGGTGGAGAGTATTCCATCAACCCCGTCTTGGACAGCACGTATTCCGACCGCCCTGTCATAAAAATCTTCGATTTCAAGCTCTTCAACGGCTACTAATTTTTGGTCTTCACCTACTTCTCGTCCGACATTGTCTTTAAACTGTTTAACGAAAACATTTGTCATCCAAGACGCAGCGGAATCTTCATTCTCAAACAGATGTATAACTGTTGCAGCAACGATATTTTGCCCATCTTCTCTTTTGGGAATCGCAGAAGGGGATGCAAACTCTCTGAGATACCCAGTCATGCGACCTGCCGCGTTGTAATTATCTTCGGAATTACCAGGAAATCCATGAGATGCCATCAACTTGTTATCTAGGACACTTTCTCTGAATGGTGAGAACCCTGATAACTCGTCTGGTAAATTATTCAAATCAAGCGCCATGTTTTCAAGCGATTGGTCTGTGATGTTATATGTGGCTTGGGCTATGGAATTGGTCATTGTAGTCTCTCTACTTCGTGCCCATCATCAAATACATTCCTGTAAGTATAAACTACCATTTTATGGAAGTTGAATTTACGGGTGGAAACTCCCTTGAAAGTTAAGCCCAAAAATCATTGATATTGTCCCGTTTGGATAATACTTAATTGGATAGCATTGGGAAGACTAGAATTAGCTGTAAATTGTGTTGTATTTCAGACGATGAACGACTCACTACTGATGGAATTTATGATTGAATTAAACCTGTTAAGCAAATGCATATAAATTCCATAATTTTTTTCTTTCCAAACACTTTCCAAATACTATTTGGTTTCATATACGGTTGATGATGAGAATACACCAGCAATTTCTATTTGGACTTCGGTTAGCAATTAAGAGAGTCCGCAATCATATGAGGTTTGTTCTGTTGGTGTTTGTTGGGATACTTGCTTCTGTCACCATGATATCTGGTGCGCCGATTTATATCAGTTCCCTTGAAAACCAGAGTGTTCGTAGTGCCATCGACGCTGCTGTAACACAAGAATCTTCTCATTATCTAAATTTGAACATTAGTACTCGGTTTATACCGTTAAATGAACAGAGAATCTCTCGGCTAGACGAGGCGTTGTCATCTACTCTTGATCCAATATTTGGAACCTTAATTACAGGAAAAATAAGACATATAAAATCTTCCTTTTTTATCTTTTCTCTGGACAGTTCAACAGAAGAGTCGAATATAAATGAAGGTGTCCCACCCTATAAAACAAATTCACCCAAAACCCATGTGGAGGGGTACTTTCAAAACTTATCTGATTTTAATTCCCATGTAACTTATGTGTCAGGTAAACCTCCTGAGAAAGAAATATCCAAGTTCAGAGATTCTCTCATGATTGAGGTATCTGTCTCCAGAGAATTGGCTGAAAGATTCAATATCACCTTGGGCAACACCATAGTCGCAACCCCTTCACTGGATTATGTGACTAAACTTTGTATCGATTACCAGCCTGGCATGGAAAGAAAATTTTGTAAAAATTTGATGAGTGTCGTTAAGGTTGTTGGTTTCTTTGAACCGAAGGTAAGAAATGATCCGTTTTGGCAGGGTGATAGTAACCAATTTCTCAACCCATACCCAAATAATGATGAAATCATAAGAGACCCAATACCTTTATTAGCTATGTTTGTCGCTGAAGAATCCTTCATAAAGGGTATTGGGAAAGCTTATTCCGGTTCTGTTGTAGATATCACCTGGTATAACCACATTGACGAAAACTTAATACGGCAATGGTCAAAAGGGGATCTTAAATTTGGATTGGACACAATTTCTAGGAATATCTCTATTGCCCTACCCGGTGCTGAATTACGGTCAGGCCTTCAGCTAATACTCAAAGACTTTCAAAGAGTGAGCTTTGTTAACAGTGTTCCGCTGTTGCTTCTGATGGCTGTAGTTGTATTGGGTTTATTGTACTTTTCATTTACTTTGGTTACATATTTGTCATCCAATATGCAATCAGAAATAGCATTGCTAAAAAGTCGAGGATTGTCCACTTCAGGACTTTTAGGCCAATTTATGGTTGAAGGATTTTTGATTGTAGGAGCGGCCGTGTTGCTAGCGCCATTTCTAGCGATCGGTCTTGTAAGCCTAATGGGGCTCTTGCCCTACTTCGGGAATATAACAGATGGATCTTTGCTAGCGGTTCAGATATCCATAATTCCGTTTCTAGCGTCAATCACGTCTGGAATTGTTTGCCTTTTGATATTTATCGCTCAAGGATTCTTAAGTTTAAGAAAAAATCAGATTAATATGAAAGTCGCGATTTCTCGTCCACCTTCGGTTCCGTTTATACAGAGATATTACCTAGACCTTATATTTCTGATTGCCGTCGGTGCAATTTTTTGGGAATTGAAAGTAAGAGGACAAATTTCAACTGGCGGGATTCTCGACCAGGATGGGATTAATGAAGTTCTACTAATATCACCAATGCTATGTCTCGTTGCTATTGGTTTGTTTTTCATGCGGGCTTTCCCACTAATTGTAGAGTTCTGTTCGGGAGAATCGGATAAGCCTGTGAAAGTGATTGCCTGGGTATCTTTGGCAGGGTTCGTCTGGTTCTTACTTGTAGATAATCATCTCTACTCAATTAATGAATGGCCAGCTATTGGATCAGTATTGGGTTGTTTTTTTATTGGCCTATTCGTTTATAACAAATCTTCCAGTGTCAGATACATCATATTCTCAATATCTGTAATGATCGTCGCAGTTATAGCATTGTGGTTCTTAGCAAATTCTTTTCTTTCATCAGGCATTGATTTTGCATTTTGGGTGTTGGTGTCGATTCCTTTTTTGTTGGGACTTTTCCAATTACTAAGATATATATCCATTTATAGCCCAGTTTGGCTGACCCTCACTCTTTGGCAGATGTCGCGTAATCCTCTCCAGTATAGTGGCTTGATTTTATTGCTTGTTATAGCCACTGGAATAGCAGTATTTTCAACAACTTTAGGCGAGACGTTGGAACGTAGCCATGAAGATAGAGTTAGATATTCAATTGGAGGCGATGCTAGAGTGGTTTCAACTGTCGGGAACTCCTTTTTTGGTATCGACTCTGTTAGCCAGATTAATAATCGGTATTCAAAGATAAATGGTGTAGAGAGTGTTTCAGCTGCTGTAAGACGTGTTGGCACAGTTGGTAGTGGCGATTCCTCTTTGTCGTTTGATCTTCTGGCCATTGAATCGGATGAATTTGTGCCATGGAGTAGAAGAGATTTTTCCAGTATTCCCATGTCAGAAAACATTCGGCGATTGGTTCCCAGCCAAGATGTTACGGCACTAGTTATCCCGAAAGGTTCTACAGATATTGGTATCAAATTTAAGCCAATGGCTCACTATCCTCTTATGTCCCTTTGGTTGCAGGTAATCGACGACTCTGGTCGAGGTACAACGATTACATTTGATCGCACTGGATTGCCTCAATGGTCAGATAGAACTGTAGCGTTAGACAAATACCAATTTCAGTATCCCGTAAAGATAGTTTCAGTGCAGGTAAGCGAACCAGGACTTGGAGATACTGGTACTCCTGGCACCATATTTATCGACGATATTTATATCGTTCATGAGGGAACGAAGATCGTAATTGAAAGCTTTGAGGCTAATTCTTCGTGGTCAGTAATACCTACTTCGTCCGTCAGTTTGGACGAATTAGATTTTTCTCTAGAGACCGCGGAGTCAGGTAAATTAGGAGCAGTGTTTCAGTTTGGAAAAGAACGAAATGCTGGAGTACGTGGCATATTCTGGTCTCAATATGGAAATTCGATCCCTGTGATTGCAAGCGATTCTTTTAATCAGAAAACAGGCTTGGACATAGGTGAAAAGACGTTAGCTCGCATTTCAGGCATTCTAGTCCCCGTTGAGATTGTAGGTGAGGTCTCTTATTTTCCTACTCTCGATCCCAGGGGTGATGGGTTTTTAGTGATGGACTTGACCAATCTCCTCCATCAAATCAGCGTTATAGATACTCGGATAAATGAAATACCTAACGAAACATATTTGGGACTTGTTTCATCACCTGGTTCTAGTGATGAGTCTCAAGATTCGGATTTTTCAGAAAGAAGAGCGGTAGTCAAAAAGTTAATTTCCATTACAGGATTCGGACGAGAATTAATGGAGACTAGTATGGTTCTAGACAACGTCCGAAATAATCCATTAACTGTGGCTGGATGGAAGGCTATGACCTTGGTGGCTGTTGTGATTGCTTTTTTCATAGCTTCAGCAGGATATCTTGTATATGTAGGGTTCGCTGCTAAAGGGCTTCGATATGAGATATCCTCTCTTAGAACAATAGGATCATCCCGTAATCAAATCATTTGGTTCGTCACGCTAGGACATTCGCTAATACTGGTGATGGGACTGGGTATTGGTAGCTGGACTGGGATACAGATGACCAAACTTATGTTGGGTGCTGTAGCTGTTTCAGAGGAAGGGAAAGTCCTTCTTCCGCCTCCAATTTTCGCAGCGGATTGGATGCTCTTAGCCGCCTATTTGGCATTGTTCGTATTAGTTTTTTCCTCTTGTGTGTTATTTCTGTCAAGGCATTTGACCAAAGTTAATTTGGCCGAAGTTGCCAGAATTGAAACCTGAAACCATTATGAGTAAATTAATTTATCAGCTTGCTTCCGTTTGGCCGATGATTGTGCGTCGTAGTGCAGCAAACTGGAACTTACTCTCTCCTGTCGTTTTAGGTGTTTTACTTGCTTCAGTAGTTATGTCAGGGACTATCATTTTCTTTGACTCACTGCGGGAGATTGCATTAGACCAGTCTCTTAAACGTGTGTCTGAAGAAGATATAGATGTTCTACTGCAAGCGAATAGAAGCCCTACTAATGTTGAGGAATATCGAAAGATAGCCGATCGGGTTGAACCGGTTATTGAAGAATTTATCTCATCTTACGGGGTGTCGGTAGCCAAGGCTGCCAAATCGGCAACCTTTTTCTTGTCCAAGCCTGGATACGAGGAAGGAGCTGGATTAGGCACTCAACGGGCCTTCGTAGCGTACATGCCAAATTTATTGGAGAATGTTGTTATTAATGACAGTTCAAGAATGTCTGATTTGATTGAAGAGACTGACTCTGATGGTGTTCCCATTTACCGAGCAATAGTGCCGACTGACGCAGCTGAAAATCTTGATGTATCCGCTGGATCTGTTGTCTCTGTAATTCCATATTGGAAAGACTCGGTGCCCTTCATACGCCTGTTAATCGTAGGTACATTTGATCGCTCTAGTCCGCAGGATCCTTATTGGAACGTAGTTGATGATGTTTTTATGGCATCCTATAAAGCTGGCACCGTTTCAAGATCTAATTTTGACACTTTACCCCTCTACGTGTCGGAATCTGATTTTATGGAAAAACTGGGTCCATCCTTCACTGATATGGTTACTACTTACGCTTGGACGATTGATATAGAAACAGAGAAATTGAATTCTTTTAATGCATCAGATGCAAAAAATAATATTTGGTCTGCGCGGAGTATTCTTGAATCAGAATTGAGTAGTTTTTCTCTAAAAACAGAACTAGATAAAACCCTTAGCGAATATGATATTCGTCTTCTGTTTTCTAAGCTTCAAATGTTTGTAGTGCTAATAATGATTACCTTAGTGATTCTCTACTACGTCGTAACGTTATCTTCACTTGTGATGGAACAGCATAAATTGGAGATAGCTCAGCTTAGCAGTAGAGGTGCAAGCCGGTCGCAAATATTATCAGTGTTCGTGTTGGAGGGAATAACAATAGCAGTACTTACGTCTTTGTTGGCTCCATTAGTTGCCGCCGGTGCTGTAAGTATTCTTGGATACACATCTCCATTCTCCGATCTTACCGAAGGAGAGTTGCTACCAGTCAGAATTACGTCCGTTGCATATTTTATGAGTGGGCTGGGTGGGGGGTTAAGTTTTTTAGCTCTCTTGATTCCAGCAATACGGGCATCGAAGTTATCCGTTTCGGAAGAGAGATTACATTCAAACCGACCTCCAAACAGGTCGATCGTCCAAAAGTACTATCTCGATGTTGGTCTCTTATTGGTCGGGCTACTGCTTCTTAAGCAACTTTCCGAACAGGGTTCGCTGGCTGCTCGAGGGCTTTTAGGGGATGTTGTAGTTAATCACATCATGCTCGCGGTACCTGCACTGATACTAATAGCCGCCGCAATGGTAATACTTCGACTATTTCCGTTATCCATGGGTCTCATAAGCAGACTTTTTGCTTCAAGGCTACCAGTAGGAGTTGTATTGGCTTTATGGAATATGTCTCGCAATTCAGTCAATTATGCCCGATTGGTTCTTTTACTTATGCTGATGACCGGTTTAGGCATATTCGCTGCTAGCTTTGGGGGGACTTTAGACAGGAGTTTTCAAGACAGAGAGCTGTATAAAGTAGGGACTGATATTAGAATACCCTCCGTTCGAATCAACTCTGTAGGTTTAAGTAGATCCGTCACGGCAGCCTATCAGATTTCTGAGGGCGTCGAGGTGGTCAGTCCTGCCTTGAGGTCTTCTGGCTTAGATTTAACACGTGGAGTTTTGGGAGATTCTTTTTCTGTTCTGGGGATAGAACCTCAGTCGTTTGCGGATATCGCCGTATATCGGTCAGATTATTCAACAACTGATCTACCTGTACTGATGTCAAAAATACAGCATGATACCCAACCGGAAGGATTAGTAATTCCTGAGAATGCCCGATCTTTAGGATTACTGGTTAAGTCCAATATATCTTCGGAGACAGTAGCTCTTGCAGCTCGTTTACGTGATGATAATGGACGGTTTTTTACATACGAGCTTGGAACTTTGGATTCTGGTGACTGGAATTTAAAAGAGGTGCAGCTATTTGGTGGTCGCAGGCCTTGGAGACAACTCTATCCAGCTAAACCCTTATCTCTTATGTCCATAAGTGTGTTGGAAACTAGTTCCACAGGGTCTCTCTCAGCTGGGACCATTCTCATTGATAGTATTCAATTTAGATCATCACAATACGGGGAAATGCAGACCCTTGAAACTTTCGGGGATATAGAAAACTGGCATTTGTTAAGAAACGTTCCTGATGCGGATAACGATCGTATGGAATCATCTATGGTTAGTAGTAATGGGGATGGTTCACTACTGTTCGCTTGGGGATCTGGGAAGGCAATGGTTGGTAGAGGGATTTATTCAGGAGCGTTATCTAAGCCTCTTCCTGCCCTGGCTTCGCAGTCTTTTCTTGACCAATTTGGCCATTCCTTGAATGATGAAGTGGTAATTTCTGTAGGTGGCCACCGCCTAACAGTGTTGTTAGCTGATAAATTTGATTATTTTCCTACCCTCAATACGATCGAAGAAGGATTTCTGGTGCTTAGCCTAGAACCACTAATCACTACTTCCAACCTAGGAGCTTTATTAGGCGGCCCAAACATCAATGAAATATGGATTTCACTCGAGGATTCCGTCGATGATAACGGGTGGATTGATATTGTTGAACTTATAAAGTTAAATGCTCCATTTACCCACGGACCTATCTTAGATGCGCGTGAGGTTTTAACCGAAGCCTCGGAAGATCCATTGGTAAGGGCCGGTTGGCGTGCTCTTTTGATGATCGCATTTGGATCAGTTTTTCTTCTCACTACCATCGGGTTCATTTCACATTCGTACTTGTCTTACAGGGAGCGAGAGAACCAGGTTGCTTTACTCAGAACAATTGGGTTGTCAACAAACCAACTGATGCTGGTGACTTGGGTAGAACACATGTCAATAATTGGGGTTGGAATGTTGATAGGAACTTGGATGGGGGAAAGGTTGGGTATAGTGATGATGCCATTCCTAGGAAGTGATGAAGTGGGAACAGAACTGTTGCCACCGCTGGTTATCAATGTTGATTGGAGTAGCTTGATTGGTATTTATGTTTCTATGGGCATTGTTTTTAGTTTGGTCACGTTTATAGTCACTTTGTCTGCTAGAAAGGTGTCGCTAAACAAGCTGCTGAGACTAGGAGAAAAATAGTTCAGTTAACTTCCTAAAATTGAACCGTCTAAATTCGGAGTATTCATGGCGAAGTCAGAAGCATTTGTGGGGAGTTTCCCTTCTATTTGGATTGTTGACAAAGAAATTGATCCTTGCCCCGTTCCTACCCTGAAGCTTTTGTCAGCTTGAACTTTCCCGGGGTCTGAATTTTTCTGGTCTTTATCATCCACATTCGCATCGAGAATTTTCAAGCGTTTCCCATTGAACGTTGTGAACGTACCTGGCCATGGATGGAAGGCTTTTATGGCCCTATATATCTGCTCAGATGACTGATTCCAGTCAATTTCTCCGTCTTGTTTTTTGAGTCTTTCAGTCAGTGTTGCTTTTGAGTTATCTTGAGGAATTGGATCTATTCCGCTAGTTTGCATTTCATCCAGGGTTTCAACCAAAAGATTGGAGCCTGTGGTGAACAACCTTTCAGTTAAAGCATCACATTTCTCATCGCTTATAATTTTTACGGATTTCTGTTTCAAGATAGGACCTGTATCCATTCCTTCATCTATTTTCATGATCGTCACACCCGTTTCTTTACAACCCTGAAGGATTGCCGTTGCTACTGGCGAGGCTCCTCTGAACTTCGGTAGCAGTGAAGGATGCAAGTTAATCATTCCTAGCGGGAATTTATCGATAACATAACTCGGAAGAATAATGCCATATGCTGCAACTATCGCAGCTTCTGCCTCGAAAGATAGTAGGTACTCCATAGAAGAGTCCCTATCTGAAATCTTCTGTATTTCTACCGTCTGGAGGCCCATGTCAGTCGAGTGAATTTTCACGGGGGTGGAAGTGAGTTTTCTTCCTCTACCTGCTGGCCTGTCAGGCTGGGTATACACAGCAGCTATATCGTGCCCACAATCGACCAGTTTATCTAAAACAGGAATAGCGTATTGAGGGGTCCCCATGAATATGAGTCGCAAGTTTTGTAACTCCTCAGTATGAATAGATTTGGCATTTACCAGAGGGTATTCACTATAGGACAATTGTTAGCAGTTAGATATTACTCCAACAATGCTTCACATGGGGATTCTGAAACTCATGAATTATCACAATTGGAAAAATAAGTTTGCAACCTATGTCGCGGATCACTCGATTGCGGTTATCGTCACGACCATAGCGATCAGCATTCTTTTGCTATACCCGATGATACGAATGGAACCTACTCAGCAAGCCTCCCCCAATCCTCCCGGGGAAGTTTATGACATGCAGGCCGATATAGATGATAAATTTCCAACTCCTCTCCATTTCGCTACCTATGTGTTGGAGTCCAGAAATGGAGACGTAATAAGTGCTGATGTATTAAGGGAATTTGCTAGTAACCGAGATCGAGTCATCAATCTGGATAAGAAGGGAGGTCTTGCCGCAGGAACCCTCAAAAATCAGCAATATCTATTTACCTATTTTGATAATGACTACGGGTTAAATATTACGGGTATACGTTCTATCTTGGAACCGATTGAAGCTTCTTTGGCTCTGGCTGGAATAAATTTGAATGATTCTACTGATCACGACGTAAAAATGGCAGTTGCGAGAATAGTCACCAATCCAGATACCCGTTCATTTATCGATATGTTATCCACACAGGCCACTTTCGAAAATAGAAAAGTCGATGGCGTTGATGTGGAATGGTGGTCTTCTCCGGCTACTATTTTTAACCTTATGGCCGATAATGAAAAGCTTGGCGGAGCGGGTTTAGAGATCGGATTAGGGGGTGGGCCAGATGTAATTAACAAAGAGCATCTAAACCGTAGGGTCGCTTCAGTGATGAAAGGCGATTCTGAAACGTATGAGATGTGGGGAGTGGCAATCGATCCGAATCTTGAGTCTGCTGAAGAAGGTCAAACCGCGGGACTTTTTATTACATTCACCATTATCGGGGCAGTGTTGGTTGTTGGATTAAGCCTGAAATCGTACTGGATTACTGCGATTACTGGGATAGGTTTGGGATTACTCATGGTATGGCTGAAGGGTATATCAGCTATTGTGGGTCTCAAGACAGGCTTGGTAATAGATTTGGTAGTTCCCGTCGGGATGATTTCTTTGGGTGTTGACTTCGTTGTCCACGCTGTTCGCCGATATCGTGAGGAGATCAACGAAGGTTACGCGCCGAGACGGGCTCTAAAAATCGGGCTTGCGGGCGTATTGGCTGCATTATTGCTTGCTATGGCAAGTGACAGCATAGCTTTTCTATCTAACCTAACGTCTAGTATCGAAGCCGTAATTCATTTCGGAAGTGCTGCCGCGATAGCCGTTTTGTCCTCGTTTATTATCTTGGGAGTTGTTGCGCCAGTCACGACTATGAAAATCGATGAGCTCATAGAAAAATCGAATAGATTTTATACTGGATGGAAATCTCGGTCCTTGAGAATTGTGGGTTCCATTGCAGTCGCTGGTGCTTCGGGTGGGACCGTGATTGTTATGTTAGCGGTAGATAAAACTTACGGAGTATTGATGTTGGCGATGGCCACCATTCTTTTCTTGGTTATTCCTGCTATTTGGCTTACTAGATCAGGTAGAAATCCCATGGGAATTCCCGAATCTCAATGCCAAGATCGGATCGGTGGGAATACTTCGAATTCTATTGTCATGCGGGTAGTTGAAAGGGTTGTAATTTTGGCAGGTTCTCATATTTTGGTTGTTTTGTTGTCTGCCACAGCATTAACGGTTCTTGCGGGAGTTTTTGCGATTAGACTAGAACCTACCTTTGATGTGAAGGATTTTTTTGACTCCAAGTCAGAATTTGTTATTGGACTGGACAAGATAGATGAACATCTTGGTGAGAGTGGAGGAGAGCCAGGTGTAGTTTACATACGTGGTGATTTAATGGATCCTATGGCCGTTATTGCCATATCTGAATTTGTTGAGTCACTCAAGTTGGTTGAGCAGGTGGCTGAGACAGCGAGTGGAGAAGTGATAATTGGTCTAGATGTACTAAATACGTCTATGTTTATTGTAAACAACCGCTCTGCCAGAAGTGCCATTGAGTCCGCTACAGGTGTCACTATTACAGATATGAATTTTAATGGTATTCCAGACACTAGAGATCAGATGGAAGCTGCTTTTAGATACTCATTGAAAAATGGAGTAGTGGGCGAGCAGAATGTACTTGTTCTTAGGCCAGATCAAGTGAGAGGAGCAATCTACTTATCAGAATCGGAGGATACTTCAGGAAAGAAGGAAGACCTGACAACAGTATCATTCATGATCCCTGGAACTCGAGATCAAACCGTCGTTTCAGAAACAGCTGATGAGTTAAGCTCTCTTTTGTCACAGCTTGAATCTCATCCATCTATTGATCGCGCTGCTTTAACAGGATCTCCCTTTACGAGAGAAGAACAATTATCGGCCTCAACACGTACTTTATACACCTCTCTCCCGGTAGCTATTGCAGCTGCCACAATCTTACTTTTAGTTACGATGCGATCAGTGAAATATTCAGTTGTGACAGTGATCCCTATAGGTTTGGTGGTTGCTTGGCTCTATGGGATTATGTCAGTGGCTGGATTTGCGCTAAATTTTGTAACCGCGATGATCGGGGCTATCTCGATAGGGGTGGGGATAGATTATTCTATTCACATGACAGAACGGTTCAGGGAAGAATTGGGACGGAATGCGTCTCGGATTCAAGCTCTTGCGAGGGCCGCGAGAGGTACAGGAGTTGCGCTGGTAGCCTCTGCTGCCTCCAGCGTGGTGGGGTTTACGATTATGGGATTCGCTCCTATGCCTATGTTTGCTTCGTATGGTCAATTGACGGCGGTAATGATAACGCTCGCTCTTTTGGCATCTTTAATCGTTCTGCCCAGTTTACTTATGCTGGTAACAAGAGAGTCTGACAATATAGTTAGTTAAGTATGACGTAAGTTGCTCCGTCTCCACCTAGCGAGTCCTTCTCAGAACCAAAACTACTGACCAACGGATGATTCATGAGGTTTTCCCTTAAGGCGTTTCTTAAGGCCCCAGTTCCCTTGCCATGTATCACTGTTACTTTGCTTAATCCATCTCTGACTGATGAATCTAGAAAAACTTCCAGCATATCTAATGCGGGATCAGATCGGAGTCCTCTAACGTCCAAAATATCTTTGATTGGATCTAGCGAGCGTGGGGAAGTCCTGTTTACTTTTGTATCCAATGCGGAATAGTGAGAGTCTGTATTTGGCTCAGGTGGGGAAGAAGTTTTTAGAAGTTTGTCCGCTTCCACATTTAGCCGCATGTTTCCGACCAATATTTCGGCACTGTTGGTTTCAGAATCCAATTTTGTCAATGTTCCGCTGAGCGAAAGTCCAGAGACGTGGACAAGATCTCCCGTAGATAATAGATCTATAACTTTTTCCTCTGTCCCCGGAGTCGGTATATTTATCTCTTGCAACTCTCCTTGGATCATCTCTATTTCGTTGTCTACCGACTGTGAGGATTCTCTACTTCCGTGCCTAGCCCACGAAAGAGCCGATTCTGCTCGGGATAATAAATTTTGAATAGTAGAGAAGTTGGATTCTGCTTTAGCCCTAACAGATTCTATAATTTCCGCTCGTTTATCGATAAGATATTCGATTTCTTGTTGTAGCTTGGCGCGAAGGGATCTTGTCTCAGAGAGATTTTTATTTGCCTCAGAGAGAACTTTGGATACCTGTTCACGTTCGTTACTTATGTCTGATAACCATTTTCCCATTTGGATATATTGAGGGGATAAGTTTTTCTCGGCGCTCTGTAAAATTCTTTTTGGAAGGCCTAGCCTAGATGCTACGGACATAGCATAGCTACGCCCGGGTATGCCGATCGATATCCGGTATGTGGGTCTCAGAGTTTCAGGATCAAGATGAAAGCTGGCATTACTCATATTAGGATTGGATTCTGCCGTTGCCGCTACAGACCTGTGGTGTGTGGTAGCTACAGTAAATATATTCTTTTCTCCGAGGTCATCTAGAACAGCCGCTGCTATAGCTGCCCCTTCATCTGGATCGGTGCTGGCACCAATCTCATCAAGAAGTACGAGAGATTTTTCAGTTGAGTATGTCAACATTTCGCTTAGTGATCTTATGTGGGAACTAAATGTTGATACTGAAGTCTCGATACTTTGCTGATCGCCGATGTCAGCAAATATAGCGTCAAAAATTGGTAATGAGCTTCCCAAGTCCGCTGGTATGTGAATTCCGCATTGCTGCATCGCAGATAGCAACCCCACAGTCTTTAAGGCTACGGTTTTACCACCTGTGTTAGGACCTGTAATAACGAGAACGTTCCAATTAGGCCCAATCTCTATATTCAGTGGAACCATTTCATTTCCAATCAATGGGTGTCTTGCGTTATTCAGTCTTACTACCACCTGTTTTGATTGGCCTGAGGACATGTTGGAGACTCGGTCCGTTTGCTGAGTAATGGCGTCACGAATGGGATCTGGAGCCTCGAGAGAATTACTGTATCTTGATTTGGCCAGTATAAAATCTATATCTGCAACCATATCCGTTGTGTCTGAAATTTCTGCTGAAAGAGAGCCGACCTGTGCAGATAGGTCACGGAGTATGCGAGCGACCTCTCTATCCTCTTCTAAAGCTAGTTCCCTCCAAGAATTGCACAGGTTCACTGTTGAGAATGGCTCAATAAATAACGTCATACCAGTGTTAGAAGCGTCATGAACCACCCCGGGGATTCTGCTTCTCATGTTAGATTTGACTTGGACAACCAGTCGATCTCCTCTGACAGAGATGACGTCGTCTTGAATTGACCCTTCCATCTCGCTTTCGCGAATGATATGTTGCAGTGCGGTTGTAACTCGGGTGTAGGAGTCTCTTACTTGGCGTCTGAGAATTCCTAGCGAGGGGCTTGCTGTATCTTTTACAAGACCGTTTGGGCTGACTGTAGTGGTGATCGAATGGCTCAGATATGACAGGTCAGACATGATTCTGGCTCTGGAGGCAAGTAACACAGCCTCATCAGAATGCTCGAGTAAACTAGCCCGTAAATTGGTAAAAGTATCAATGTTTGAGGCTATTTCAATAAGCTCTTGCCCGGATAAAATTCCTCCCAGATCCGCCCTGCGGACATGGTCTGCAATATCCCTTAAATTGCCAAGACCGTAATTTGAAACATTATTAAGGATGTATCTGCCTTCCGATGTTTCTTTGATTAGAGTTTGGACGATGGGTGTTTTGTATGCCGGCTGCATTGAATCAGCTTTGACTTTAGATTTGTAGAAAGTTGCACTGTCGGAAATATTGGACTTTACTGATTCAAAATCAAGAAGCCTTAAGCTCCGATCTCTCAAATATTCGTGTTGATATTCAGTTCTTTTTCTTTTGATCACGGTCGATAAACCAATCGTTGTTTCTTAGTGGTGAATAAACTTTACTAGAAAAAACTTCTATTAATAAACAATATTAGCAGTTGCTATTAAAGCAAATGAGTTGCCTATGGGACATTTCAAAAAGAGGCATCAATGTATAATTTTAGAATTATGGCAACTCAAAAAATTACTGTGCGATCTCCTGCAACGTCGGCCAATATGGGCCCAGGATTTGACTCCTTGGGTATAGCTCTTGATGTTTGGAATTCAGTGACGGTCCATGAGAGAAATGATTTAGATATTAATGTTCTTGTAACTGGCAAAGGTGAGGGGGAGTTGTCTTCGGGAAGAGATAATTTAGTTTTTCAGAGCTTCTCAAGGCTTTTTGAAGAGATAGGCGAAGTTGTCCCAGATGTTTTACTTGAATGTGATAATCAGATAGAACTCTCAAGGGGTATGGGGAGTAGTTCAGCCTCTCTGGCAGCAGGGTTATTTGCTGCTAATGAATATATTGGAGCACCTCTCAGTATTAATGAACTGGTCCAGATAGCAGCAGAAATGGAGGGACATCCCGATAATGTGGCTCCAGCTTTGTTGGGAGGAATGCAGATAGGAATATATGAGGAAGGTCAGTTGATCACTGCCTCTGTTCCAATTCCAGACAATCTGTCGGCAGTTCTTTACGTTCCCAACGTATCCATGCCCACTGACGAAGCACGAACCCTCCTGAAGCCTCTCGTGACTAGGGCTGATGCCGTTTACAACATTGGAAGAGTTGCTTTGATGGTACACGCTATGGCGACTGGAGAGTTAGATAATCTTCGCTATGCGACGCAAGATATGCTGCATCAGCCCGACCGGCAGGGAATTTTTTTCCCTATGAAGAACATAATCAAGGCCGCCATGGATGCCGGCGCTCTCGGTGCATTTCTTTCAGGATCTGGATCGTCAGTCTTAGCATTCTGTGTGGACCGAGAATATACCGTCGGATATGAGATGGCAGATGCTGGGATGAAATCTGGCTTGGATGGTGAGATAGTTGTCACGCAGCCCACCGACAAAGGTACCTATGTGATTCAATAGGTGAAGAAGGCTTACTGAAGTGTTGGATGTTAGCTATAAGGAAAGCTTCGTAAGGAATTAATATTGTCTCTGGTAGTACAAAAATATGGTGGTTCTTCTCTTGCCAACCCTGATTTAATCAGAAATGTTGCGAGACGCGTGGCATCTGCTCATGACAGATCTGGCCAAGTTGTCGCAACCGTATCTGCGATGGGAGACTTGACCGATGACCTGCTCAACATAGCATCACAGGTTTCAGATCGACCGGACCCTAGGGAGCTCGACGTTCTTTTATCAACTGGTGAACTACAGTCCTGCGCTTTGGTTGCTATGGCTTTGAGGTCTATTGGGAAGAGGGCGGTAAGTTTGAGCGGAGCTCAGGCAGGTATACACACTGATTCTAGTTATGGTAAAGCGAAAATATCAGGATTGTGTCCCGAACGCATTGAGCAAGAACTGAAGAAGGATAATATTGTCATCGTTGCAGGATTTCAGGGGATCACTGAAAAGATGGATATAACTACATTAGGTAGAGGCGCTTCTGATCTTACAGCAGTAGCATTGGCAGCAGCTCTCAAGGCAGACCGGTGTGAGATATATACGGATGTTGACGGTATATATACTGCGGATCCTAGGATGGTACCGGAAGCTCAAAAACTAGACGAGATTGGTTTTGAAGAGATGCTAGAACTAGCCAGCTATGGCGCAAAAATGAATCCAAGGTCTGTCGAGTTGGGCATGGTTTATAACGTACCAATATTGGTCGCTTCTAGTTTTGGAGATCTTCCAGGCACACTTATTCACGCAGGAGCTGATATGAATATTGAAGTTGGTGAAATACGCAACCGGGTGAGGGGAATTGCTACTGAAAAAGAGGTTGCCAAAGTAACTGTGTATTCTGTTGTTGACAGGCCTGGTGTTGCAGCTTCCTTATTTGAACCCCTTGCTAATGCAGATATCAGCGTGGATGTAATCGTGCAGAATGCCAGTGTGTCTGGTACCACTGATTTGACCTTTACGGTTAAGTCATCTGATCTTGATGCGACCATGGATGTGGTTCGCCTTGTTTCCAAAAAATTAGGCATGGAGGATGTCGGATACTCGACTGGTTTAGCCAAGGTAAGCATAGTGGGTACCGGTATGCAAGATTCTCCAGGCTATGCAGCAAAGATGTTTGCAGCTCTTTCAGAAGGTGATATTAACATTGAAATGATAACGACCTCGGAAATTCGGATCACATGTTTAGTTAAGGAGGAATCCACCGCTGATGCTGCGAAAGTATTACACGAAGCTTTTGAACTAGATAAAACGAAATAGTTTGTATCGGTTGCTGTTTCTATAATGCTTTAAATATCCCCTAATGATTAATACCTGTCACAACTGGCTTTTATCTATTGTTATCCCCACCTACAACGAGGCTGATAGGATTTTGCCGACTTTGGAGTCTGTTGTCTCATTCTTGCGCCGTCAAACATATAGTTGGGAAATCATAGTAGTTGATGATGGAAGCTTCGATAAAACACCTTCTATGGTCTCCAACTGGATAGAAGAAAATATCGGTCCAGATGAATCTTGTAGGGTTATATTAGTAGATCATGAAGGGAAAGGTTCTGCGGTCAAAGTAGGTATGCTATCTGCTGGCGGAACCTACAGACTTATGTGCGATGCAGATCTTGCTGTATCACCTGAACAGATAGGGAAATTTGTAGGATTTATTGAACGTGGGAACTACGATATTGTGATTGGTTCTAGGCAGGTCGGAGGTGCTCAGAGGCTTCATGATTCGCTGCTCCGGTATTTCACAGGTCGTTTATTTAATTGGTTCGTTCGAGTTATAGCAGTGCCGGGAATCCAAGATACTCAATGTGGCTATAAATGTTTTACAAAAGAATCGGCTGAATATTTATTTCAAAAGCAAAGAACCAAAGGATGGGGCTTTGATGTTGAAATTCTTTTCTTAGCCGCCAAAGAGAATATGGACATTTTGGAAATGCCCGTATCTTGGATAAATGTTGAGAAAAGTAAAGTACAGATCCATAAAGCCTCTCTGGAAATGGTTCGTGATACTCTTTTTCTCAGGCTACGCTATATGTTTGGTAGATATAAATAAGAAACATTTTTGACGGTATTTCAGAATTGACCTCCGTTTACGTGGTGATCCCGACCTATAACGAAGTAGAGAACCTCCCTTTCTTGGTCCACAGGTTATTTGATCTGAATGTCGATGGACTGGGCTTAATAATTGTTGACGATTCATCCCCTGACGGAACAGGGGAATTGGCCAAGTCACTATCTGCAAAATACAAGAATGCGATAACTGTAATATCCAGACCATCCAAGGAAGGTCTGGGTACTGCCTACAAAGAGGGTTTTGAACTGGCACTACATTTAGGGTGCGATGCTGTAGTACAGATGGACGGGGATCTGTCTCACAGGCCTGAATATATTCCGGAAATGTTAAGACTGTTGGGAAAGTATGACGTTGTGGTTGGATCGAGATATATAGAAGGGGGCGGAGCCGATGATAAGTGGGGGTTAAAGCGTAAGGCCCTCAGTGGTGTAGGGAACTTTGGTATTAAATTAGTTTCAGGCATACAGGTTAAGGATGTGACTTCCGGGTTCAAAGCATTCAGAATTTCTACCTTGCGAACCATCAGGTGGGAAAATATTCTATGTAAAGGATTTGGCTTTCAGTCAGAGGTTGCTTTTCATTGTCAACGTTTGAAATATTCCGTTTATGAAATGCCCATAGTTTTTGAAGAAAGGTTGGTTGGTAAGTCTAAAATGTCGATCGGGATCGTGCTTGAGGCGATGTTTCGTATGTTATTTCTTCGACTATTTGGTCATGCCGGTGTTCAAAAATGAGCCTATAGTGGGCGTGAAATGTATTGAACTCTGTAAATAACGCTGATTAGAATGCCGTCACCTTGGCTATTTAGAACCAAGATGAATGAGGAATAAAACGTGAAAGCTAATCAGTTGACAGAGGTTCTGCTATTTAGAAAAGAACACTCCATAGAGGCGCAGAAGCTTGCTCAGCATGGACTTTGGGAAGAAGCAGAAGCGGCTTACTATGGAATTGTAGAGCAGTTGCCAGGGGATGATTCTGCTCATACGAATAGAGCGCGAGCCTTGATGAACCTCTCGAGAGAGGATGAGGCGACGGAGCATCTTCAAGCAGCGACGGGACTACAAAAAGTTAAGGAAGATCGTACAAAAAAAGCGGTTCAACATGCAGTGAATTTCTCCTGGAAAGAGGCTGCTGACATGAATCAAATGATTGTTGAGGATTTCCCCTGGGATTTGGAGGCATACAATCGGCTTGGAAAGGCTTTTTTGGAACTAGGCAAAAACAGGAAAGCATCTGATGCGTTCCGTTGCGCATTAGTTATATCTCCCAAGAGTCCTATAGCGAGTAAAAACCTTGACAGGCTCGAGAAACTCAGTCGTACGGCCGGGTCAAAATCTATAGAATCACAATCTCAAGCAATAAATTTTATTGAGGAAACCGGAAAGACCGGTGTAACAAAGCTGGTTAACGTTCCTCGTGATTTAGATTTTTCAATACTTGCCTCAGGCCATTCTGTTGAATTATTCATCAACGGTAAGGGTATGAGAGTTAAAACAAAATCTGGAGATGAAATTGGTGCTGTAGAGGCAAAAATAGGTTCTAGGTTGAGAAGATTGATGGAGGGTGGTAACAAATATGAGGCCAGTATAACCAGTGCTAAAGATAGCAATATTTCCGTTATTATTCGTGAAGTATATAGAGATCCATCGCAAGCACACATAGCCTCCTTCACCGGAAAAGCTGAAGGATTGCCTACAATCCCCAATACATCAATAGGGTATCTAATTAACGATGGAGATAAGTTAGCGAATCTCAAAGATTGGTCTAGTGACGACACTGAATCAGGGGATGAACAGGTATTTACTCCATCGATACCAAGATTGATTTCAGACGAATCATCTATGGGTGACGAAGACTACTAACAATCTTCAGAATCTCCCTGTTCAGAATTTTCGCTTGTAACCGTTCGATAGTAAATTCCCCATTTCTGCATTATTTTTTGCAGGCTTTCATTGTCAAGGTTTGTAATGTCACTGAAAAACCCTGCAATTGAGTGGGCGTGCAAAAGACTTTCAGTACATACCCAGTTAGTTTCTGAAGGTACTACGTACAAAACACCGTTTTGATGTTCACATTTTATATCTATACGCTTGCTACCGTCGCTACCTCTTATATGTAGTCCATTTTCTTCCATCTTTACCTCGACACATTTTCAAATCAGTATTAGTTCAGTTTAATACTAATTCTTAGTTGATTGATTTTGTTTATGATGGAGATGATTTATTTTTCGATATGGCAAGTTTTTTTTAGCACGCTGATATAATGCGGCACCGTCCCCTATCCAAATAGTGTTTAGATGATACAAAAATAGCCCAAATTTGAGGAGAATTGTGATGACCCCTCACGTAACAGATGGAAATCTAGAAATCTATAAGATCACATGCGGTCCATACGATAACAACGCATACCTGGCAGTGTGTGGTAGGACTCGTGAAAGTATCCTTATTGATACCCCAGCAGATCCTGAAGAATTGATAGCAATAGCTTCAACAACGAAAGTCAGGTCCATTGTCATAACCCATAACCATACGGACCATTTGTTAGGATTCGATCAAGTAACTGGTGAGTTCGAAGTTCCTGTGGGTATAGGGAGTCCTGATGCACTTGCTCTCTCTGTCAAACCAGATTTTCTATTAGTGGATGGAGAAGATATTGAGTTTGGGGATATGTCACTGACTCCAATATCTACTCCAGGTCATACTGACGGGTCCACTTGTTTGCGAGTGGGTACTCATCTCTTTACAGGTGACACGCTGTTTCCTGGAGGACCGGGTAAGAGTCGCTCGCCTGAGGCGCTGGCAGAGTTGATGATTTGATAGGTAGTATTGAGTGTCGTCTCTTAACCTTACCCAAAGATATGGATTTTTATCCGGGCCATGGTTCTGACGGAAAATTGTCTGATTCTATTGAAGATTACCAGGTTTATAAATCAAAGCAGCATCCAGTTGATCTCTGCGGAGACGTTGAATGGTTAAATAGTTAGATACCCTTTTTGTGTTTGTGACTTTATGGAATAGTAATGTGTATCGGCGGATGGAGCTGGACACGAAACTTCTACTAGCATCACTACTGACGATCGTCATTTGCTATGGGTCGATCGCAACAGTGAAACTTTTGATAATTCCTCTTTTGCCTATTGCCGGCCGTTCCTATTTTTTCCCATGGATTCTAGCTCTTCCTCAGGTATTTCTACTGGTTTTTGTATCAGCATTGTGTTTCCAGTACAGAGTTATTAGTTATAAGGATTTGGGATTTCAGACACCCAGCTTTAGAAATTCCTATTTGTTGGCATTTTTGTGTGTACTGGCTAATATTTTAGTTGTCGTTATTTATATGATTATTGCTACATACTTCGGGGTAAAGACTTTGTATACACCCCAGATACCAAAAGATATTCTTGGCTTCGGGTGGTTCATATTT
>CAYWYV010000009.1:0-24130 GCA_964462705.1 uncultured Dehalococcoidia bacterium
GCCTCGCATGGTGCAAATATAAAAGATAATGATGGCAGCATTAATGCCAATGGCCCAGATCACAGATCAGGTCCTTGGTCTTGTCTCGCTTGGGAACATAGGTAGGGCAGTAGCGAGAAAGGCACAAGCCTTGGGAATGACCGTTATCGCTTATGATCCCTATGTTCAACCTTGGATAGCTAGAGAATATAGGGTTGAATTGAGACCAAGCCTTAATGACGTCGCACAGAATTCTGACTTTGTTTCAATGCATACTCCTTTAAGCAACCACACGACCAAGTTAGTTGGAGCTGACTTTTTTAAAGCCATGAAAACTTCAGCATACTTCGTAAACACTTGTAGGGGTGGTACTGTCGATGAGGAAGCACTTATAGCCGCACTACAAAATGGAGAAATAGCCGGGGCGGGACTAGACGTTTTCGAGGTTGAGCCTACCTCTCCAGACAATCCATTGTTCAAAATGGAAAACGTGATGGTTACTCCTCACTCCGCTGGCAGTTCCAGTCGATCAAGGGTGGCCTCTCAAGTCCAGGTAGGACAAGAAGCTGCACGATTATTAAACGGAACTTGGCCGATGTCACTGGTCAATCCGGAAGTTAGAGCGAAAATCGATATGAGAACTCTAGCTACGAGGGATTAGTATCTAAAAAGGGTGTTCATTAGTCGCAAACTGATAAACACCCTTTTCCCTACCCGGTATGATTTCAATCAATTCCGAATATTGAATTTAAATTCTGGTACTCTTTTGTACTCAACGATGTAACTGTGGCTCGCCCAATAGTTAAAATAATCCAATCCTGCTTAGATATTGGAGGAGTATTGGGGGAACCTTTATTTGATCATAGATAGCCACACGCACATACTTCCTCCGGACGTAATTTCAGATATGCCTAAATTCATGTCTCAGGACAGAACACTGCATAGCTTTTTCCAAAATGGAGGAAAACTGGGTACGGCCGACTCCCTATTGGACTCTATGGATCAGAACAAGGTCGATTTTTCCATCGTGATGGGTATGGGATGGGCTGACCATTCATTCAATAGCTATGTAAATGACTACTTAATTGAGTCTCAGCTTAGTTCGGGAGGAAGACTAGTTCCGGTGACAGGAATTACGCCACAACATGGTGATATAGGTATTTACGAGGCCGAACGCTGTATTTCTACTGGAAGTCATGGATTTGGTGAATTACATGTTTCGGAACAAGGCATGTCGGGAAAATCGTTTGATTTTTTAGAACCCTATATGAATATGCTGACAGCCGAGAATTTTCCATTGGTGGTACACAGCTCTGAGCCTGTTGGACACCAGTATCCCGGTAAAGGACGAACTAATCCTCAAGAACTCGAAAAATTAATCCAAAGGTTCCCACATAATAGAATAGTTTTAGCACACTGGGGAGGAGGAATTTTATTTTATGAGTTGATGAAGGAAGTCAGTGACCTTATGTCCAACGTGTTCTATGACTCAGCAGCGACTCCTCTCCTTTATAAAAGTGAGATATTCAATACATCACTATATGCAGTAGGCGCGAAAAAAATACTGTTTGGCTCAGATTATCCCTTGATAGATCAAAAGAAGATCCTCAAAATATTAAATAGCCAACTACTGAGCCATGAGGATAAATCTTCGATATATGGTGAAAATGCTGAGAATGTATTCAACATCCAGAGTTTGTAACAGAATTACCGATCATTTTGTAGAATCAAAACAACGAAGAAATTTACCTTCCGTAACTCAAAATTAGAACCAATATAGAAAAACTGTAAAATTCGCGTACTTTAACCTTGTTAAATTTGTCACAATCCTGATATATTTGTTAACTGGATTATCACCAGCTATGGTGATTTAAGGAGAACAAAAAATTATGTCAGACCAAGTATGGCCGCCTTGCAAAGAATGTAGTGACGGTGACCTATTACCATTATCCGATTTTGGCAGCCAAGGGGCGCCGATACATTACAAAGCTTGGGTGTGTAGTAATCCAAGCTGCGGGTTTAATATAAAAATCCGCAATGGAGATGTATATCTGAATGAGCCAATCGCTAGTGGGGCGGCTCATTCACCACGAATTCGATAAATATTTTAAAACCAATCCAAACCTGAAGGAGGAATTTCACCCGAGAGATCCTCTGCAGGCAATTTATCTGGTAAGCGTTTTAACAGTCTAAAAGACACCCAATATTTAATGTGGGTCATGCTTTTAGTGTCGTAGCTGATATAATTTTGCACAAAGGGGATATGGACAGTGTAATTTTGCCCCTTTCAGCCAAATCCTAGGCAAATGGTAGACCATGGTTGCTTTAAAGTGGGTTGGGATTTCCACCATTATAATCGGTGTGTTATTTGTGTCGGTTTCTGTTTTGCTTTTTATAACGGGAAAGCTATCAGCACAGAAAATGCAAACCCTAAATGTAGAAGCAACGACCCAATTTATTTCCCCAACTGCGACCGTACAACATATACCTTTACAGCCTAATTCAACTCCACCGCCTCCAAAAGTTGTAACGGTATCTGAACCAACAACCCCTGAAATTATTACAGACCACAATTCACCAGATTTACAATCTGACCAAAGTACCCGTACGGAAACTGAACCAGCAACCCCTGAAATTATTACAGGCCGAAATTCACCAGATTTACAATCTGACAAAAGTAACCGTACGGAAACTGAATTAGTACCTAAAGATGAAACTACGCCAATTGTGAGTCTCGTAAGTGATAATGTAGGTTCTTTCTATTCACTAATCACGGGCTATGGATCAGAGAGTTTTTCTAAACATTTCCATCCAGCAGACTGGGGAAACTCGCGTTGGTATAAGGTTGATCATTTAAGAAATCTCAATGTGACTGAAAATCAGACATCTACCATTCAACTTGACCAATTAACAGCCAATGATTTTAGTGGCCTCGCCACTCGAATCAGAATACCTACACTTGACGTGGATGCCCCTGTAAACCAACTAAGAATCATTGAGATTGAGGGAATTAAGCAATACGAATCTCCAAAAAATGTCGTAGGTCGAGTGCCTACTGATTCCAATTTACATGAAAGTATAACTGGATGGTATTTTGGGCATCTAGAGAGCCCGATTAAATCTGAGGGTAATGTGTTTCATAAATTGCCTGAAATAGCGAGTTTTTTATCCAATGGTGACCCTGTCTATATTCATTTAAACAATCACGAAAAAGAGTACGTTTATCAGGCTTATAAATCTGAGGTTGTGCACGAAAAAGAACTCAAACTTTATGATGCCGGACTAGAAAACATTGTTCTCGTAACCTGTTTTAACAGACCATATTATGATTACAGACAACTCGTTAGCGCTAGATTAGTGGATATTCGCTAGAATACGAGCATCAAATTTTCAGATTTGTCCTGAAGCAGCGAATGTATCTCTTAAAACAGAAATGAATTGATTAGCGGGTGTCGATAGTGTCTTGCCTGGCAGAGTAATTAACCCTGCTTGATCAACCGGCAGAAAGTTAGCAAGACTGACCATTCCCAAATGATCCAAATCTTCTTCTTCGATTGCCAAACGAGGGCCTACAGACACTCCCATTCCAATCGTTACGAATTTCTTAATCATATCCATACTATCAAGTTCCATTATGACTTCATAATGCAAACCTTTCTTCTGAAGCTGTTCCTCAAGAATGTGCCTGGTATAGGTACCTCGGGCCATTAAGATCAATGGATACTGCACTATAGCGTCGAGTGATGTCATCGGGGCAGACAGCAATTCGTGTCCTTTAGGGGCTATTAAAACTCTCTCATACAAGAAAAGAGGTTCAAAATGAAGATCCTCCCCTCTGTCAGGGTGCTGTATGATCCCAGCGTCCACTTCGCCCGTCCTCACCATCCCTATCACCTCCGTTCTGGTAGCAGACTGTATCCGAAGGTATACATTGGGATAAATACTATTAAATACTTTGACCACCCGTAGGAGTGTATGTGGAATTATGTCAGGAGTTGATGCAACCGTTACCGGCCCACGCTCTTCTGCCTCTGATGTCCTAACTGCTAAGGAATCCAGTCCATCAAGTAGTGGCTGGCTTAGGTCAAAAATTGTCTGTCCCGAAAGAGTCAGCCTAATCGGCCTCGTCACCCTGTCGAAAAGGACCATATTTAATTCTTTCTCAAGCTTTTTGATATGAGTTGTCACTGTGGGTTGTCCAAGCCCCAGTTCATTGGCAGCCTTGGATATACTCCTAAATCTCGCCGCAATAACAAAACTCTTCAACTCTCGAAGTTCCATAAATATTCATGCCTTTGCTGTATTTCCAATTGTGATATTGTAGATAATTTATTATTCTCAGTCAACATATTATCAGTTGGGATTTTTAATCCTGATTTAACTCATTTACCTAAAAAATCAGATCTTTATATGACTAGCAGCTGTTACTATTTCCATACAATATGTAGAGATGCAAATCTTGAAATGCGATTTAGATTGGCTAATTAACCATAAGTGAACTCTAGATAGACAGGGGGATTAGTGCTCAATTTTTTTGGGAAAAAAGACGAAGTAGATATCGACCATGCGCTTACTAAAACTCGAGGGTCCATATTTGGTCAAATAGGCAATATTTTCAAATCTTCCGGGATTAACGAAGATACCATGGAGGAGTTGGAGGACATCTTAATTTCCTGTGACCTAGGATTTAGCGCCACTAATTTAATATTAGATCAGCTTAGAGAACGCGCGAATACACAAAGATCAAAGACAGAGAAAGAAGTAATTCTCCTACTTCGTTCGATCGTTAATGACTCACTCAACCTTAAAGGGCCTGATTGGTTGCATAATCCCGCTGGAATTCCGTTAGTGATACTGATGGTTGGTGTGAATGGAGCAGGTAAAACAACAACGGTTGCAAAACTCTCGAAATGGTACATGGGTCTCGGAAAGTCTGTAATTATTGGAGCTGGGGACACTTTCCGAGCAGCAGCCTCTGAACAGCTTCAATCGTGGGGAAATAAACTTTCAATAGATGTAATTACCCATCAACAAGGTTCTGACCCAGCGGCTGTAGCTTTTGACACTATTGCAGCTGCGAAAAATAGAAGTAAAGATGTTGCGATTATCGACACTGCTGGCAGACTCCAGGGAAAATCAAATCTGATGGAAGAATTAAAAAAAATCCACAAAATTACTATTCGAGAATCGGGAAATACCTCTGTGAGAGTTTTATTGACTATAGACGCTACTACCGGGCAAAATGGCATCAGCCAGGCTAGCGCCTTCGGCTGTGCTGTCAAATGTGATGGCGTATTTCTTTCCAAACTGGATGGGTCAGCCAAGGGTGGTATTGCTATTCCGATAGTTAACGATTTGAAATTACCAATCGCATTTGTGGGCACGGGTGAACAACCAGATGATATAGCAGTCTTTGATCCGGCAGTATTCGCTAAGAGCCTGCTCCCAGAAACATCAACCTAAAGTGGACGATATTCACCACTTATAATCTCTATATGTACCAACTATTAGCCTGGGTCCTCGTTGTTCAAATACTAGGTCTTGCAGTATTCCCGCTTGTTTCCCGAGTAATACCCGACCTGAGAGATAAAGGATTTACTATATCTAAGTTGGTAGCTTTATCTTCGCTGGGATTAATATCGTGGCTGGTAAGCATGTTGGGTATTTCAGGGCCTTCGGTAATAACGCTGTTATTGACAATTGTGATACTCATTTTTTTTTCAACATACCTTGGGTTCAAACAAATACCTCAGATCTCATACTTCTTTAGGCGAGAATGGAGACTTATTTGTGCATCCGAAGTAATTTTCCTCGTCATTCTAGGGATATTTGCCTTCTTCAAGTTTAATGACCCTTCGATAAATCATACTGAGCAGCCGATGGATCTAGCTTTTTTGAACGCAGCCATGGGAGCCGGCACTGGAGGCCCAATAGATCCCTGGATGAAAGGGGAACACATAAGTTACTACTATCTTGGTTATTGGATATTTGGGAATATAGGTTCATTAACTTTTACCAGACCTGAAATCGCTTACAATTTATCTCTGATATTCATCCCTGCTCTAATGGGATCTGCCGTTTTTGGACTGACCTTCTCATTACTGCCGTCCACCATGAAATTAAAATCAATAATTAGTGCAGGTGCCATCTCTTCAGTATCAGTCATTTTTCTCTCTAATCTCTATGGGGGACTTTCATTTATAGCTCAGAATCGCATGGCCAGTACTGCATTTTGGGACAAAATCTGTATCGAAGGCCTCGGTTCAAATACAGCTAAGGCTGTTGACAGCTGGAGACCAATAGAGTTTTGGTGGTGGTTTAAAAGTAGCCGTATAGTGAATTTTTTTGGAGAATCATGTGACACCCAAGGAATCGACTACACTATCAACGAATTCCCATTCTTCAGTTATTTGTTGGGAGACCTCCATCCTCACATGATGGGAGGCCCTTTCCTAATCATGTTCTGTACGCTCTGCCTAGCCGCTTCTTTTAAAGGCTCACCAGCAAAACTAAACAAATCTACTTTGGGGCTGATTGTTTTGATTGCTATTTCTGGAGCGACAGTCTCTTTTGTCAACATGTGGAGCATTCCTGTGGCAATCCTTATTTTACTGCTTGTCTATTTTCTAAGATGGATTTCAGGTTACGAGCACAGTTTATTGAATGCTATGTTCGTTCCAGTTAGTTCAATTTTTTTAGCCGCTGTTATTTTATCTCCTTTTCTATACAGTTTCCAAAGTTCTATAACTGGATTACACCCTAGCCTCGTTCAGACTGGCATAATTCACTTTCTCATCATCTGGGGACCGTTGTTGATATTGGCAGTGCCATACATAGTTTTACAATTCTGGAGCACGCCAGTCTCACTCAGGTGGAAAAAATCCCTAATAGTGGCGTCACTGGTTGCATTTTCCCCCTGGATTATTAGGGGTATTCTCCCTGCGGGTATTTCCCCTGAAGGACCTGGATTCACAGGAGTTGCCATACCCCTTACAGCCCTGATATTGATATGCACCACCACCGCTATGTCCAAGATTCAAAGTGCAGGTTTGACTAGACAATCTATTGTTCTGTTACTTATGACTCTAGCGCTAATGTTAATCCTGATACCTGAACTCATTTATGTCGGTGATGTGTATGGGAATCGTATGAATACTGTCTTCAAGTTCCACTATCAAGCCTGGATACTTCTATCTGTGAGTGCAGGAATAGTAGTACATTTCTGGGCACAGAAATATTACTCAAGCAAAAATAAAAACCGATGGTTACTTCGACTTTGGGGAGCTTGTTCGTTAGTAATTCTCTTGATGGGTATGTATTACGCTCCCGCAGCCATTGCAACCAAAACAAATGAATCTCATTTCAAGTCTTTTGACGGACTCATATTTCTTGACGAGAAAAGTTCAGATACCAGAAACGCTATTAACTTTGTCAGATCTGAGGTAAGTAAATCGGACGGGTTGCTTGAGGCTGTCGGAGAATGGGGAGATTCTGGAATTATTTCTATGAATACCGGAATACCTAATGTAGTAAATTGGCCTGGACATCAAAAGCAATGGAGAGGAGACTCCATCAACATAGAGCAAAGGGTATTAGACGTTAAAACGATTTATGAAACTTCCGATTTAAACTTGGCAAAGGAACTTTTGGCCAAGTATCAGATCAAATACATCGTAGTGGGACCAAATGAGACTCAAGCTTACGGCACTTTAGGATTATCAAAGTTTAAAAATATGGGTGCTAGAGTCTTCGGTTCACAGCCAAACATAGAGATATACAAGTTACAAAACTGAAATGATTTCTAGAAGCTCTTTAAATCACAACCTGAGGTCACTCAAAACTCATCACTACTACGAGATAATCGCGTACGTTGTAATTATCAGTGCGGCAATTATTATGCGTTTGATACAACTCTCCGAAAGAGCCATGCATCATGACGAAAGCCTCCACGCTTTTTATTCATGGCAGTTGGCACAAGGTAATGGACTAACACATAATCCTATGATGCACGGTCCGCTCCAAATGGAACTGACAGGTGGATTATTTTTCTTATTCGGTGACAGCGAATTCACAGCTAGGCTGCTATACGCAATTGCAGGATCCGCCTTAACTTTAATACCACTAGTATTTCGACAATGGCTGGGGAGAGAAGGCGCACTAATTTCATCAGTACTGCTTTGTATTTCCCCTTCCCTACTCTACTTCAGTAGGTTCGCACGAAACGACATACTTATGGCTGTTTTCACATTCGCGATAATAATGCTAGTTTGGAATTACCTACAAAAAGGTTCCATCAAAAGCATTTACTGGATCTCAGGTTTGTTGGCACTAAGTTTCTGCACAAAGGAAAGTGCATTCTTAGTCACTGCCTTGATCGGAGTCTATTGTATTGCAATTTATTTAATCCAAATTTGGCAGCAACTATTCCCACTGATCGATTTGAGGACCGCATCATACCCATTTATCTATAAAAAATTCATGAAAGGTATAGCCGATTCTATCCAATCAGGAATCGCCATAAGAAAAATGCCTAGGAGTGCCTCTCTTGCATTGTTTCTTCTAGCAATCACGCTGCCACAGTGGGCAGCCGCCATAGGAATATTTCAACATACTCTATTCCTAAGTTGGACGAACTTAATTTTGCTTGGTGACATAGGGAAGATCGGCATGCCTGTGGGTGGAGGAAAAGTTATTGGGGTTTTAACCACGTCAACATTAATTGGCATATCCGCTTATATCGGCTATAAATGGTGTTGGAAAATTTGGTGGCGCTCAGCCCTCATATTTTACTCAATATGGCTGACAGCATATACCACTTTTTTTACGAACATTAGCGCCGGTATACCTTCTGGAATATGGCAATCGTTGGGATATTGGATCGTCCAACAGGGAGAGGCACGTGGAGACCAACCACTCTTCTATTACCTACTCATAGCACCGATTTATGAATACTTACCCCTGATTACTTCCATCTTGGCAGTGGTTTTCTATATCCGAAGGAGAAGCAAGTTTGGCATATACCTAGTCTATTGGTGCATATCAACTTTTGTCGTTTACACCATAGCAAGCGAAAAGATGCCATGGCTGCTCGTGAATATAGCCCTACCCATGATCGTACTTTCCGGCCGATTTATAGGTGACCTGGTTAATACCGTGAACTGGTCAAGAGTCTTACATCTAGATCAAGTATTCATATTTTTAGTCGGCCCGTTGGCAATGATTTCCTTTGGCGTAATTGTGTTGACACTACCTGAGTTCAAATACAATATAACTATGTTGATCCCTGTCGCAGTCACTGCATTCTTGGGCTATTTATCTTTTCTAGTGTTGAAGAGATCAAAACATCAAACTATCCAGTCTAGCTTGGCTCTTCTATTTATTGGATCAGTACTATTTTTATCAATTTTGACGGTACGCACGTCTATCAAAGCCAGCTTTAATAATAGTGATATACCTGTCGAAATGTTGGTATATACGCAGACTTCTCCTGACCTAAGATTAACGATGAAAAGCATTGATCAAATGAATAATCAGATGGGAGCAGCCCAACAACCCACTATTACAATCGATCAAACCAGCGGTTTTACATGGCCCTGGACCTGGTACCTTCGCAACTATGAAAATGTGCATTACCCCGTCTTCAGCAGCGAAAATGTTCCTACAGCAAGTCATTCTGAAATCGTCCTTGTACATTCCCGTAACAAAGATGCCAGTGATAAAGCATTTTCACGGGATTTCCGTCCATCCATCAAAGTACCCCACAGATGGTGGTTCCCTGAACATATGTATCGTGATTTCAGCATCCCGAAATTGACATCACAAGTTGTCAGCATCAAATCTTGGCAGAGACTTACGAAGTATTGGCTGTTTCGAGAAGGGGTAGCGGAAAACATAGGAAGTGAGGATGCCTATTTATATGTAAAAGAAGGACATACTGACATAAACTTGATAACAGAGAAAATTCGACACGGACCTTAAGTGCAGTCGACATGAAACAATTGGTAGGAATAGGATTTGGAGTAGCACTCCTATTTATTTTCTTTCTGACGACAGATTTAAGTAATATGGTTTCCTCTATTACGGGTGCCAATTACTATTATTTTGTCCCGGGCATTTTTGGCTATTTCTTATCCCTGTTAATCCGTACTTACAGATGGAAACTTTTACTGAATCCAACAAAAATAGTATCCACTAAAAAACTGTTCCCAGTGGTAATTATCGGATATATGGCTAACAACCTGCTTCCATTTAGAATAGGTGAGCTCATAAGAAGTTTTTTTCTTTACAGACGTGAGGGAATAAACACAGCCACCGGTCTGACTACCATACTGGTAGAGAGGTTAATGGACGCTATATCACTTCTTTTACTTGTAGGTGTCAGTACTCTGTTTATTCCCTGGTCGGGCACCATGTCAGCACTTTCGAGGACAATTGGGATAAGTGAAAACTTATTAATTTCTATATTTGTACTGCCTTTTGTAATCATGTTTATCATGGTTATCATGGCTTCAGTGTTCCGAAAACGAACGGAATTCTTAATCCAACTCATAATTTCACCTTTGCCTAGTAGATTCGCGGAGAAATCTTACGACCTGGCGGTTAAATTACTGGACGGATTCGAAGCTTTACGGGAAAAAAGAATTCTCTTGGGGACACTTCTACTTTCGATGCCTATATGGCTCTGTGAATCTGTTCTTTTTTATTTCATCATTATGAGCCTCGGTATTAACACATATATAGACAATACGACCTCTATCATAGCCGGATCAATTCTTGTAACTGGTATTACCAACATAGGGTCCTCAGTTCCGGCAGCTCCAGGTGGCATCGGGTTATTTGAAGTGATCGCTCGAGAGACTCTGGTGCTAATTCCCACATTCTCAATTCCCCGCTCTGAAGCCGCTGCCTTCGCAGCGATAACTCACTTATGTCTTCTAATACCTGTTACGCTACTAGGCCAAATACTACTTTGGTTCAACGGTTCCTCTATTTTATCTGTTGCAAAAGACATTAAGGGTACTAATGAGCCACTACGCAGCAATTGCACAGAGGTCACCAAATGAGGGTGGGAATAGTAGGTGGAGGTGCAACGGGATTATCTGCGGCATACGATCTCGCTAAACTCGGTCATAGTGTTTCAATATACGAAAAAAATGGTTTTCTAGGTGGTCATGCCTCCACTTTCAACATAAATGGAACTCCGATCGAACGTGGCTATCATCATTGGTTCACTAGTGACAATTCCGTTATCGAACTTTGCGAAGAATTAGATATTGGCGACATAATTCAATGGATTCCATCAACTGTCGGTACTCTTTACGACAACCATATCTATGACTTTGTCACTCCATGGGACCTACTAAGGTATAAACCACTATCCCTGCAAAACAGAATCAGGCTTGGACTATCTTCATTAAAGATACAAAGGTTGAAAAACTGGAAATCTATCGAATCTGAAACAGCCGTAAAGTGGCTACAAAATAATGCTGGAATTCAGGTTTATGAAGCATTTTGGGGCCCAATGTTAAGGGGAAAATTCGGTGAGGCTCACTACGAAGAGGTTGGCATGGCGTGGGTTTGGGGGAAAATGAATACCCGATTTTCTTCCAGAAGACATCCTCTCGCCAAGGAATTATTGGGTTACCCAATTGGAAGTTTTAAAAAGCTGTTTGACGTTCTAGCGGAAAAGATTACTGCTATGGGCGGAGAAATAAACTTATCTACTGGAGTCTCCCAAATAACAACCGATACTGAACAAGTTACCGGAATGAAAATAGAAGTCGACAGGAGAATCACACACGAGAAATTTGACGTGGTGATAGCGTCTACTCCATCACATATTTTTGATGCTTTAACCGACGGGCTTAGCAAAGAATACAGTCAGAAACTTCATGGAATTCCTTACATGTCTGCAGTACTTTTGATACTTACTTTAGACAGACCTCTTTCTGACAAGTACTGGCTGAACATAGCAGATAGAAAAATACCTTTCGTCGGCGTAATAGAGCACACGAATCTAATCGACTCATCTCACTATGGCGGAAACCACATAGTTTATCTATCCAATTACTTAACTAGGGATAGTGAGTATTATTCTATGAGTCAAGATGAACTTCTAAATGCCTACATTCCTCACATTGCAAAGATCAACCCGCAATTTGATAAGAAATGGATACGGGAGGTACATCATCATAAGATCGATGGTGCCCAACCCATAATAGGCCCCAACTATTCAGATCAAATGCCCTCACACGATACAGGCATAAAGCACTTATATTTAGCGAACACCTCTCAAATCTATCCAGAAGATCGTGGGACTAATTACAGCGTTAAAATGGGTCGGGACATAGCCCAACTCGCTACGACTAATTTCAGCTCAGCATGAATTGTTACTCACTAGTGGCTGTGCTATCATTGTGACGATTTTTGCGAAGGTGGGGAGACGTCTTTGACCGTCGAAAATGACAGCCTCAGGAAACACATAAAAGGGGCTATAGCATCCCAGAAGAGACCTACTATAACTGTACTGTCATCTCTTCTGGCAATTCAGGACTCAATTGGGTACATTCCCAACGAAGCCATTGAAGAAGTAGCTATTGCCATGAATACGTCAATAAACTCCGTTTTCGGTGTGGCTTCGTTTTACCCTAATTTCCGATTTACCCCTCCTGGAGATCACTCAGTTGAGGTTTGTTGGGGGCCAACCTGTCACTTACTGGGTGCGGGAAAAGTTCTCAACGAAGTTTTAGAACAACTTGGATTGGAAGATGAGGGAGATACTCCGGATGGAAAAATTTCTTTCCGATTTAATACCTGTTTAGGAGCCTGTTCAAGAGGTCCCGTGATAAGCATAGATCATGAGCTTTACGGAAACGTATCCGAGTCTCAAGCTTCCTCATTACTTAAACAATTTAAAGATAACTCTTAAACACTCTAGACAGGCCCAATAACGTTGACACAAGATAAATATAAAGAATTAAAAGATAGAGCAACTTCCTACTGGGAAACTCGATCCAATGGAGATACACCACTCATACGCATTGGAACCGCTATGTGTGGACATGCAGCAGGGGCGTTTAGAGTTGCCGATAGAATAAAAACTGTCTTGTCTGAGAGATCTATAGAAGCAAATCTGGACGAAGTAGGGTGTCTGGGCCTATGTTACGCCGAACCACTTCTAGACATAAAAAAACCCGGTAGACCCAGAGTATTTTTTAATAATGTCTCTTCCTCTGATGTAGAGCAAATCATTGAAGATTATTTGATCAACGATCTCCTACCGGAATCTAAAGTACTAGGATATATGGGCGAAGGAGAAGTTACAGATTCTACAGACTCTATGGAAAATATCCCGGGTATCGCATTACAAAATCGAATAGCTTTAAGAAATGCGGGACATACAGCACCAGCAGACATACTTCAGTACATCGCAACAGGCGGGTATTCGGGTCTCTACAAGGCCGTAACCTCAATGGAATCCTCCGAAGTGATCGATGAAGTCAAGAATTCCGGTCTAAGGGGAAGAGGAGGAGCAGCATTTCCAACTGGCGTTAAGTGGAGCTTTCTTGTAGGAGCTCCGGGCCCCACTAAATACATATTATGTAATTGTGAAGAAGGGGACCCGGGAGCTTACAACGACAAGGGAATACTAGAAAGCGACCCACATACCCTGTTAGAAGGCCTAGCCATTGCAGGATATGCCACAGGTGCATCCAATGGAATAGTCTTTATTCGACATGGGCACGATGGCCCGATAGATAGAACTGAAAAAGCAATATCTGAAGCCTATGAAAACGGTCTTCTGGGCGAAAACATATTTGGCTCAGATTTCAGCTTTGACATTGAGGTGGCCCTTACGGGGGAATCATATGTAGCAGGAGAAGAAACCGCTTTGATGGAAGCTGTGGAAGGCAAAAGATCAATGCCTAGGTTCAGACCTCCATTCCCAGCAGCTTTTGGGGTTTGGGGAAAGCCGAGCAACATAAACAATGTTAAATCACTGTCCTACGCTCCTGAAATTATCTCAAAGGGAGCTGAGTGGTTCTCGTCGATCGGCGTTAATCAAAGTACTGGGACGGCAATAGTCTGCCTCACCGGCGATGTAAATAAACCGGGGTTATACGAGGTACCAATGGGAATGACATTGGGTCAAGTTGTTGATGACCTAGGAGGGGGAGTATCTGGGGGAAGAAAGTTGAAGCTCCTACAAACTGGAGGACCTTTAGGTGGAGTTCTCGGACCAGATAGCCGTGACATTCACATCGATTTTGATGAGATGAGATCAGCTGGGGCCATTTTTGGGTCTGGTGGCATCATAGTTGGGAGCGAGGACGTGTGTGCGGTAGATCTCACCAGAGTATTGGTAGCATTCTGTCAATATGAATCTTGTGGCAAATGTTTTCCCTGCAGATTAGGAATGGAACACTTGCTGGAGATTGTTGAAAGAATATCTAATTATGAAAGTAAACCCGGGGACATGGACTTAATGAGAAGCGTTGGAGGGACGATGGAGGCTGGGTCTCTTTGCGGGCATGGACAATTGGGATTCGGACCAATCAGGTCAGCAATAACCCATTTTGAGAATGACTTTAAATCCCATATAGAAGAAGGGATTTGCCCTACTGGGAGCTGTGATAATCGCAAAATAGTTCCAAAAAATACGCGTCCATATGCAACTGATTTCGCACCTGGAGACTGAGATGGCAGAAAAGGTAAATTTAACGATAGATGGAGTGGAAGTTCAGGCAGAGCCGGGAAGCGTGATCATTCAAGCAGCCATGGATAACGACTTATATATCCCTTATCTATGCTATTACCCCGGAATGAAACCCTACGGGGCCTGCAGAATGTGTGTGGTAAAGGCAGAAGCTCCAACCCCAGATGGATCTTACCGATCCCTTCCAGGAAGTCCTGCCTCATGCACCACTCCTATATCAGAAGGAATGCGTGTTGAGACAAACACAGATGAACTAGTTTCGCTACGAAAAGGTATTTTAGATTTACTAATCTCAGAACATCCTCATGGATGCTTAAACTGTCACAGAATAGATCTTTGTGGGCCAACAGATGTTTGTCTAAGACACGTGACCGTTAACGACAGGTGCGTTACTTGCCCCAAAAATGAAAGATGTGAGCTTAAAGATACAGTTAGATACATGGAGATGGAGCTTGCCACTCCCCTCACCTACAACAACAGACACATGCCCCTGGAAGTCAAGGATCCCTATTGGGATATGGACATGAATCTTTGCATAGTTTGTGCTAGGTGTGTGAGAGCCTGTGACGAGGTTAGAGGCGACAGCGCAATCACATTGAAGGACAGGTCCGGCAGAAGTATCATCGGGACCTCTCAAGGAACATCGTTACTAGAATCTGGTTGCGAATTTTGCGGTGCCTGTATAGACGTTTGCCCTACTGGCGCACTGGTGGAAAGAGACTATAAATGGGATAAAGCGGAAAAAAAGGTCACTAGTACCTGCCCTCACTGCCCTGTAGGATGCCAACTTACTTTGGATGTCAGCAAGAGAAACAAAATAATCCGGGCTATTCCTGAGAGAACCGCCGAATCTAATAGAGGAATGGCCTGCTACAAGGGGAAATTTGGGCTAGATTTTGTTAACAGTAGGAAAAAAATAGACAAACCAATGATTCGTAACAACGGCGTTTTAGAGGAAACGAGTTGGCCGAATGCACTCGACTTTATATCTGAAAAGTTGTCCCATTATAGGAACGGGGAATTTGCCCTAATTGGATCACCTCGTGGAACAAGTGAAGACCACTACGTAGGGCAGAAATTCGCCAAGGAATTCATGAATTCTGCGAATGTGGATGTCTCTTCTAACACTCATCCGGAAATTACCAATGCCTTGGAAGAGATGATTGGCACAAGAAACTCTACTTCCAGAATCTGGCAACTTCTTGATACAGAATGTGTGTTGGTAGTTTCTTCAAACATCACGGAGAGCCAGAACGTGGTCTCAGTTCCTATAAAACAGGCCGCTGCAAATGGCACTAAGATAATTGTTATTGACCAGAGAGAGACTGAACTTACCAGATATGCTGATATTTGGCTTAGACCCAAGGTAGATTCGGAAGTAGATCTCATCGGTGGAATCATGAGAGCAATCATCGATGAGTCATTAGAAGACAATGATGTCTGTCAGTCACTCGAGAATTTCACAGAGTTTCGAAACTCCTTGTGGAACTACGATCTAACAGATATAGAGATGACCACGGGGATTTCACAAGATGCAATCAGAGAAGCAGCAAGAATGTTTGCTAACGCTGACAATGCCTCCACAATTTACAGCCTTGAAACAGTCTCTCCCAACCTCCGCCAGGATTGCACAGAGTCGGTAGTTAATCTGTCCCTAATGACAGGTAATATTGGTAATGGCCCTTCAGGTATATACCCAATGTTCAAGGGTGCCAACGAACAAGGAGCAAGGGACGTCGGTGCATGTGTCGAATACTTCCCGAACCATTCCGATGCCGACGATTCCGCAATTGGAGTAACAAACTTGGCGGAGTCTCTCATAGCAGGAAAAATTAGAGCCCTCCAAGTTGTGGGAGATAGCCCTACTTTTGATGACCCTCAATTAGGAGATTTTTACAAAGGTTTTGAAAAAGCAGAGTTACTAATTGTCCATGACACCTTTGAAAGTAACCTAACAGATATAGCTGATGTAGTTTTACCTTCTTCCACATTTGCTGAAAAGGCAGGGACATATACCAATCTAGAAGGCCGGGTACATTGTATTAACCCAGCCATTGGTCCCACCAACGAATCTGATGAAGAGTGGCGAATATTCTCACAGATTGCTAAACGAATGGGTGCTAGTGGATTCGAATTTACAAGCTCTTCTGATGTATTCACAGAAATTCAACAAAGTGTCGCCCTATATAGTGATCTAGACCTAGACCAAGTCAATAAAAGCGGGCAACTTTTAAAAAGAAGTAGTCATGAGTCTCAATTCCGAGTTGTCTCCAGAAAAGATGTATCAACAGACGCGACTAACTCAGAATATCCAATTACATTCGCCCCAGGTAGAGTACTTCATCAACCAGACAGAGATGCAGGGATAGACACTGTCTCTGACAAAAACACGATCACCAGATCAGAAATTGTGGAAATGAATAAGTCTGACGCGACAGGTTATGGAATAGCCGAAGGAGACAGCATTAGGTTGGTGGGACAGGGTTTCACGCTGAGTGGAATTGCACACCTCAACGGGATTCATAAAGGAATGGCGGCGTCAACCAGTTTATTTGGAAGTCTGGTTGAAGATCTCGTAAGTAGCGATGATAATGATCCGATGCTCAAATCGGATAATCTAAAGCTTCGCAATGTGCGAATAGAGAGAATTAACAACTAAAAATCAGTCTATACAGAGGACTTATAACATCATGGCGACCAGAAAAGTCACCAAAAGACCGCCGCTTGCAGAAGTAGAGATATTAGAAAGAGTCGACAAAACTGACGACCTCGCACTTGTGTGGATCGAAAAACCAGAAGGTTATACCTTCAAACCCGGCCAATACTGCACGATTGGACACGACGGCGTTGAAAGAGCTTATTCCATCGCTTCCGCACCTCATGAAGAACGAATAGAGCTTTTCATAGAGCTTGTTCCCGTTGAAGAAGGTGGAGTCCTTACCCCCATTCTTTGGGATCTAGGAGAAGGAGACAAAGTAACTATAAGGCCGAGAGCAAAAGGGATTTTTACTTTCAAAGATGAGAAGAAACACCAGCTTCTAGTTTCTACTGTAACTGGCGTGGTCCCATACGTCAGTTTCGTCAGAGATTATTTACAGGCCGGCAAGAGTGGTCATCATTTTTATGTTCTTGAGGGGGCCAGCTACTTAGACGAATTCGTATACGACACGGAATTCATCGCACTGTCCAAAAAACACCCTGAACTTATAACCTTTGTTCCCACCGTCAGCCGACCTGAAGAACAAAGAAACAATGAGTGGAAGGGAGATAAAGGCAGAGTTAACTCCATAGTTTTGGATAAGATCCAACAGCTAGGCCTACCCACAGAAGAAACTATGATTTACGCCTGTGGCCACCCGGGAATGATCGAAGACGTGAAAGAAAAGGTTGTTCCCTTAGGGTTTGACTTCCTTGAGGAACGATTTTGGAAGGATGACTAAAATTATCGTTACATGATCAAAAAAGGCCTGCTTATGAGCAGGCCTTTTTTTATTTACAAAGTTTTGCTGCACACAACAAAATAATTATTTAAAATCACAATAACCGTGAGAAATAAACGAAACCTTATATGACAACACCAGCTCGCAAACAATATTTGAGAATAAAGTCCGATCATAAGGACGAAATCCTGCTATTTCGTATGGGTGACTTTTATGAAACCTTTGACGAGGATGCTCAGATAATTTCACGAGAGTTAGAAATTGCTCTGACATCCAGAGAGATGGGTAAGGGTCAAAAAGTTCCCTTGGCAGGAATCCCATATCATGCTTTAGAAGGCTATTTAACTCGACTAATAAATAGAGGTTTCCGGGTAGCTATCTGTGAACAGACCAGTGACCCTTCTACTTCAAAAGGAATAGTAGACAGAGAGGTTGTACGCATAGTTACCCCGGGGACAGTAATTGAAGACAGCCTCTTACAACAAGGATCAAACAGTTTCCTCATGGCCGTGGTAGTAAGAGGAGAGGAGGCTGGAATATCGGTGGTAGACATTACTACATCCGATTTTCTCACCACCCAGCTGAAGTCAGACAGAATCGAATCCGAGATAGCGAGACTATCTCCAAAAGAGATTCTGCTGGGGACGGAATGGTCGGGCAATATAAGCTCCTATACCGCTATTGTTCCGACCATAGTAGATATGTCCAATTTCGATCCAGTGACCTCAGTCACCAAAGTTAAGAAGTTTTTTGATGTGGCTACCCTCGAGTCCTTTGGGTGTCATAGTTTACCCCTAGCTACTCAGGCTGCAGGAGCAATCCTTGAATATTTAGAGAGCCATCAAAAGGATGCCCTGTTGGGGATAACTAATTTACAAACGTACTCAGTCAATGAATTTATGGTTTTAGATAGGCAAACAAGAAGAAACCTTGAATTGTTTCTGGCGGGAAGATGGGATTCTGATGAATCTTCATTATTTTCTATACTTGACAGAACTTCGACACCAATGGGGGGAAGACTTTTACAAACGTGGATTGGGAAGCCACTGTTAAGCGTGCCTGATATAGAGATGCGACAAGAAGCTGTAGCGTGGTTTTTTAGTAGTGAAACGCGAAGAAGAAACATAATGGAGATACTCAAAAATGCCTCTGATCTAGAAAGACTCTCAACGAAAGTAGCCACACGAAGGGCGACACCTAGAGACCTTATAGGAATAACAAAAAGCATATCAATAATTCCAAATCTCATTGATCTGCTCTCTAATGGTGACGACTCATATAAAATTCACTTTGCAAGAAATACTTTTCGGGATCATTCAGAACTGCTTACCACACTTTCGAGTGCCTTAAATGATGACCCGCCGACAACCGTCGGAGATGGAAATGCCATCAAACCGGGGTATTCAAAAGAACTAGATAAGTTAAAAGATGAATTACTCGCTGCCCAGAAGCAAATGGCATCTCTGGAATCTAACGAACGCGAGAAAACTGGTATCAAGACACTAAAAGTGGGATTCAATAGAGTATTTGGGTATTACATCGAGGTTAGTCGATCCCACGTAGACTCCGTTCCTGAACATTACGTGAGAAAGCAAACCCTAGTGGGAGGCGAAAGATATATCACCCCGCGCATGAAAGAGCTAGAAGCACAAATTCTAACCGCTAGAGACCGCATCTCATTTATGGAATCTAAGGTTTTTTCAAAAATCTGCGAAGTTGTTTCCTTAGAAGTATCAAAATTGAAACAATCAGCTGAGGCCCTTGCACTAATCGATGTATTTAACTCATTTGCTGTCGTTGCACAAAACGAGAATTACACTAAGCCTAATCTGAACCGGTCGGGGCGAATACACATAGAAGAAGGTAGGCACCCTGTGGTTGAAAACATAACCACAAAAAGTATGTTCATTTCAAACGACACGGACCTGAATTTGGAAGAATCACAAATTATTATTTTGACGGGTCCCAATATGTCTGGGAAATCAACATATTTAAGACAAGTCGGACTTATTACATTGATGGCACAAATTGGCAGCTACGTGCCAGCCAGATCAGCTAATATAAGTGTGGTAGATAGAATTTTTACAAGGGTCGGTTTACAGGACGATCTTACTGCAGGCCAGTCCACATTCATGGTAGAAATGGTTGAAACAGCCTCCATACTGAATCAAGCCACGCGTCATTCCTTGATCATTCTTGACGAGATTGGGAGGGGCACAAGCACGTATGATGGCCTAGCAATCGCTCGCTCAGTAGCAGAGCACCTCCACAACAGCTCAAATCTTGGTTGCAAGACTCTCTTCGCCACACACTACCATGAAATGACAAGTTTAAGCAGTGAGCTATCGAGAGCAAAAAACTACCATGTTTCAGTAACCGAAGATAACGGTAATATCGTTTTTCTAAGACGTATTGTCGAAGGAGGTGCCGACAGGAGCTATGGCGTACATGTAGCAAGGTTAGCCGGCATTCCATCCAGTATCGTCAATAGGGCCTGGGAAATACTCAGAGAATTAGAAGAATACCAAGGTTCTGTGAAACTATCGGCTACCGGCAATAGCGTTGAAGGAGTTCAACTGTCATTTTTGAATAAATCAACACAGCTAGTAGACGAGATTAAGGACATAGAAATATCCAACCTGACACCTCTAGAAGCAATAACAAAGCTTTACGAATTACAAAACAAAGCGGATCAGAATTACTGATTCACCCCTAGAGCTTTTTCAGCAGCTCTAAACATCACACCTATGGGCGGGCTATTGCCTGTCCATAATTCAAATGACGCAGCACCCTGATAAATCAGCATCGGTAACCCACCCACAGTTGAAGCCCCAGACTTCTTAGCTTCAACCAGCAAGGGTGTCATAGTCGGGTTGTAGACCATGTCACATACTAATGCTCCCTTTTGAATGGCTGCCGATCTCAGGGGAGACAATTGCTCAGCTGAACCATTTTTCATCCCCATAGCTGAGCAGTTGATAATCAAGCTCGACTTCCTAGCATATTCTGTGAGGTGCGAATCATTCATTCCAATGGCCAAAACATCAATGCTTGAAGAGAAATATTTACCTAGAGAAATGGCCCTATCAACTGTCCTGTTCGCAATTACTAATAGGGAAATATCAAGCTCCAAAAGTGAACACACCGCCGCCCTAGCAGCTCCTCCGGCACCAATAATTAATACGTTCGCACCTGTAGGCTCGAAAGATTCCATCAATTTTAATGCTTTAAGAAATGCATCGGCGTCGGTGTTATATCCAAATAGTTTTCCTTTCCTGTTAACAATCGTATTAAGAGATCCAATTTTCTCTGCCAATGGGTCCAGTTCGTCAACTAACTTCATGGAACTTTCTTTATGCGGTATGGTCACGTTAGCGCCAAGATAGATAGGATTTCTGAGTTCTTCAATACGACTCACTAAATCGCTCGGAGGCACATCCCAGGCTTCGTAACTTGCGTTTATATTTAATTGATCCAGAGCGGCCTGCTGGAAGACAGGAGAAATGGAGTGGGATAGTGGATGTCCAAATATACCTAATTTATATGTCATAAAATATGTTTTGCGCCAACACCATAGTTTCTCGTAATTTCCAACGTGGCAATTTTATTTATTGCTAAAAATCCGTGTCACGTTCACAATACAAATAATTTTAATACTGTATACATACAAATCTAACATCTTCAAACTATTGAATACCACAAGTCCTACACATTCCATTACAGAAATAGCGAAACAGATCGCACAATGTGAGGCATGTCCACTCTATAAAACTAGAACTCTTACTGTCCCAGGTGAAGGAGACCCAACGTCCGACATTATGTTTATTGGGGAAGGACCCGGACAAAATGAGGATAAAGAAGGTTCTCCATTCGTAGGCAGAGCAGGTAAATTACTCGATCAATTACTTGATCAAATTGGACTCAGTAGAAATAAAGTGTTCATAACAAACATGATTAAGTGCCGCCCGCCCAATAACAGGGATCCTACTCCATCTGAAATATCGTCTTGCTCTGGACATCTTGATTCTCAAATACAGGCGATAGACCCAGCTGTAATAGTTACTCTGGGTAGATTTTCATTTAGCAAGTTCTTCCCAGGTCTACCGATCAGCAAAGTTAGGGGTGTCCCACGGGCCTGGAAAGACAAATTTATATTCCCCATGTATCATCCAGCCGCAGCTCTTTATAACCCCTCTCTCAGACCACGGTTGGCCGATGATTTTACCAAGCTGTTAGAACTAGTCAATGAATATCACAATATGCCAAAAATCCGCAGCAAGTCACCCAATCAAGTGGAGCCAAAACAACTTGGGCTCTTCGACCGATAGGGTGAATATATACCTGAAATGTCTTCTCCATTAAAAATTATCCCGTTGGGCGGGCTAGGGGAAATAGGCCAAAATATGATGGTAATAGAATGCCATCAAGATATTGTGGTGATTGACGCTGGTTTGTTATTTCCAGGAAACGATATGCCTGGTGTTGAGCTTGGAATACCCGACACAACTTATTTGGAAAAAAACAGAGACCGTGTGAAAGCTATCTTGATAACCCACGGCCACGAAGATCATATAGGGGCACTGTCGTTTCTACTTTCTAAAATAGATGCTCCTGTTTATTCTTCTCGCCTCACACATAGCCTGATTTCCAACAAACTTAAACAGGCTTCGATAATTAAAAGCGCTAACTTACACATAGTCGAACCACAAAAAAAAATCTCTGCAGGTATTTTTGAGTTTGAGTTTTTCCGAGTATGCCACTCCATTCCAGATTCGATGGGAATTGCAATCAGAACTCCCTTTGGAACAATCATTCATACCGGTGACTTCAAGATAGATCACACCCCAGCAGACGGTATACCTTTCGACTTTGATCACCTATCACGATTGACAGGAGACGGCGTTCTCTTGCTGTGCTCAGATTCCACTTATGCCGAAATCGAAGGGTATACCGGGTCGGAAAAGCTTGTTGGAGATGCTCTAGACAACACAATTAAAGAGGCGAGTGGAAGAGTTATTATAGTCACCTTCGCCTCTTTAATTGCGCGGGTACAACAAATCATAAATTCTGCAGAAAGACATCAAAAGAAGATATCTTTAGTCGGTAGAAGTATGAACGTAAATATCAAAATGGCTCTGAGAATGGGATATGTCAAAGATTCGGGAAATGTGATCGTATCTATGAAAGAGTCACGTAACCTACCTTTAAATAAAGTCATATATATAGCCACTGGGAGCCAAGGTGAACCGAATGCCGCGATTACTCGAATAGCTAACGGAAATCATCCTGATATAAACATAGTGACCGGTGACACCGTAGTATTGTCATCATCCCCAATCCCTGGAAATGAAACTTCTGTTGCAAAAACTATAGATTCACTTTTCCGGAGAGGTGCCCGAGTCATATATAGTCGTATTGCTCCTGTTCATGTTCATGGGCACGCAAGTCGTGAGGAACTTAAGCTCATGATCAATCTGACAAAGCCAAAGTACTTCCTACCTATACATGGAGAATATAGACACTTAAAAGCTCATGCAGACATTGCCAAAGGAATGGGCATGTCAGAGAAATCAGTATTTGTTATCGAAGATGGCGAAGTATTAGAAATTGCGAACGACGGGGCGCAAGTTGCTGGACGAGTTCCCTCCGGAACTATTTATATGGACAGTAAAAAAGCCGACGAAACTCACGACAACATCATTAATGAAAGAATAGCCCTTTCACGACAGGGAATCATAATTGCAAGTGTAGTGATATCCGGCGACAAATCCTCGGTAATAGGAAGCCCTAAATTGAGGTCTGTGGGGTTTTCTGAAGAACATTATGAAAATACTGCGTTAAAATCAGCCTCTAAAATGGTCCAAGTCCTGCTGGAAGAAAAGTGGTTAAAAGTACTAGATTTGGATGATATCGAATCTGAAATAGCTAAAACAATTGCAGATCATATTTACAAGGAGACAAAAAAGAGGCCCATGGTACTTCCTTTGGTGGAAAT